>JANONC010000085.1:0-25867 GCA_031420655.1 Rhodospirillales bacterium | reverse complement strand
AGTCGTGCGCGACCTGTACCGCAACGCGGGCCAGCCGGATCAGAGCTTCAGTGAGCGGCAGATCTACGAAAACGCCATGGACCGGCTTGCCGCCGAGTACGCGGCGCTGGAAAAGACGGACAAGGCGACGGCGATGCAACGGCTGTTGGACGATCTGAAGACGGTCGTGAAGGGTGCCGCGATCGAAGTCGACGCCGAGGGCGAAGAGGTCGAACCGGCCTGAACCGGCTAGAACACTTTCCGGCCAGGCTGCTTCGCCTGGGCGGAAGTAGTGTTCGCCAAACCTGAAAAGCTATAGTTCAGGCAGAGCTAGTTTGGCCGGATTAGGCTGTAGCGAGAGAGCTGGATTTTTGTGTAATCACCTAGCGTTTGGCCAGGAACGCCGCCCGCTCGGCCGGGTGTTCGATCTGTTGCGCTAGCGCGTCCCACAAGGCGGATGCCGATAACGATTTGGCCATTGCGCGCTTGACCATGATGCGCGCCATCGGACCTGCGCTGAATGCCAGCGCGGCCTCGATCCGGGTGATCTCTTCCGGCGGAAGCTGGAACGTCGTACCGCCCGGGCCAGTGATGCCAAAGCCAGACGGACCGGTGCTGGTCATCACGGTTTCACCCGACCGCGCCAAGGCCGCCGTGGCCTCCCGCTCGAACTGCGCGCGGTCATGTGGACGGTCAATGCTGGCAGCCAGCGCCGCACAGAGTGTGCGCGCGTCACCCCCCCGGCGCACGGCGCTTTGCACCAACTGGCGCGCGATCGGGCCAATGTAGCCGGTCAATTTCTGTTCCAGCAGCCGTAGCGTTCCCGCATCGAAGCTCTGCGTCGCCGTCGTGAGGGTCGCCGTCGTGAGCGTCGCCGTCGTAAACATCACTGGGCCGGCGCGGGCTGGCGGACGGGCGGGCACCACGATCGTGCGGTCCGACAGGCTGATGCCGGTTTCGGTGATTGCCTGCCGCAACGCTTCGGCCATCGCCGCGGCGTTCGCGAACCGGGCCTCGATATTCTTGTCCAAACTGCGCATCACGACCGCGACCAGGTCGGGGGTCACGCCGTGCAGCGGGGCCGGGTCCGCCGGACTGGGACCGGCCAGGACGTTCCATAGCTCGGAAAAGCTGTTGCCCCGGAACGGCTTTTGCCCGGCCAGCATCTCGAACAACATCACCCCGGCCGAAAACAGGTCGGTGCGAAGATCGATCGCACCACCCCGCGCCTGCTCCGGCGACATATAGCTGGGCGTACCGACGACGGCCCCGCTATGCGTGATGGCGCTGTCGATGCGGGAGATGCCGAAATCGGTCACCTTCACCAGCGTGCCGCCGACCAGCATGACGTTGGCGGGCTTGATGTCGCGATGAACGACGCCCGTGGCGTGCGCCGCCGTCAGCGCGGCCAACACTTGCAGCGTCACGAACACGGCATCCGCGGGGTCGAACCGCGGCGTGTGGCGCATGGCGTCCGCGAGCGTCGCACCATCCACGAACTCCATTACCAGAAACGGATTGCCGTCGTGGAGCGCAAAGTCGTAGACGGTGACAATGTTGGGATGCAGGCACCGCCCGGCCGCCCGCGCCTCCCGCCGGAAGCGCACGACATACTCCTCACGCTCGGTTCCGTTCAGCAAATCGGCGCGGATGAGCTTGATCGCGACAACGCGGTCGATCTCCGGGTCATGGGCGCGATAGATGACGCCCATCGCGCCCTGGCCCAGCGTGGCGTCAATCTGGTAGCGCCCGATCAAGGCAGGCTGGTCAGGCATGGACGCCGTCAGCTCTCCAGCATCTTCATGGCGTTCGCCAGGCTGCGGCGCATCCGGTTGAACGCCTCGGCCAGCTTGCTGATCTCATCGCGTCCCCGCACCACCGTCTCTGGCGCGTCCATCTGCCCGAGGCTTACAGCCGTCGCCGCCGCCGAAATGCGCCGGACGGGGCGGATAATCACGTAGTGCAACAGCAGGTTCAGTAGCACCAGCATGACGAGGAACACACCTGTCAGGCCGGTCATGATGGTCAGGAACGTCTCGTTTGCCCGCGCCAGCGGCACCGCCATCGGGACAGAGACGATCTGCGCGCCCAAAACCTCGTTCAACTTCCAGCCATAGCCATTGGCCGACCCGTACAGATCAACCATCGTCTGCGGTGCCGCGGCTGGGACGGAGTGGCATTGCAGGCAGGCGCTGTCGGTCAGGATGATCGGGCGGGATACGCTTAAGATTGGCCCGGTGGGTGTGTCCCGCTCGCTCACGAACTCTTTCAGCGTGGGGGTCGCAACCAGCGTCCTGATGATCTCTGCCTGCCACGCCTCTGGCAGGTCGGCCGGGTTGGTCGGGTTGGTCATGACGGTGCGGTAGCTATAATCCGGAAATGTTTGTTGCAACGTGCGGAAGTTGGTCTGCGCCGACCAGGCCGGCACGGATTGCGGCAGGAAGCGGCGTGAAAATTGGCTGACCAGCAGCGGCGCGATCTCGGTCGAGGTATAGCGGCTGATGGCGCTGGCCTGGCCGGACATAATCGCCGCCTCGTTCAGCACTTGCCGCCGGGCATTGGCATTGACCATGGTGTGGGACAGCACCCCGGCGAGCGCCAGCCCGGCGATGAAGGCGACCAGCATCACAAGGTTGAATTTAAGGCGCAGGCCCATGGCGATCCCCTATCGTCCAACTTGTAGCAACTGCGCAAACTCGTCTTCCGTCAGCAGGCCGGTCGGCTCCTGCTTGTTCTCGGCCTGGTAGCGCTTGATGGCGGCCAACATGATAGGCCCTGCCACGCCGTCGATCATACCGCGGAAATAGCCGAGCCGTTGCAAGGCCAGTTGCCCCCGCCGCAATTCGCCGGGGCCGGGCGACCAGGGCGCGGCAATCGTCGCCTGGGCAGGCACCGGCGTGGAAGAAGCCACCGGCTGTGACGGCGAGGGCTGTGACGGCGCGGGCTGTAACGGCGCGGGCTGTGATGGCGTGGGCGTGGGCGTGGGCGTGGGTGCGGCGGCTTGCACTGGGGCCGCCTCCCCCGCCAACAGCCGTGACGATGGCGGCTCATGCACCACGAGGGTCGTGCTGGGCTGTCCCGCGAAGGCGTTGCGGAGCGTCTGCACCGTCGCCTTTAGCTCCACCGGCTGTTGTGCGAATGCGGCCGACAGTGCGACCGCGAGGGTGGTGGACCCTTGTGGGGCGGATCCGACGGACTGCACCGCTACAACGCCAGTGCTGTCCAAACCCGTACCATCCAGCAACGTCGCAAACGGGGTGGGTGCACTCGCGCCGGGCGGGGCCACCGTATCGAGCAAGATTAGCCCGGCGCGGACCGGCGCACCCGTCACTGCCTGCACCGGCAGCCGGCCCACGACCCCCTGGGTGAGTGCATCGGTGGACCGCTCCAACGTCGCAGGGGTGGGCAGTAGAAAGACGCGTCCGTTAAAGCCTACCGCGTAGCCGCAGAAATAGAGCACGGCCGCGGCACCCGGCGCGGCAGCCAGCGCGTCGGCAAAGTCGCTGATGGCGGTACCCAGTCGGCCGTTTGATTCGTTCGTCTGCTCCCGCACCGTAAAGCCCGCGCGTTGCAAGGTCGCGGCCACCACCCGGGCGGATGAGAGGCAGGAAGGCAGGGGTGGCAGCGCCTGATATGATCCATTGCCGATCACAAGGGCCAACTTGAGCGGCTCGGCCGCGCGGACAGACAATGGTGCGATCAGGACGGCTACGCTCATCGCCAACCAGCGCGTCCCCACCGTCGTCGAGCCTCCCTTGGCGCTCCGATGATCGTTACCCGTTCGCAGCGTACGGTCAACACCCTTACTGGGCGCATCAATAAAAAAAGGGCGGGGCGCCTCGCGACACCCCGCCCCTTATCCGGAACCGCCTAACCGTTACTCGCTGCGGCGACCGCCAAACAACTGCAGCAGGAGCATGAACAAGTTGATGAAGTTCAAGTACAGCGTAAGCGCGTCATAGACACTGCGCTTGGCCGCACCATCCACACCCTCGGCACTGACCATCTGGCTATAGTCGGTCTTGATCCGTTGCGTGTCGTACGCCGTCAGGCCCACAAAGACGAGTACACCGATCACGCTGATCGCGAACTGCATCGCGGTCGAGCCGATGAACATGTTGACCACGCTCGCGATGACGACGCCGATCAGGCCCATCAGCAGGAAGCTGCCCATGCGGCTCAGGTCGGACTTGGTCGTGTAGCCATAAAGGCTCATGGCCCCGAACGTTCCGGCCGTGATGAAAAACACGCGGGCGATGCTGCTACCGCTGTAGATCAGGAAAATATTGGCGAGCGACGCGCCCATCGCCGCGGCAAACGCCCAGAACAGCGCCTGCGACGCCTGGGTCGAAAGCCGGTTCACGCCAAAGCTTAGGACCATGACGAAAACGAGCGGCGCGAACATGGCGGCGTAGCCTAGCAGCGTCGGCTGCGTGGCTATGCCGCGGGCGGTCTGCACCTGCTGATAGAACAGCGAAATCAGGCTGGTGTTCGCGACCGCGTAGGCGACGAGGCCGGTCAGCAACAGACCGGAGGTCATCCAATTATAAACGCGAAGCATATAGCTCCGCAGCCCGGCGTCGATCGTGGCGCCGTCCGCCACCGCCGGCGAGAAGGGGCGAGAGTCGGGGATGAAGGCCATAGTCTTCCTATCCTCATAGAGGGCGAGAGTGCCCATAGGCACTACATTGCCTCAAACCTTTGCTGGTTCAAGCGGCTAAGTGAGGACTGCTTACTCCCGGCGCAGGTACTGCGCGGCCGGGGCACGCAGGGCGGCGGCAGTGCCCCAATAGCCGAATACCAGCATAAGGCCCACGCAGCCCAGCACAACGACGGCGAGCGTGCCGGGTAGGAACACCCAATCCGCCCGCATAACGAACCGCACGACGGCCCAGCTGGCCAGCGCGCCGACCCCGGCCGCCAGCAACCCGGCCAGCGCCCCGATTAGACCGAACTCCACCAACCACGACGCCCGGATCTGTGCCCGCGTGGCGCCCAGCGTCTTCAGCACCACCGCCTCCGCCATGCGCCGCCGCTGCCCGGCCGCGATCGCACCCACCAGCACCAGCGCGCCGGACGCCAGCGTGACTGTTCCCGTTGCCGCCAGGGCGGTGCCGAGCTTACCCACCAGGGTTGCCACCGCGCCCAGCACGTCCGCTACCCGGATACCGCTCACATTCGGCAATGCGTCCGTGACTGCGCGCAGCACCGGTGCCTCATGCGCCGGGTCCGTATAGACTGTCGCCAAGTGCGTGTGCGGCGCCCGCGCCAGCAAGCCCGGCGAGGCGACCATGGTGAAATTCAGCGACAGTGAGCGCCACGCGATATCCCGCAGGCTCGCGATCTTCAGGTCGATATCCCGCCCCAGCACGTTCACCCGTAGCGTATCGCCGATCGTGACCCCCCAACCCTTCGCCAGGTTCGCGTCGAACGACACCAGCGGCGGACCCTCGTAATCGGCGGGCCACCAAGCACCGGCCACGATGCGCGAGCCATCCGGCACCGTCGCACTGTAGGTAAGCCCCCGGTCGCCGCGCAGCGCCCATTGCGTTTCGGGCGTTGCCTGCACCTGGTCGGCCGGTATGCCCTTCACGCTGACGAGCCGGGCGCGCAGGCTTGGGACTTCGCTGATCCGGGTCGCCCCCTGGGCGGTGGCGGTGTCGATAAAGCGCGCGAGCTGGTCGTTCTGGATATCGATGAAGAAAAAGGTCGGCGCCTGCGCAGGCAGCTGCTCCAGCACCTGCGCCCGGATATTGCCCTCGATCAGCGCGATCGACGCCAATGTGGACAGGCCGAGCCCGAGCGAAACCAGCATCAGCACCGTGCCCGCGCCGGGGCGGTACAGGTTGGACAGGCCCAGCCGCGCCCAGGCCGGTGCGCGCGGGATACGGATCTGGCGCGCCACCGCCATCATGGCGGTGCCTCCCCCCCAGAACAGCAGCACAGTCGCGGCTGCCGCGGCACAGAACGACAGCGTAAACAGCCGCGCATCGGCATTCCAGACCACCAGTGCCACCAGCGCCAGCACGAGCGTGGCATTCACCGCCAGCAACGCTGGGCGCGCCCGCACCCGCTCCGGTAACAGCGCGTCCCGAAACAGCGCCGCTCCTGAAATTTGCGACGCCCGGGCCAGGGGCCACAGCGCAAAGGCGGCTGCGGTCAGCAGGCCATAGACCGCGGCCAGCGCCAGCGGAGCCGGGTAGATGCCCAGCCGCGGCGGCACCGGGAGCTGATCGCCAAACGCCAGCGTTGCCAGGACCGGCAGCACGGCCCCGGCCACGACGCCGATGGCCACGCCCAGCAGCGCCAGCGCACCGACCTCGATCAAGATCGTCGCAAAGATCGTGCGTGTGGTCGCACCCAGGCAGCGCAGCGTCGCAATCGTGCGTGCCCGCGCCTCCAGCCACGCACGAATGCCGGTCGACACGCCAATGCCGCCCACCAGCAATGCGGTCAGGCCGACCAAGGTCAGGAACAGGCTGGTCTGGTCGATGATGCGGGCGGCTCCGGGCGCCGCCTCTGCCGAGGTGCGCAACCGCCAGCCTTGCTCCGGAAACGCTGACCGCAGAGCGGCAAGCGTGGCCGCAACATCGGCACCCGGCGGCAACGTGGCGCGCAGGTCGTAGTTCAGCAACGACCCCGGCTGCACCAGCGCCGTCGCGGGCAGGGTCTGCAGGCCAATCATTGCCCGTGGTCCCAGAATGGTTGGCGATGCCGAGCGGTCCGGTTCATTTATGAGCGCCCCGCGGACCGTGACTTCCGCCTGTCCCAGCTTAAGCCGGTCGCCCGCGTGAACACCCAGCCGTTCCATCACCACAGGCTCCAGCACCACGCCGGCATCCGCCACTCCGTCCGCTAGCGTGCCCGGCGTCACGACCGCCGCGCCGACCAGTGGGTAGGCAGCATCGACTGCCTTGAGCTCGACAAGCTGCCGTTCGCCCGACGGCGCAATCAGCATGGACCGCATCGCCACCACGTCCGACAGCGTCGCCCCGCGGTCGCGCAACCAGCTGCGCAAGGTGTCCGGCAAGGGCTGTGCGCCGGACTGCACCTCCAGATCGCCACCCAGGATCCGGCGGCTATCGGTGGCCAGCCCGTCATTGATGGCCGACCGCAGGCTGCCGACGGCGGCGATGGCGGCCACACCCAGGGCGAGGCAGGCGAGCACGATCCGTACCCCGCGCGTGCCGGACCGCAGCTCCCGCCGGGCGAGCGTCCAGGCGATACTCACGTGATACGTCCGTCGGTCACGTGCACCTGCCGCCCGCAACGCTCCGCCAGCGCCGGGTCATGCGTGATCAGCAACAAGGTCGTACCCAGGGTTTCGCGCAACCCAAACAGCAGGTCCATCACGGCCCGGCCCGTGGTCACATCGAGGTTACCCGTTGGCTCATCCGCCAGCAGCAGCTTCGGCCGTGGCGTAAAGGCGCGGGCTAGGGCGACCCGTTGCTGCTCGCCGCCCGAGAGTTGTCCCGGCAAATGCGTCAGCCGGTGCCCGAGTCCCACCTGGCGCAGCCCCTCCGCCGCCCGGTCCTCCGCGTCCGGCTCACCGGCCAGCTCCAGCGGGATCGACACGTTCTCCAGCGCCGTCATGGTGGGGATGAGGTGAAAGGACTGGAACACGATGCCGACGGTCTGGCGGCGAAACCGGGCCAGCGCGTCCTCGTCCAACGCCCGCAAATCCTGGCCCGCCACGTGGACGATGCCGGCCGTCGCTCGCTCCAGCCCGGCCAGCACCATCAACAGGCTGGTCTTGCCCGAGCCGGACGCGCCCACGATGCCAACCGCCTCACCAGTGCCGATATCGAGGTCGATCCCCTTCAGGATGTTGACCGGCCCGGCGGCGGCGGGCACCGTGAGGTCCAATCCGCGTACGTGGATGAGCGGTGCGCCGAGGCCGGTGGGGGCCAGGTTGGGTGAGTGAGGCAGTGCTATGTCCATGACTATCCCATATGGCGCACGACACGGGCTGGCCAACATCCTGCTCATGACAGTGCTTTGCATCGGCGCGGCCCAGGCCCGCACCGTCCATATCCTGGTTTTGGGTGACAGCCTCGCTGCCGGCTATGGCTTGGCCGCGCCGGATGGCTTCCAGGCAGTCATGGAGAAAGCCCTGCGCGACACGGGGCGTGACGTGCGGCTGGTGGATGCGGCAGTGTCCGGCGACACCTCGGCGGGCGGCCTGGCCCGCCTGGATTGGGCGCTGGCCACGCCCGAACTGGCCGGTGTCCCATTCGGCGCGCTGGTGGAGCTGGGGGGTAATGACGCCCTGCGTGCCCTGCCGCCGGCGGAGCTCGAACGCAACCTGGCCGCCATCGCCGACCGGCTGCGGGGCGCGCATGTGCCAGTGCTACTGAGCGGCATGCTGGCACCGCCCAACCTCGGCACCGCCTATACCGACGCCTTTGCCGCCGTGTACCAGCGGCTGGGGCACCGTCCGGGGTTGATGGTGGATAATTTCTTCCTCGATGGCGTCGCGCGGGACCCGGCGCTGAACCAACCGGACGGCATCCACCCCAACCCGGAGGGCGTTCGCCGCGTTGTCGCCCGACTGCTGCCCGCCATGATCCGCCTCACAGACACCGTGGCGGCGCTGCCATGAGGCTGTTTGTGGCGCTGAACATTCCGCACGCGCTGCGGGAGCGGCTGGCCTGGATGGCAGGCGGATTGCAGGGCGCGCGCTGGGTCCCGCCCGAGAACTATCACCTCACGCTCCGCTTTATCGGCGACCTGCCGGGCTGGCAGGCGGGGGATATGGATACGGCGCTGGCCGCCATCCGCGCGCCGGGCTTCGCGCTCACGCTGGCCGGGATCGGCACCCAGCAAAAGGCCGGACGCATCACCGCCGTTTACGCCCGTGCCGAGCGCTCGCCCGCGCTGGAGCACCTGCATTCCAAGATCGAAACCGCCCTTACCCGCGCCGGGCTGGAACGGGAGCGGCGGCGTTTCGCCCCGCACGTGACGCTCGCCCGGCTGGACGCGGTGCCGGAGGTCAAAGTCGCGGCCTGGGTCGCGCAGCACAATTTGTTCCGGGCACCGCCCACGCCGGTTGGCCAATTCGTCCTGTACAGCTCGTTACTGGGCAAGGATCAAGCCGTGTACGCGCCAGAAGTCGAGTACCCGCTTGGCGCCGGGGCCACACCGGTTGCGCCGGTGACCACGCAAGCCACTTACAATCCATGGTCTGTCTGACGCGGCCGGAGAGTTAGCCAATGCGCCGCACCCCTGCGCTGGGCCGCCGCGCCGCGTTGGTGGGCGCAGCCGCGCTGGCCGGTTGCCAGGCCCCGCCCGCGCCGGTGGCCGAACCGCGCCTGGGCATAGACCGGACCGGCTACGTCATCCTGCAGGCGCCCATCTCCCGCCGCACGCGTGAGCTGTTTATCGCCGATATGGATCGCCTGCTGACGCTCAAGCCTGCCGCGCTGACGGTCTTTCTGGCTTCACCCGGCGGTACGCTCGTCGATGCGCAGGCCATGGCGGCCTATGTCACTCAGGTGCAGGCCAACGGCGTCCCGGTTACGATGCACAATTTAGGCTTGGTCGCTTCGGCCGCCTGCTACTTGTTTCTGGCCGGGCAGCGCCGGTTGTCGGTGCCGCAAGGGCAGTTCCTGTTCCATCAGGCCGCCCTCGTATCGTCCGGTCCCGTCTCCATAACCTCGCAGCAGTTACAGGAACTCAGCCTGGGCGCGCAGGCGATGGAGCTGGCGCTGATCCAGACCTTGGTCAGCCGCACACGCCTGACAGAGGCCGAAGCGCAGACATTCGTGCGCAGGACCGTGGTGCTGTCGGCCGACGAAGCGCGCCGCGATGGCGTGACGGATCAGACTGCCCCGGCCGCGCCGCCACCGGGCTCGACCGGGTTCGCGATCCGGTACGCGCCCGACCCGGCAGCGGCGCCCGCTACCCCCCCGGCGGCGCCAACGCCCTGATTTCTCCAGCCAGGGTGCGCAGATCGGTCTGGCCCTTCTGGAACACCCGGTCCGCAGCTTGCAGCTGCCGCCGCTCGTCGGCATCAAGGTCGCGGGCCGTAAGCACGACGACCGGAATGTCGGCGCAGCCCGGTCGTTCACGCAGCTCATGCAGGAAGGCAAAGCCGTCCATGACCGGCATCGTAAGGTCGAGCAGGATCAGCTGCGGTGTGCGGTGCGCGACGGCGGTCAGCGCCTCTTGCCCGTTCGCCGCTTCCACCACCGTCCAGCCTTCGCGCACCAGCAGCGTGCGCAGACGGTTGCGGGCGTCCGGATCATCATCGACCACCAATATGCTGCCGCCGTCGCCCCGGAACCGGTCCATCACCGCCTTCAGCCGATCCCAGGAGACGGGCTTTGGCACAAGGTCCACCGCACCCAGGCTGGCGCTCAGCCCGGGTTCGTTCACGAAGGTGACCATGACGACGGGAATGGCCTGAATGGCCGGGTCGGCCTTGATTGTCTTCAACACCGACCAGCCATCCATCTGCGGCATCATGACGTCCAGCAGGATGGCGTGCGGCTGCACCGCGCGCGCGATCCCGATGCCGGTCTGGCCGTCTGCGGCCATGCGCACCGCGAAGCCCTCGCGCTCCAGGAACCGGCCCATCAACTCCCGCTGCCCCGCGTCGTCGTCGATCAGCAATACGACGCGCTTGCTGCCGTCAGTGACCGTGGGCACCTCATCGGGTTCCGTCGCGGACTCCGGCAACTGGGCCGGCACGCGGATCGTAAAGACCGAGCCTGCCCCCTCGGTGCTCGTGACCGTCACGTCGCCGCCCATCAGGCGACAGAACGCCCGTGTGATGGCGAGCCCGAGGCCGGTACCGCCAAAACGGCGCGTGGTGGAGGCATCGGCCTGCGAAAACCGCTCGAACAGCTTATCCAGCTGCTCGGGCGTCATGCCGATGCCGGTGTCCGACACGGCAAACTCGAGCGTGTCGCGATCGCGCCGTGCCCGCAGCGTAATCTGGCCATTCTCGGTGAACTTGGCAGCGTTGCTGACCAGGTTCAGCAAGCACTGGCGGAGCTTCACCTGGTCGGTGTTCATGGTGCCGAGGTCAAAGGGCATATCCGTCGCAAGCGCATTGCGCTTTTGCTTGACGAGCGCGCCGGCGGTCATCGCGACATCGTGCACCAGCTGATTGGCCTGGAACGGCTCGGCAAACAGCGTCATACGCTCGGCCTCGATCTTCGATAGGTCGAGCACGTCGTTGATGAGGCTCAGCAGGTGCCGGGCGTTGGACTGGATTTTCTGCACATCCGGCAGCAGGGCGGGCGCCGAGTCCGCCATCTCTTCTTCCAGCATTTCGCTGTAACCGATCACGGCCGAAAGCGGCGTGCGCAATTCGTGGCTCATATTAGCCAGAAACTGGCTCTTGGCCCGGTTGGCTGCCTCGGCCACGTCGCGCGCGGCGCTCAGCTCCTCTTCGGCGAGCTTGCGTTCGGTGATGTCCGTATGCGTCCCGACCCACTCGCGCGCCGCTCCGTCCTCCATGATCGGCACGCCCCGCGCGGCCATGATCCGCCACGCTCCATCCGCCCGGCGGACCCGGTGATCGATGCGGTACAGCGTGTGGGCGTGCACGGCACCGGTCCAGGCAGCCGCCGTATCCGCACGATCGTCGGGGTGGATCGCGTCTAGCCAGCCACGGCCGCCATATTGGTCGAAACTCTGACCCGTGAACGCCTCCCAACTCGGTTGTGGCGCGACCAGGTCGCCCTCGGGTGATGTGACCCAGACCATGCTGGCACTGGTTTCGATCAGGGTGCGGAACCGCTCCTCATTCTCCCGCAGGCGCTGCTCGGCCCGGCGCGCGACGGTCACGTCGGTGACGACTATGCCAACGCCGGGCCGCCCGCCGTGCTGGGCCGGCAAGGGGAAGAAGCCGAAGCGGAAGTCGCGTAGGGCACCGCCCCCCTTACGCGCCGGCAAGGTCACCAGGACCTCCGGCACCGACCGGCCTCGCTCGATGACGTCCTGCAGCCGCGGCTCTAGCTCGGCCCGCGCATCCGGCAGCACCTCCCACACGCTGCGGCCGACATCGGAATCCAGCGCCCGCTCGCTTAGCGTCGCCATCGCGCGGTTCATGTGCCGCACGCGAAGGTCGGGATCGAGGAAGCCAAGCCCGATCGGCGCGCTGTCCAGCACGCTGCCGAGCAGGGCCGCACTCGCGCGCTCCGCCCGGCGCTGACGCACCGCGACGGTGCCCACAGCCACGATCGCCCCCATAAGCGCCAAGGCCGAACCGCCCCCCAGCAGCGGTGCCAGCGCCGCATCGGACCGCGCCGTCTTCTCGATCCGGCTTTGGGCGGCGGCTTGCAGCGCTGCGACATGGACGCGCACCGCATCCATCGAAACCTTACCCTCGCCCGACAGGATCAGCGCCCGCGCCGCATCCGGTCCCTCTGTACTGCGCAACCGCACCACGTCACGCGTAAACGCCCGCTTGCGCGCCACCAGCGCCGTCAGTTGCTTCCGTTCGCCGGCCGGCAGGCTAACCGCGCCAATGGCGGCGTCGAGCTCGTCTTCCGCCGCCTGATAGGGCTCAAGGTAACTCGCGATCCCGGTGATGGCATAACCGCGCTCACCCGTTTCGAGGTCCTTCAGCGTCGACATGAGATGTTCGGCCGTCATCAGAATGCGGTTCTGGGTGGCGGTCACGGTGCGGGTCCGGTCGCCGTGCACCCAGGCCAGCACGGCCAGCACAACACCCGTCAGCACGAGAAGCGCCGCAAGCGGGGCCAGCCGGTTCCGGGTTTGCACGGCGTGGAGATCGGGTTGCGTCATGACGAAATAACGCGGATAGGGCCGCTTTGTTGCCCTTAGTTTAGGAGCCTGGCCGGGCCGACAGCAGCGCCATGAACATGTCGCTCCACACAGCCGGCGCTTGCTTGATGCTGCCGACAGCCTTCATGAAATTGGCATAGGCCATCACGCCATGCGGCGTCGTGTCGAACTTCGTATCCGGGTCAGACACCATGGCGAGGACGTCGGCCGCGCTCATCTTGGCGGCGGCCAACCGGATAAAACTCTCGGCCGCTTGCTTCGGCTTGGCCGCAATGAGCGCGTTCGCCTCATCGAGTGCCGCCAGGAAAGCCACCATCGTGCGCGGGTTGCTGTCCACGAACCGCCGGGGCGCGAACACGACGTCGAGCGTGCCGTCGCCCAGCACGTCGGAGGCTGCGACCACCTTGTGAATGCGCGGGTCCTTCAGCTCCAGAATGGAGTACGGCGGTGAGGCGAAGTGGGCCGCGATCTCCGTCTTGCCCGACATCAGCGCGCCATACGCTTCCGGGTGCGGCAGTCCAACGGTCACGCTGTCGAGCTTGGCGTAATTCGCCTGCCCGAACTTGGCCGCGACCAGCATCTGCAGCACAACGGCGGCCAGCGACGTCTTGATGCCCGGCAGCGCAATCTTGTCGTTCGGCCCAAAATCGGCCAGCGATACGATGTTGGGCCGGTTGCTATTAAGGCTGAGGGCGCAGGTACTGAGCCCGGCCACGCCCACGACCTCGGCCCGCGCCACGCCCCGAGCCTTGGCCCAAAGGGTCACGAAGCCTGGCGCGCCCGTGCCCGCGATGTCGAGTGCGCCGGCCAGCATCGCGTCATTGATGACATTGCCGCCGTCGAACAACGCCCAGCTTACGGCAGCAGGCGGCAGGCCCGCGCGGTCTAGCTGACCTTCCAGCAGTTTGCGGTCGCGCATGACCATCAGCGGCAAATACAGGATGCCGTACCCGTGGCTGAGGCGGATCGCGCTTGTCTCGTTCGCCGCCCAAGCCCGGCGGGTCGCTAGGGCCGCGGTTGCCGCCAGCAGGGACCGGCGGTTCATACCGTTTCGGTCACACCCAGCGGATCCAGACGGTAGCCGCCCGCCTCCGTCACCAGCAGCCGGGCATTGCCGGGATCGGGCTCTATTTTTTGGCGCAGACGGTAGATATGCGTTTCCAGCGTGTGGGTCGTGACCGCGGCGTTGTAGCCCCAAACCTCATTCAGCAAGATTTGCCGCGCGACCGGGCGTGTGCCGGAGCGGTAGAGGAATTTCAGGATCGCCGCCTCCTTTTCCGTCAAGCGGATGCGTCGCTTGCGGTTCACTTCCTCCAGCAGCTTGGCGCTCGGGCGGAACATGTACGGGCCGATGGTGAATACCGCGTCTTCGCTATTTTCAAAGATGCGCAGTTGCGCGCGCAACCGGGCCAGCAGCTCGGCCAGGCGAAACGGCTTGGCGATATAGTCGTTGGCGCCGGAGTCGAGCCCGCGCACCACATCTGCCTCGTCGTCGGAGCCGGTCAGCATGATGATCGGCATGCGCTGGCCCTGCTTACGCAACTGTGCACACAGGTCCCGGCCATCGCCATCCGGAAGGCCCACATCCAAGATGAGCGCATCGTAGCGGGCTCCATCTTTGCTAATCATAGACTGGGCCGCTGCCATTGTTCCCGCTTCGGCTGCCAAGAACTCCCGGTCGACCTGCAATTGCTCCACCAGCGTCTGGCGGAGCGCCATGTCATCATCGACAATTAGGATTGGACGCTCAACGCTCATCAGAGCCATACCCCTGTTTTCATGTGGCAGCAGCAACGCACGGCTTGCACACCCACCACATAGACATCGGCAACCGTACCACACAGATACGTGAGAGACTTTTAACAGTTCCACAACGACCTCAACCGATCTCTGCCTCGCCAATCCAGAGAGCACCGCGCATAAGGCCGCCATGACCGAACGCCTACCTGACCCGGACCTGGCGCTCGCCCGCCCCCGCGCGGTTCATCGTGCGATGGGTGAGTTGCGCCGGGGCGCACCGGTCCTGCTGGATGGGCCGGATGGCCGTTCCGTGCTGCTCGCGGCCGAAACGGCGGGGGCCTCCGGGTTGCGCACCTTTGCAGCGCTCGCTGGGGTTGACCCCGTGCTGCTGTTGACTGGCATGCGCGCCGTGGCCCTGACCGGTCAGCCCATGCCTGACGGCCCGGTGGCGTTCCGCACCAGCGGGCTCCTGACGCCAGAGCTGCTCCAGGGTGTCGCGGACCCGACAGCCGCTCAGCTGCTTGCAAACCCACTGGCCCTGGTCGCCACACCTGCCGCAGCCCCGGCCGCCATGGCGCTGATCAAGCTCGCCCGTGTGCTGCCCGCCGTGCTGTTCTCACCGGCCCGCCCCGCCCCGGCGGAGGTGGACGTGCTGATCGTTCACAGCGCCGACGTCATTGCCTATGACAATGCCAGTGCCGCCGGGTTGGTGCGGGTGGCAGAGGCGCCGGTGCCGTTACAGGCCGCGCCCGACGCGCGTGTCGTGGCCTTCCGCGCGCCTGACGCCGGCATCGAGCATCTGGCCATCGTCATCGGCGACCCCACTCGTGTGCCGGCCCCCCTGGTCCGGCTGCATTCGGAGTGTTTCACCGGCGACCTGCTCGGCAGTCTGCGGTGCGATTGCGGGCCGCAGCTGCATCTGGCGCTGGAGCGCATCGCCGCGGCCGGGGCGGGCGTCGTGCTGTATCTGTCGCAGGAGGGACGTGGCATCGGTCTCGCCAACAAGCTGCGGGCTTATGCGTTGCAGGATCGCGGCCTCGACACGCTGGACGCCAACCGGGCGCTCGGCTGGTATGCGGACGAACGCAACTACCTCATTGCTGCGACCATGCTGCTCGATCTGGGCCTGCCGCGCATCCGCCTGCTGACCAACAACCCGGCCAAGGTTGCGGCGCTGGAGGCGTGCGGGATCGAAATTACCGGAACCGAACCGCTGCGCACGGCGCCGAACGGCGTCAACGATCACTACCTGAGCACGAAGACGCGCCGGTTTGGGCACACCCTTTAATGCTAGGGCGCCCACGGTGGCACGTCACTTGCTTCCGTCAGGGCTTGGAGAGTGTTGCGCCATGGACCTAATGACTGATTGGGGGTGCGGCCCGGCCCCGCACTATCAGACCGTCGCCGCCGCGGCGGGCCTGGCACCCAGCCAAGGTCCCGGCTCCGATAACAGCGAGCCCAAGCCGCTCGAAATGAGCTTCGGTGAACTGCTGGGCGCGCTCAATCCGCTGCATCATATCCCTTTGCTCGGCATGATTTACCGCGGCGCAACGGGCGACACGATCCCGGCTCCCCTGCGTATCCTGGGTGCGGGCATTGCCGGCGGGCCGATGGGCATGATCGGCGCGGCGCTGGTTGGCCTGGCTCAGGAGGTGCTGTTCATGCCGCCAGACACCTCCCGCCCTGCGCTGCCGGACGGCATGAGCCAGTCGGCCGAAGCTGGCATTCAGCCGGGCATGCACCAGAGTGGCGGCTATACCTCGCTTGCGACCGCCGCCCCCGATTGGCTGGGCGGGACCACGCCGGACCAGGCTGCTGCGGCCTATCGCCTGGCCGGGGCCCGCGGGGCCGAGGGACACGGCATGGCATGAGGGCCGTATGAGAGCCATGGTGCAGGCGGGGTGGCTGACCGCACCCGGCCTCCGCACACCTGCCGCACTTGGCCGGGGCGGCGTACGGCCCGATAAACAGGAGGGCGATGGCGCGACCCCAGCCGGACTGCTGCCGCTACGCCGCGTATTGTACCGGGCCGGCCGTGTCCGCCGCCCGGCCGCCGCAGTCCCGGTGATGCCAATCGCCCCCAGCGACGGCTGGTGCGATGACCCGGCAGATTCTGCCTATAACCAGTTTGTCACCCTGCCCTATCCTGCCCGGCACGAGGCGTTGTGGCGGGCCGATGCGGTCTACGACATCATCGGCGTGCTGGGGTGGAACGACAGCCCAGTCGTGCGCAAGGCTGGCAGCGCCATCTTTCTGCACGTCGCAACACCCGGCCGCGCGCCGACCGAGGGCTGCATCGCCCTGCCAGTGATGGAGTTGCTCACCCTGCTCGAAGCGGGCCTGACCGAGATCCTTGTCGAGCTGTAACTTACGGACGGAAGCCAACCTCGTTACACGTTGTCTCCACCGCCGCTTGCCGGCCACCACTCGCCTTGCGCCAGTTCAGCTGGTCGAAGTTGCGGGTTTCATGCACGCGGTTGGCCTGGGCGCTGGCACGGAACTCCGCCCATTCGACGTCGTCCGGGGCGGAGGGGTCCGGCACATCCTGCAGCATGGTTTGGGCCGGGTCAGCCTTGACCCACAAATCTCGCACCCGTTCCAGCAGCGCGTCGACCCGGGCCAGCGCCGCATCCAGACTCTGCTGCCCGGTGTAGATCGCCGCAAACGGGTCCCACACCTCAAAGGCGAAGTGCGCGGAGCCGTCGGCCTCGTCATGCCGGGTAATACGGAGCGCGGGGCGGCTCATAAGCGTGTCCTGGGTAATGAGCCGGTGTTATCGGCATCGGACTGCCCACGCGCAACCCGAAAACCGCACGGGTCAGGACTGCAATGCAAATACCAGCAGCGTGCGGCCCGGCACTTCATACGGTGCGGCGATCGGGAACACGTCCTGCTCCACCCGGGCTGGGGCGGCGGTGTCCAGCACACGCTGCCATCCGGTG
Source organism: Rhodospirillales bacterium (assembly GCA_031420655.1). GTDB lineage: Bacteria > Pseudomonadota > Alphaproteobacteria > Acetobacterales > Acetobacteraceae > JANPPS01. Next base: position 8,447 of record JANONC010000085.1, on the reverse strand, counting down.
CCCAGCGCCGCGGGCGGAAGGGTGAACACGACCGGCCCGGCATGGGCGTTCATCAGCAACAGCATGGTCGTGTCGCCACCCGGGCGCTTGATCCCCGTCTCCTGCGCCCGCCCGTCAATCAGCATGCCCAGGCACGAGAGGCCCGGGTCCTGCCAGTCGCGCCAGCCCATCTCCGACCCGTCGGCGGCGAACCAGGTCACATCTTTTACGCCCGCGCCGGCTATTTCCTCGCCGGTAAAAAAGCGGCCGCGTCGCAGGATCGGGTAATCGTGCCGCAGCTTTACCAAACGCTGCGCCATCGCCAGCATCTCGTGCCCCCAACCAGGAATGTCCCAGTCGAGCCAAGAGGTTTCGTTATCCTGGCAATAGGCGTTGTTGTTGCCGCCCTGCGTGCGGCCGAACTCGTCGCCCGCGACCAGCATCGGCGTGCCTTGCGCCAACAGCAGCGTCGCCATCATGTTGCGCATCTGCCGCCGGCGTACCTCGTTGATGGCCGGGTCGTCCGTCTCGCCCTCGGTGCCGTGGTTCCAGCTATGGTTGCTGTCGTTGCCATCACGCCCGTCTTCACCGTTGGCGAAGTTGTGCTTGCGGTCGTAGCTGACGGTGTCACGCAGCGTGAACCCGTCATGGGCGGTGATGAAGTTGACGCTGGCCCACGGCTTGCGCCCCCGCCGGTTGAAAATATCGGCCGACGCCGACAGCCGGGCCGCCAGCGCCGGGGTCATGCCGGGATCGCCCTTCCAGAACCGCCGCACATCGTCCCGGAACTTGTCGTTCCACTCCGCCCAGCCCGGCGGAAATCCGCCCACCTGATAGCCACCCGGCCCGCAATCCCATGGCTCGGCCACCAACTTCACGCTGTTCAGCACCGGGTCCTGCTGACAGACATGCAGGAAGCCGCTGTCCTGGTCGAATCCATGCGGTTCCCGCGCCAGGATGGTGCCCAGGTCGAATCGGAAACCGTCGACATGCATCTCCTGCACCCAATAGCGCAGGCTGTCGGTGACCATCTGCAGCACGCGTGAGTTGCTGAGGTTGAGCGTGTTTCCGGTACCGGTGTCGTTGATATAAAATCGCTTATCGGGGGCAAGCCGATAGTACGAGACATTATCGATGCCCTTGAACGACAACGTCGGGCCCATCTCATTACCCTCCGCCGTGTGATTGTACACGACGTCCAGGATCACTTCGAGGCCGGCGTCGTGCAGATGCGCGACCATTTCTTTAAACTCAGCATGCGCCGCTGCCGGTTTACTGCTGTAGCGTGGATCGGGCGCGAAGAAGCCGATCGTGTTATAGCCCCAGTAGTTGGTCAGCCCCCGCTCGATCAGCTGACTATCGTTGATGAAAGTATGGATCGGCAGCAGCTCGATAGACGTGATGCCAAGAGCCTTCACGTAGTCGATCACCTCCTTCACGGCCATGCCGCTGAACGTACCGCGCAGCTCTGGCGGAACGGCAGGGTGACGGCGGGTGAAGCCACGCAGGTGGGTTTCGTAAAAAATAGTCTGGTTCCACGGCACGTCGGGCCTGCGGTCACGCAACCAGGTGAAGGCGGGGTCGATCACGACGCATTTCGGTACGCTGGCCGCACTGTCGCGAAAGTCCATCACCCGGTCATCGGCATGCTCGAACCGGTAGCCGAATACGTCCGGGCCCCAGCTGAGCGCGCCGACATGACCCTTGGCGTAGGGATCCAGCAGCAGCTTGTGAGGATTGAACCGGTGCCCGGCGTCCGGTGCCCACGGGCCGTTAACGCGGTAGCCATAGACGGTGTTGGGCCGCGCGTCGGGCAGATAGCCGTGCCACACCTCGTCCGTGTACTCCGGCAGGGCGATCCGCTCGATCTCGGTCTGGCCGGTGGGGTCGAACAGGCAGAGCTCGACCCGGGTGGCATGGGCGGAGAACAGCGCAAAGTTGACGCCCACCCCATCCCACGTGGCACCCAGTGGATGCGGCAACCCTTCCGCAATGCGGGATGCGCGGCCGTCGCTCACGCTTGCGCCCCGGCTTGACCCGGATAAGCATGATCCGGCACGGAGGCCACGCAATGACGCCATTGTACTTTGAGGATATCGAAACCGGCCAAACCTACACCTCTCACGCCATTACGGTATTGCAGGAGGAGATCATCGATTTCGCCACCCGGTTCGATCCGCAGCCGCAGCACATAGACCCCGTGGCAGCGACGGCAAGCCTGTTCGGCGAATTGGTGGCGAGCGGCTGGCACACGGGTGCGCTGACGATGCGGCTGCAAACGGACGCGTTCCTATGCCGGTTTCCGGGCGGCGCGGTCGGCGCCCAAGTGGACAGCCTGGCCTGGCCCCGCCCCGTCCGGCCCGGCGACGTGCTGCGGGCGCAGGTGGACATCCTGGACCGACGTGAAAGCCGCAGCCGCCCCAGCCGTGGCGTTGTGCATGTGCGCACCACGACGCTGAACCAGCGGGACGAGGCGGTGCAGCTCATGACGGCCACGATCCTGGTGCCGCGCAGGCCCGCGTAGCCCGTCACTCGGCTGCGTCGGCCAACAAGCCCTCTGCCAACTCGGGCAATAACGGCAAAAGCTGGCCCAAGTCCCGCTCGGCGACGCAGCACAGATAGTGCTGGACGACCGGTGCGTCGGCTCCTTCCGGTGCGGGTAACCCGTCCGGGCCCAGCGGCAGCGCAGCCAACCCCAGATCGGCATAGACCTGCAACAGCTTGGTGCCCGCGCGCCAAACGGCCGGGTCCAACCCCTCTTGCTGCGCCAGGTCACGCAAGTTCCACACGGCCGACGCCTGATCGGACGCGGCCCCTGCCGGATCGCCCAGGCCCAGCATGACCCGGCCCACGCGCCGGAACGGGATGCCGGCGCGCCCCATCTCACCCATCACGACCCCATCCGCCTGCACCGGTGGCAGGGCACCCAGCGCCGCATAGCGGGCCCGGCCCTCACCAGCCCACGGCGTCCAGCCGACGCGCCCGGGGCGGATCAGCCGCCAGAGCGCGACCAGCGACAGCAGCACAGCCAGGGCCACCGTGAAGCGGGTGCCGTTGGACACATCTTGCGACAGGACAATTTCGAGGAAGCTGTTATCGGCCAACTGCCGCATGCGTGGCTCGAACCCGGCCAGCGCCAATACGCAGATAACGAGTGCCATAAGCGGCACGGCCGTACTGGCCCGCAACGGGCCGGAGAGTAGCCGGGCGTGACGGTAATAAGCGTCCCGGAACGGCGCCACCAGCAATGTGACGAGGATTAGCACAGCCGGCACCCACAGCCCCGTCCGCTGTGCCGCCGTGTACCCGGCAGCCAGCAGGAGCAGGATGATGGTGCTGCCCCAGGCGAGCGTGACACGCTGCGCCAGCCCGATCGACAGCACGATGAGTGCCGCCCCGATCAGCGACGGGATGAATTGCCCGGCATTGGCAGCAAGCTCGGCAAAGTCCGGGTCGATCCAGCTGAAGTCCGGCCGTTCGTCCAGCACGCCCAACGCTAGCAACAATGCGCCGCACAGCGCCACGGCCCCAGTCGCGGCCCCGCTGGCCAGCGCCGGCTCACTCCAGCGGGCCAACGCCTGGCGGCGGGGGCCGTTGGGCGACGCTTTCACCCGCGCGCCGCCCCGCAGCAGGATTTCGTTGCCGGCGAACAGGCTGCCAGCGATAAACAGCGGGATGATGTAATAATAAAGCCGGAACACGACGATGGCACCAAGGATTTGCGGCGGCTGCAAATAGGGCTCGAGCCCCAGCAGCATGGCGGTGTCGAACACGCCCAATCCGCCGGGCACGTTGGCGGCGAGGCCCGCGGTGTAGCTCGCGACATAGACGCCCAGGAACCGCAGATACGTCAGCCCCGGCGCGTCCGGCAACAGCTGGTAGACGATGGCCGCCGTCACGGCCACGTCGACCGTCGCGAGCGCCACCTGCACCACCGCCATGCGGTAATCGGGTAGCGTCACCTCGTTACCCATCAGCCGGATGGTGCCGACGAATTTCGACAGGCTGACATAGGCCGCGACAATGCTCCACAGGCCCGCGCCAAGCAGGTACATGCCCCAGCGGGGAATCTTGTCACCAAAGAACGGTACCGCGTCCGGCTCCACAAACAGGATGATGCCGCCCAGCACCATGCCGCCCAGCCCGAAGGTCAGGCTGCAAAAAGCGACCACCTTGGCGATCTGGAATGGCGTCAGTCCCCAATGCGCATACAACCGGTAACGCACCGCGGCCCCGCTCACGGCCGCAAAGCCCAGGTTGTGGGACAGCGCATAGGCGCAGAACGACGCAAAGCTGACCCGGCCGTAGCTCACTTTTTTGCCAGCATAGATCGTACCCAGCCGGTCGTAGAAGGTGAGCACGCCATAGGACAGCACGGTCCAGACAAAGCTCAGCAGCAACGCCCGCGGCGGGATGGCTGCGAGCGCCACCTTGATGTCGGCGATCTTGAGCGTCCGGAACTCTTTCCAAATGACATAGATCGCACCCACCAGCAGCAACAGGCCGAGAATGGCCGGGAGCTGCCGAACCGCCTTTTTCAGGAACGGCATCAGGCCGCCTGCGCCCGGCTCAATGCGCCATGGATCAGGGCCACCGTCTCATCCCGGCCGTACAAGGCGACGAAGCCGCCAAAGCGCGGCCCTTCCGCCTGTCCCAGCAGGACTTGGTACAGGCAGGCAAACCAGGCTTTGAGATCCGGAAACGGATGACGCTTGCCGACGGCGTACACCTCGTTCTGGATCGCCTCCGCCGTCGCATCGGGCGGCAGGGTAGCGAGGGTGTCCGCCAGGTCCAGCATCGCAGCACGCTCAAGGGGCGTGGCGTCGCGGAACACTTTGCCGGGGGCGACGAAGTCCCGGTAATACTGGACCGCGTGATCCACAAGCTGACTCAGGAACGGCGCCTGTTCGGGGGTGATGCCGGGGCTGTAGCGCTCCAAGAAACCCCACAGCATGGCCGGGCGGGACGCATTCACGACACTGGCGAGGTTCAGCAGCATGCCGAACGGCACCGGGCTCCAGGCATCCACGGTGCGGCCACCTTGGATATGCCAGGCGGGATTGGCCCGCTGCTCCTCCATCGTTTGCGTGCCGAGCTTGGCAGCGTTGGTCAGATATTCGTCTACGGCCCGGGGGATCACGTCGAAAAACATCCGCTTGGCCCGGTGCGGCGCGTTGTACATGAACTGCCCCAAGCTTTCGGGCGGGGCGTAGCGTAGCCACTCGTCCACGCTCAGGCCGTTGCCCTTGCTCTTGCTGATCTTTTGCGCGTGTTCGTCCAGGAACAACTCATACGTGTAGGCGACGGGCGGGGATGACCCCAGGATGTTGCAGATCTTGCTGGACAGCTTCACGCTGTCGATCAAATCCTTGCCCGACATCTCGTAATCCACACCCAGTGCGTGCCAGCGCATGGCCCAATCGGCCTTCCATTGCAGCTTGCAGGCCCCGCCTGTGATGGCGGTTTGGATCAGCTCGCCCGTATCCGGGTCCTGCCAGTCCAGCGTATTAGCCGCCGGGTCGACGCGATCGATCCGCACCTGCATGACCTGCCCTGTGCGGGGGTGCAGCGGTAGGAAGGGCGAGTAGGTCGCCCGGCGCTCGGCCCCCAGCGTCGGCAACACGGCGGCGACGATCGCATCATGCCGCTCCGCCGCGCGCAGCAATGCCGCATCAAACCGGCCGGACGCGTAATAGTCCGTGCTGGACGCGAATTCGTACTCGAAACCAAAGCTATCGAGGAACGCCTGCAAGCGCGCATTGTTGTGGGCGCCGAAGCTGGAGTGGGTGCCGAACGGGTCTGGCACGCGGCTGAGTGGCTGGCCGATGAACTCACGCAGCATGTCACGGTTGGGCACGTTGTCCGGCACCTTGCGCAACGCGTCCATGTCGTCGCTGAACGCCAGTAGCCGGGCGGGCTGCCCGGTCAGCGTCGTGTAGGCATGGCGGACCCAGGTCGTGCGCGCAACCTCGCCGAATGTGCCGATGTGTGGCAGTCCAGAGGGGCCGTAGCCGGTTTCGAACAGCGCCGCCGGCTTACCGCTCGCGGCGACCCGGGCGGCGACCCGGGCGGCTTCCTCAAACGGCCAGGCGCGCGGCAGATTATTGTTACGAACGGTTTCACCCATGGGATGCAAGCTAGAAACGCCTTCCCTCTCGGTCAATCACGGTAGCCCTTTATTCTAGCCGTGGCGGCTTGAGCCCGGCGGGTTGTGGCCGTAAATCGGCTTATGGGAAACGGATCGCCGTTGCTGCCGGATGCACCGGCGATCGTGGCTTTGCATGGCCGGGCGTCCGTGCTGACGACCGATGGTGAGCTGCTGACCTTGTCGCGGGCCGGCGCGGCGGAGCTGCTGGAAGGTGGGCCGCCGCTGGTAGTGCACGCGCCGTCCACGCTGCGCAGGCTCGGCCACCGCCCCATGCCGTGTTTCGACCTGCTGGAGCTGTTCGCCTTCGTGCTACCCGCCCGGCCCGTGGCACCCACGCCGCGCGGCATGGCGCTAGCGCTGGATCTGGACCTGCCCACGACGCATGAGGACGCGGCGGCGCTGCTGCCCGACATCGCCGCCACGTTGCTGCGCCATCTGGGCCGGGCGCGTCAGGTGCCGCTCAATGCGGATGCGGCGTCGCTGGCGGCACAGATGGGCGCGGCCGGCTGGCCCTGGGCGCGCTTCGTTCTGGCCGCACTCGACGCGCCCGCCGCCCAGCCCGGCACGGTCGCGCTGAAAGTCTGGCGCCGGCTGCCGGAATGGGAGGACGAAGCGCCACCCCCGCCGCCCAGTGCGATGCCGGTCACGCCGGCCGAGGCCCGGACGCGCCTGGCCGCCATGCTGGGCCCGGATGCCGAGCAGCGCCCGGGCCAGGCCGATTACGCCAGCGCCGCCGCCCGCGCGTTCGACCCGCGTGAGATGCCGGGCGATCCGCACACCATCCTGGCCGAAGCCGGCACCGGTACCGGCAAAACACTGGCCTACGTCGCGCCCGCCAGCCTGTGGGCGGAGCGCAACCACGGCACCGTCTGGATCAGCACCTATACCCGCCACTTGCAACGCCAAATCGACAGCGAACTCGCCCGCCTGTTCCCCGACCCGGCCGAACGCCGCCGCCGCGTGGTGGTGCGCAAGGGGCGCGAAAACTACATGTGCCTGCTGAATTATGAGGAGCAGGTTAACGCCGCTGGCGGCAGCGCCAATGCCGCCGTGGCACTTGGCCTGGTGGCACGCTGGGCGCTGGCGACGGTCGACGGTGACGTGGCGGGCGGCGACCTGCCAGGCTGGTTTCCAGAGCTGTTCGGCGGCGGCCTGCTGCCTGCCATCGCGGACAGGCGCGGTGAGTGCATCTTCGGCGCCTGCCCGCATTACAAAAAGTGCTTCGTGGAACACACGGTCCGCCGGGCGCGGGGCGCGGACCTGGTGATCGCCAACCATGCGCTGGTGATGGCGCAAGCGGCCTGGGGCGGCATCGACGATGACAGCGTGCCCAGCCGCTACGTGTTCGACGAAGGCCACCACGTGTTCGACGCCGCCGATAGCGCGTTCAGTGCGGAGCTGTCGGGTGTGGAGGCGGCAATCCTGCGCAGCTGGCTGCTGGGCGCGGAAGAGGGCCGGTCCCGCGCGCGCGGCCTGCGCCGGCGGCTGGAAGACCTGATCGCGACCGACCCGGCGCTGGAGAAGCCGGTCGACGAGGCACTGCGCGCCGCCCGGGTGCTGCCCGCCGCGGGCTGGGGCGGGCGGCTGGCCGCCGGTGAAACGCCGGCCAATGCGGCAGAGGCGCTACTGGCCTTGCTGCGTACCCAGATCCTGGCACGGACCGACGCTGATCCCGGCCCGGGCCAGCATGAGTGCGACCTGCACCCGGTCCCGCCCGCGTTGCATGAGGCCGCCGCGACCCTGGCTGTGGGGCTTGCGGCGCTGTCCAGGCCGATCGGGCAGATCATCGCGCTGCTCGCCGCCAAGCTCGATGACGAGAGCGCCGACCTGGACACGGCCGCGCGTACCCGGATCGAGAACGCCATCCGCTCGCTCCGCCGCCGGGCGCTGGACCGGCTGTCGGCCTGGCAAAGCATGCTGGCCGCCACCGCGGTGCCACCGCCGGAGCCCGGCGTCACGCCCGACTATATCTATACGTTACAGCTCGACCGGCGAGAGGCGGGCGACCGTAACGCCGGCATGCACCGGCATTGGCTGGACCCGACCATCCCCTTCGTCAGCCTGCTCGCGCGCCCGGCGCATGGCATGTTGATCACGTCCGCCACGCTGCGTGACACAGGGGAGGCCGACGCCGAGACCGCCTGGGCCAGCGCCGAGCGCCGGGTGGGCGGGCCGCATTTGCGCACGCCGCCGCTGCGGGTCGCGGTGGCGAGCCCGTTCGACTACGCGGCCCAGACCCGCGCCTTCGTCGTGACCGACGTGGGCCCAGGTGACATACCGCCGCTGGCGGCTGCCTATCGCGAACTGTTCCTGGCGGCGG
>JANONC010000084.1:0-2812 GCA_031420655.1 Rhodospirillales bacterium | reverse complement strand
GACCAGGCCGGCTGGGCGTCCATCTGAACGATCAAGGCCGGCAGGTCTGGACCGTCGAGAGACTCCTCAGTGACCACTACGCCTGCTGCGCCGCTTAGCCCGGCGGTCAAAGCAGGCAGGCTGGCCACGATTTCGGCCTCGATCTCCGCGCCGGCCAGGACCGTGTGGATTGTTTGTGCATCCCGGCCACGGGGCGCCAGTATCCGGAACAAGTGCGTAATCCTAGGCGACGGCGAGATTTGCCACGGTGGCCGGGTCTGTCCAGGCCGGATCCGACGACAGTATGTGGTGTAAGCTCGCCAACGGCGCGCCAATCGATAGGCCAGCACCGCCCAAAATCAGTTCACGCGCCGAGAGTTCATGCGCCGCCGTGCGGGTCTTCAAGATTAGAACGGCCTTTCGCACCTCTCCCTCATGCTCGAAGAAGCGCAGCAGCACGATGGTGTCTGCCAAATAACTGATATCAACCGCTGCAAGTCCGGGTCCACCCACGCCATGCTGGGCCATGATCATCAACGTAACCACGCCGCGCTGATTAAGGTACGTCAGCAACTCATGCATGTGCAGCAGCAGGAAAGTCTCTCCGGGCATGGCGTGCATGTAGGCGTTGAGGCTGTCGATCACGATCGTCTTGCTGCCACCCTGCACTGCCTGGCGGACCCGTGACGCGAAATCGCCCGGCGACAGCTCGGCCGGATTGACCTGGGTGATCGTCAACTGGCCCGTCTCGATATAAGGGCTGAGGTCTAGGCCCAGGTTGTGCGCACGGTTCAACAACGTCGCCATTCCTTCGTCGAACAAGAACATTGCGCCCCGTTCACCCCGACGGAGGCCCGCGACCAGCGCGCAGGTCGCGACGGTGCTTTTACCCACGCCGGATGGGCCGATCAGCAGCGCGTTCGTGCCAGGTACAAAGCCGCCGCCCAGCATGTCATCCAACGCAGTCAGCCCGGCACTGACGGGAGTGGCGACAAAATTCTTGTGGTGCTCGGCTGCGACAAGGCGGGGAAAGACGTTCAAGCCTCCCGTTCCGATCGTGAAATCGTGGTAGCCGCCCCGGTACCAGGTGCCACGCAGCTTTACCACCCGCACGCGTCGCCGCTCGGCCCCATAGTCGAGTGCAATTTGTTCAAGCGTGATGACGCCATAAACGATGCTGTGCAGTTGCACGTCTGCCGAATCCGACGTGCGGTCATCAAGCAGCAGAACTGTGCACTTCTGCTGTGTAAAGAACTGCTTCAGTGCCAGCACCTGCCGGCGATAGCGCAGTGGGTCCTGAGCCAGCAGGCGGAGTTCGCTCATGCTGTCGAACACGACGCGCACGGGACGGGTCTGCCGCACCCGGTCGAGCACGCCGCGCGTCGTTTCACCAAGCTCGAGCTCGGACGGATAAAGGATCGTCTGCTCGGCAGCGGGATCGAGCCCCTGTTCGTTGATCAACTCGAACACGTCGATCCCGTCGAGCGACCAGCCATGCGCAGCTGACGAGGCCTGCAGCTCCAGCTTGCTCTCCGATAACGTAACGTACAGTCCGGCCTCGCCCAGCGCCACGCCGGCCAGCAGAAACTGTAGCGCAAGTGTTGTCTTGCCCGTGCCAGGCGTACCCTCGACCAGGTACACCCGTTCGCGTTGCAGGCCACCGGCCAGGATGTCATCGAGCCCCGCAATACCGGTCGTAAGCCGTTCGGCGGACTTTGATTGCGCAGTGGTTTGCGTGGGCATGGCGACGTCCTAGATAACCAAACGCCGGTTAGAACGGTTGAGATGCCGCTTAGTTCACACCACAGGATGTCATGAAACTTTCAGTGCTCGATCAATCCAGTACGGCCGCCGGGCGAGACCCGTCCGAAAGTATCCAAGAGACCCTTGGGCTCGCCCGCCTGTGCGATGCGCTGGGCTACCAGCGGTATTGGCTGGCCGAACATCATAACAGCGCAAGCCAGGCCGGGACGGCCCCCGAGATTCTAATGGCGGCCATTGCCGCTACTACCTCACGCATCCGGGTGGGTAGTGCGGGCGTCATGCTGCCGCACTACTCGGCGCTGAAGGTGGCCGAGGTGTTCCGCGTGCTAGAGGCTATCGCGCCCGGCCGTATCGACATGGGGCTCGGCCGGGCACCCGGCAGCGACGGGCGAACCGCGTTCGCGCTCAATCCCAACGCCGCCCATGCCGCGGATCAATTCCCCGCACAGGTACGAGACCTCCTCGCCTGGACCCGGGGTGAGGCGCTGCCCGCCGGGCACCCGTTTCAGGCCGTGACCGCACAACCAGCCGGGCCGACGGCACCCGAACCCTGGATTTTAGGCAGCTCCGCCTACGGCGCGCAGGTCGCGGCACATTTTGGCCTGCCATACTGCTTTGCGCATTTCATCACCGATGGGGACGGCGCAGCAGAGGCGCTCGATCTATACCGCGACCTTTATCAGCCAAGCGCCGCTTTTCCCCGTCCGCAGGCTGCCATGGCCGTCTGGGCGTTGGCCGCGGCGACCCCGGGGGAGGCCGAACGGCACTTCGCGTCGCGTGCCCTCTGGCGGCTGGGTAGGGATCGCGGTGAATACCAGCCCCTGCCATCATTGGCCGAGGCGGCGCGCTATACCCCAACCCCGCAGGAGGCCGCGCGGCTCGAGCATTTCCGCGCCCGCGCGATCATTGGTACTGGTGACCGGGTGGAGGCATCCCTGACGGCGCTGGCCGAAGCCCATGGGTTGGACGACATCGCGATCCTGACGACAGCGCACGATCCAATCGCACGGCAGGCCAGTTACCGCGAGATCGCCGCGGCGTCAGCGCTGCGTGGGCAGACCCGCGCGGC
>JANONC010000083.1:0-7999 GCA_031420655.1 Rhodospirillales bacterium | reverse complement strand
GCGGCGAGAGAGACCTGCATGGTGTGCGGGTTGATCTCGACGGCGTATTTGATGGTTTCTTCGATGGTCTCCTTGGTTTCGCCGGGGAGGCCCAGGATGAAGGTGCCGTGGATCTTTATGCCGAGCTCGTGGCAGTCCTTCGTGAACTGCTTGGCAACGTCGATGCGCAGGCCTTTTTTGATGTTGTGCAGGATTTGCTGATTGCCGCTCTCGTAGCCGACGAGGAGGAGGCGGAGACCGTTGTTCTTGAGGATTTTGAGTGTGGAGCGGGGAACGTTGGCCTTGGCGTTGCAGGACCAGGTGACGCCCAATTTGCCGAGTTCGAGCGCGATGGCTTCGGCGCGGGGGAGGTTGTCGGTGAAGGTATCGTCGTCGAAGAAGAACTCGCGGACTTGTGGGAAGTCGCGCAGGCACTGCTTGATTTCGGCGGCGACGTGGGCGGGGCTGCGGACGCGGTAGGTGTGGCCGCCGACGGTTTGGGGCCAGAGGCAGAAGGTGCAGCGGGATTTGCAGCCGCGGCCGGTGTAGATCGAGATGTAGGGGTGCATGAGGTAGCCGATGAAGTAGTCCTCGATGCGCAAGTCACGCTTGTAGACGTCGGTGACGAAGGGAAGCTGATCCATGTCTTGTAGGATCGCGCGATCTTTGTTGTGTTGCAGGCGGCCGTTACTGTCGCGGTAGCTGATGCCGTCGATGGTGGACAGATCGCGGCCTTCGGCGACTTCGAGGCAGGTGAAGTCAAACTCGTTACGGGCGACGAAGTCGATAGGGACGCCTTGCTGGAGGGATTCCCCGGGCTGGACGGCGACCTTTGCGCCGACGAAGCCGATTTTGAGGTTGGGGTTGGCGTCCTTCATGGCGGCAGCGACTTTGACATCGGACGCGAAGGAGGGGGTGCTGGTGTGGATGACGCAGAGTTCGTGCTCACGCGCGGCGGCGAGAACGGGTTCCATGCCGATATTGGCAGGGGGTGCGTCGATGAGCTTGCTGCCGGGCACGAGGGCGGCGGGCTGGGCTAGCCAGGTGGGATACCAGAAGGACTTGATCTCGCGCTTGGCCTGGTAGCGGGAGCCTGCGCCGCCGTCGAAGCCGCCGAAGGAGGGGGGCTGCAGAAACAGAGTTTTCATCATGGTTGTGTAATTCCCTGGGCGTAACCGCTGGTGGCGGCGAGGCTTTGGATGACGCGTGGTGGGGGGATAGCGCGAAGGGAGTGGCCGCGCCAGGCGACGCGGTTGGTGCGGTAGCTGGCGAGGATGACCGCGACGGACATGAGGTCGCGCCCGGGCATCCACCAGAGGGCGTAGGGGTGGGAGGCGACGCCGAGGGCGCGGTCCATGGTGGCGGCGAGGGCGGCGCGGATGAACCAGGTGGCAGCGAAGAACGCGCAGGCCCAGGGGGCGAGGCCGGCGCAGAGGAGGGCCAGAGCGGCCCAGGCGATGGGGAACTGAGCGATGGAGAGGGCGAAGCCGACAGGGACGAGGGAGCGGATGGTGCGGGCCCAGCGCAGTTCATGCTCGAGCAGGGCTGCGATGGTGGTTTCGGGGATGGTGGTCGACGGAATGGTGGGGGCGAGGGCGACGGATAGGCCCTGTTCGGCCACAAGGCGGCCCAGAACGGCGTCATCGGCCAAGTGGTGGCTGAGTGCGCCGAGGCCGCCGATGCTGGCGAGGGTGTCGCGGGTGAGGGCCATGGTTGCGCCGAGGCAATCCTGACGGCCCATGGCCCGGGCGAGAAGGGCACCCGGCAAGAAGCTGTGATTGATTTGGGCGGCACCGAGCGCGCCGGCGAGGCCGGTATCTGCGGGCAGGCCGGCGTAGAGAGTGGTGACGAGGCCGGTGCCGGGCTGAGCGAGGGTAGTGGCGAGGTGGTGGAGGTAGTCCGGGGCGGCGTGGATGTCGCTGTCGGCGATTACGAGGGTATCGTGCTTGGCCGCGCCGAACATGTTGAGCAGGTTTGCGATCTTGTGATTGGTGCCGTGGGGCGTGCTGTCGACAACGATCTCCATATCGAGTGCTGGGAAGCGCTGACGGAGCCGGGCCAAGGTTTTCAGCGCCGGGTCGGACGGATTTTGCACACCGAATACGATTTGGTAGGTCGGATAGCTTTGGGCGCAGAAGGTAGCCAGGGCCTGTTCGAGCAGGGGCTCTGCGCCGTGAAGCGGCTTGAGAATAGTGATGGGTGGGAGGGCGACTGACGTGCCCGGCAGACGGCGCTGGTGTTTTGATAGGGCAAACAGGCCCGCGGCGGCCTGAAGCAGGCCGGCCGCGGCGATTGCGGCGCAGAGATAGGAGAGTTCTGCGGTCAAAGGGTATGGCCGGAGATAGTAGCGACTTTTTCACGCAGGCTGGCGGTTAGGGCTTCGGGTCCGCCAGTGGCGAGCAAGGCGCGGAAGTCGGAGCGCTGGACGGCAACCTGGCTGATGGTGCCGTTGAGAAGCACGTCGACAGCGCGCCAGCCTTGGGGGGATTGGCGCATGACGTAGTCGATCCGGACGGCGTCGCCGCTGGCGGGAACGATTTGGGTAGGGACGATCTGGTCGGTGCCGGACTGGCGGGTACCGGGTAGAAGCTCGAGCTTTTCGCCGCTGAAACCGTCGAAGTTTTCGGTGTAGCGGGCGATGGTGAAGGTACGGAAGGCGTCGAGGAGCCGGGTCTGCTGGGCTGGGGTGAAGGTGGACCAGCGGGGGCCGACGGCGGCCTGCAGAGTGGCGGAGATGTCGAAAGCGACTTCGACAGCTGGGGCGAGAGTTTTGTAGCGCTGGGGGAAGGGGGCGGCGTCACCGGCCTTCATACTTTTAAGGAGCGCATCGAGTAGGGCCTGAATGGGTGCGGCCGGGCCATCGACGGTGGTGCTGGCAGCGGGCGTGATGGCCCAGGCCGGGATGGCCCAGGCCGAGATGGCAGCGACGGCGAGCGATGCGGCGAGTAGGGCGCGACGGGTGATCATTCGGCGGGCTGTACCAGAGTGAGGGCGTCGTCGCGGCCGAGCGCGGCCATTGCGGTGGCGACAATGTCCTTTGCAGCGAGCTTGGCCTCGATGATCTGCGCGTTGGGGGTGTTGTGGTCGATAAAGATGTCGGGCAGCGTCATGGAGCGGATGCGCAGGCCGTTGTCGAGCAGGCCGCGGGCGCTGAGGTGGTGGAGGATGGCTGCGCCGAATCCTCCGGTAGAGCCCTCTTCGACGATGATGAGGACGGCGTGGTGGCGGGCGAGCTGCTCGACCATGGCGGTGTCGAAGGGTTTAGCGAAGCGCGCGTCGGCGACGGTGGTGGACAGGCCGCGTGCGGCGAGTTCGTCGGCGGCGCGGAGGCTTTCGGCGAGGCGGGTGCCGAGCGAAAGGATGGCGATCTTGGTGCCTTCGCGCATCAGGCGTCCACGGCCGAGCTCCAGCGGGGTACCGCGGGCGGGGAGGGTGAGGCCGGTGCCTTCGCCGCGGGGGTAGCGGATGGCGCTGGGACGGTCGTCGATGAGGGCGGAAGTGGCGACCATGTGCATGAGCTCGAGCTCATCGGATGGCGCCATGATGACGAAGCCTGGGAGGCAGCCGAGGTAGGCGAGGTCGAAGCTGCCGGCGTGGGTGGCACCGTCTGCACCGACGAGCCCGGCGCGGTCGATGCCAAAGCGGACGGGGAGGGACTGAATAGCGACGTCGTGCACGACCTGGTCGTAGGCCCGCTGCAGAAAGGTGCTGTAGATGGCGCAGTAGGGGCGCAGTCCCTCGGTCGCCATGCCGGCGGCGAAGGTGACAGCGTGCTGTTCGGCGATGCCGACGTCGAACATACGGTCGGGGAAGAGCTTACCGAAGCGGTCTAGGCCGGTGCCGGTGGGCATGGCGGCGGTGATGGCAACGATTTTGGGGTCGGCTTGTGCTTCGGCAATCAGGGCGTCGGCGAAGACGCGGGTGTATTGCGGAGGGCCGGGCGGGGCTTTGACCTGCTCGCCGGTGACGACGTTGAACTTGCTGACGCCGTGATATTTGTCCGGACTGGCTTCGGCGGGCGGGTAGCCGTGGCCTTTTTTGGTGATGACGTGGAGGAGGATCGGGCCGCTTTCTTCGGCTTCGCGGACGTTGCGGAGCACGGGGAGGAGGTGGTCGAGGTTATGGCCGTCGATCGGGCCCACGTAGTAGAAGCCGAGTTCTTCGAAGAGGGTGCCGCCGGTAAGGATGCCGCGGGCGTATTCTTCTGCACGGCGGGCGGTGCGTTGCAGGCCGCGGGGGAAGCGGGTGGCCATGCGGGCGGCGAGGTCACGCAGGCTCAGAAACGACTGACTGCTGAGCAAGCGGGAGAGGTAGGCGGACATGGCGCCCACAGGGGGTGCGATGGACATGTCGTTGTCGTTTAGAATGACCAGCAAGCGGGATTTACGTGCGCCGGCGTTGTTCATGGCTTCATAGGCCATGCCGGCGGACATGGCACCGTCACCGATGACTGCCACGACGTGACGGTCGCGTTCATTGGCCATGTCGTGGGCGACGGCCATGCCGAGGCCGGCCGAAATGCTGGTGCTGCTGTGGGCTGCGCCGAAAGGGTCGTATTCCGATTCGCTGCGGCGCGTGAAGCCGGAGAGGCCGCCGGGCTGGCGGAGGGTCCGGATACGGTCGCGGCGGCCGGTCAGGATTTTATGGGGGTAGGCCTGGTGTCCGACGTCCCACAGTATGCGGTCGCGCGGGGTATCGAAGACGGCGTGGAGGGCGACGGTGAGTTCGACGACGCCCAAGGATGCGCCGAGGTGACCGCCGGTGGTGCTGACGACGTCGACGGTTTCGGCGCGCAACTCGTCCGCTAGGACACGGAGCTGATCGGCCGAGAAATTGCGCATATCGGCGGGAACATTGACCCGGTCGAGCGTGGGGGTGCTGGGCCGGGCGGCTGGCTGGGTGGTCGGTTTCATCGGCGGCATCAGACCTAATCTGCTCCCGGTTGGCGGCCGGCGCGGCCGGTGGCCTGAGATGGTTGGCTTTGCAGTCGCTTTAGCTCAATCGAGGCCGGAGCAACCACGTTGGACTGTGGAGGGCAAGCTGTGTGGCTTTGGTCGGTTAAGCTAAAACGAAGTACGACATTAGCGAAACTGGGGCGTGGCTACCATACCGCCACTCGGGCGGTCACAGATTGTGTCCTTTTCGCAACAGAGAGCGGTTTGGACGCAGAGGTCGCTCTGGGCGGGGTTTTGTTGGTGTAGGATGATTACGAATGTGGAGACGGCATGGATGCGGGTTGTTTTAGCTCAGCCGAGGGGGTTCTGCGCAGGCGTGGAGCGGGCCATTGAGATTGTGGAGCGTGCGATCGCCAAGTTTGGGCCGCCAATCTATGTCCGTCACGAAATTGTGCACAACCGGCATGTCGTTGAAGATTTGCGCAAGCGCGGTGCGGTATTTGTCGACGAGATCGATGAGATCCCGCCGGGCGCGATGACGATATTTTCGGCGCACGGTGTGGCCAAGCGAGTGGAGGAGGTGGCGCGGGAGCGGCGGTTGCCGGTCATCGACGCAACGTGCCCGCTGGTTTCGAAGGTGCATGCGGAGGGCCGGCGGTATGCGGCGCAAGGCCGGGAGGTTGTGCTGGTGGGGCACGCCGGGCATGCGGAGGTTGAGGGAACGATTGGTCAGATTCCCGGGCGGGTTCACCTGGTGCAGACCGTGGCGGATGTGGCGACTTTGGAGGTTGGTTCTCCGGAGAAGCTTGCCTATGTGACGCAGACGACGCTTTCGGTTGACGACACTCGGGGGATTATTGCCGCGCTGCAAGCGCGGTTTCCGGGGATTGTCGGGCCGGATGTGAGGGACATTTGTTATGCGACACAAAACCGGCAACAGGCGGTGCACGATTTGGCCAAACTGGTCGATATGATTTTGGTGGTGGGGTCGAAAAATAGCTCGAACTCCAATCGGTTGGCGGAGATTGGGGTTGAGCTGGGGACGCCGAGTTATCTGATTGACGACGCCGGGGCGCTGCGGCCGGAGTGGTTTGCGGGCGTGGGTACGGTGGGGCTGACGGCCGGGGCAAGTGCGCCGGAGATGCTGGTGCAGGGCGTGATCGACGGGCTGCGGCAGTTTGGCGAGGTTGAGGTGGCGTTGCTGCCGGGCGTAGCTGAGGACGTGAAGTTCAAGTTTCCGGCTGAATTGAGCTAGGGGTTTTTTGTAGATGTCGGTTCCGTTGCGTCAGGTGGTCCAGGTTGGGGCCTATGTGGTGAAGCAGCATGTGCTGGGCCGGAAGCGGTATCCGCTGGTGCTGATGTTGGAGCCTTTGTTCCGGTGCAACCTGGCGTGCTCGGGTTGTGGGAAGATCGACTATCCGGCGGAAATTTTGAACCAGCGGCTGTCGGTGGCGGATGCGCTGGCGGCGGTGGACGAGTGCGGTGCGCCGGTGGTAGCGATCGCGGGCGGTGAGCCGCTGCTGCACAAGGAGATGCCGGCGATTGTCGAGGGCATTCTGGCGCGAAAGAAGTTCGTGTATTTGTGCACCAACGCGCTGCTGCTTGAGAAGAAGATGGACCAGTACAAGCCCAATCCATATTTCTCGTGGGATGTGCATTTGGACGGCGACAAAGGCATGCACGACCAGGCTGTGAGTCAGGCAGGCGTGTTCGAAAAGGCGGTGGCGGCGATCAAGATGGCGAAGGCGCGGGGGTTCCGGCTTTCGATCAACTGCACGTTATTCGACGGGGCAGAGCCGGCGCGGGTTGCGGCGTTCTTCGATGAAGTGATGGCGATGGGCGTAGATGGGATTATGACCAGCCCCGGTTATGCGTATGAGCGTGCGCCGGACCAAGCCCATTTCTTGTCACGGCAGAAGACCAAGCAGCTCTTTCGGGATATTTTGACGCTGGGGCGCGGGCATAAGTGGCGGTTTACGCAGTCGCCATTGTTCATGAGCTTTTTGGCGGGGAACGAGAATTATCAGTGCACGCCGTGGGGGAAGCCGACGCGGAACGTGTTTGGTTGGCAGCGGCCGTGTTATTTGCTGGGTGAAGGGTATGCGAAGACTTTTGCCGAGCTGATGGAGAGCACGGACTGGGAAAAGTACGGCACCGGGCATTATGAGAAGTGCGCGGATTGCATGGTGCACTCGGGATATGAGAGTACGGCGGTGATGGACGCGGTGAAGTCTCCGATCAAGACGATGATGACTGCGTTGCGGGGCCCGAAGCTAGAGGGACCGATGGCGGCTGAGATCGATCTGAGTGGGGCGCGTCCGGCGGAGTATGTGTTTAGCCGGCATGTTCAGGAGAAGATGGCGGCTTTGAAGCATCCGAAGCGGGGGCAGGTGGCGGACGCTGCCGATTAGGGGCGTCAGAACCGTCTTTGTAACGGCTCGCTGTACCTTGCCGGGATAGCGTTATTGCCGATTGATCTGTAGCGGATCCAGCCTCACCTTTATTGGGGCTGGATTTTCGTAATTTGTTTGGCTGTTAGAGCGTTTGTTTCGCCTTCAGACATCCGAGCGTGAAGTCGGTTCCTACGGGTCCGCATGCCTGGGGTCGAGCTTCACATCTATGGTATGCCTCGGACTCAGCGGCGTTACGGAAGCTTCCACGTGCTACGGCCGGATGCCTCCTGTTGGAATGCTGGAGCAGACGGGTCAGCGGGGTTAGAGCCTTTCCGGATCGCTGGTACGCTGGCCCCGGCGGGTGCATCGTCGTCCGCAATCGAGGGTGCCGCATTCGATGTGATTGATGGGGTCTTGGGATCCATCGCGTCGGGCTTATACAGGACTCACTTGGCGTGACCCGCGGCGGCCCAATTGCGTAGTCCGATGGTCATTACGCGCCAGGGCTGGGCGGCAAGGCGGTTCCAAGCGTCGCAACAATGATCGACGATGGCTTTG
This sequence comes from Rhodospirillales bacterium, assembly GCA_031420655.1. GTDB lineage: Bacteria > Pseudomonadota > Alphaproteobacteria > Acetobacterales > Acetobacteraceae > JANPPS01. The sequence continues at coordinate 174 of JANONC010000083.1, read as the reverse complement.
TAGGACGCGAACACCCGGTTCGAGAGCCAGTTGTTGCGCATGAACTGCCAGACGTTCTCGACCGGGTTCAATTCGGGGCATTTGGCCGGCAGCGGGACGATCGTGACATTGGCCGGCACGGCAAGCCGCTTGGACATGTGCCATCCCGCCTGATCGACCAGCAGCGCACAATGC
>JANONC010000082.1:0-29060 GCA_031420655.1 Rhodospirillales bacterium | reverse complement strand
AGCTTCGTGCGCAAATAGGTGCGAAGCTTCAGATCTTCCAACAGCAACTTCGAATAGTCGGCGCCCGCGTACCAGCGACTGTCCCAAGTCCGGTTAATGCCGAGCCGAAGCCCGATCGGATTGACTTTGTGACCCATTACGCAGCCCTCGACCGTGTGGACTCAGGCAACTGCTGCTGTTCTGCAACGACGATGCGCAGGTGGCTGAACCATTTTTCAATCCGGGACGCCCGGCCGCGACCACGCGCCATAAAGCGGCGCATGACGATTGACTTGCCGACCTCGGCCCGGGTCACGACCAGCCGGTCCACGTCGAGCTGATGGTTGTTCTCGGCGTTCGCGATCGCACTTTCCAGCGCCTTGCGAACCTGATGCGCAATGCGTCGCTTGCTGAACGTCAGCGTAGCAACCGCCTGACTCGCCGGCTGGTTGCGGATCAGACCTGCGACCAGATTCAACTTCTGCGGACTGATACGAATGTTTCGCACCACGCACTGAGCTTCGGTCTCGCCCAATGCCCGCTCTGTCTTGGGCTTGCTCATCCCCGCTTCGCCTTCTTGTCCGACGAGTGGCCAGTGAAGGTCCGCGTCGGTGAAAACTCACCGAACTTGTGACCCACCATATTCTCGTTCACCTGAACGGGCAGGAACTTGTGCCCGTTATAAACACCAAACGTGAGCCCCACGAACTGCGGCAGGATCGTCGAACGACGCGACCAGATCTTGATGATCTCGTTGCGACCACTGCCCCGGGCAGCTTCTGCCTTGCCGAGCAAATACCCGTCCACAAACGGGCCCTTCCAAACGGACCGTGCCATGGTCAGTGTTTCCCCTTCGGACGGCGCCGGATGATCATGCTGTCCGTCCGCTTATTTGCGCGTGTCTTGTAGCCCTTGGTCGGCTTGCCCCAGGGCGTAACCGGATGACGGCCACCACTGGTTCTACCTTCACCACCACCATGCGGATGGTCGACCGGGTTCATGACCACGCCACGGTTGTGCGGGCGCCGGCCCATCCAGCGGGCGCGACCGGCCTTGCCGAGCGATTGGTTCTGGTTATCGGGGTTGCTGACAGCCCCGACGGTCGCAAAGCACTCGGCGCGGATCACGCGCAACTCACCCGATTGCAGCTTTACCTGCGCATAACCGGCATCCTTGCCGACTAATTGCGCATAGCATCCCGCCGACCGCGCCATCTTGCCGCCTGCCCCGAGCTTCATCTCAACGTTATGGATGATCGTGCCGACAGGGATCGCGGACATCGGCATCGCGTTACCGGGCTTGATGTCGACGCGAGCGCCGGCCACGACGCGGTCACCCATTTTGATGCGCTGCGGCGCCAGGATGTAACTCAATTCGCCATCGTCGTACTTGATTAGCGCGATAAAGGCGGTGCGGTTGGGGTCATACTCCAGCCGTTCAACCACCGCGCTGATCTCCAGCTTCCGACGCTTGAAGTCGACATGACGATAGGTCTGCTTGTGCCCGCCGCCGCGGAAAAATGAAGTCGTGCGGCCGTGGTTGTTACGACCACCCGTCTTGTGCTTACCCTCGGTCAGCGTCTTGACCGGCTTACCCTTCCACAGTTCACTGCGGTCTATCAGCACGGTCCCGCGCAGGCTCGCGGTGACGGGTTTAAATTGCCTCAATGCCATGGTTCAGTCCTCAGGCCAGACCGGTGGACATGTCGATCGACTGCCCCTCGGCCAGCTGCACATAAGCTTTTTTCACGTCAGACCGAACGCCAGGCCGACCCTTGAAGCGCTTAGTCTTACCCTTCTGGATTAGGGTGTTGACCTCAAGAACCTTCACGCCGAACAGCCCTTCGACCGAAGCCTTAATCTCGGACTTGTTCGCCTCGATCGCGACGCGAAACACAACCTGATTCTTCTCCGTCGCGGCCGTCGCCTTTTCCGTGATCACCGGAGACCGAATGATCTCGTACATGGCCTCCTTGCTCATCGTCGCGGCCCGTTTGCGCGCCGCCATGACCTGACCGACGCTCATGCTGCCTCTCCCTGCGGTTCGGTGCCGGCGACCGGAGCCTGCTTCATCAAGCGCGCCCGCAAACCATCCAGCCCGGCAGTTGTGACAACCAGCAGATCGTGGCGGATAATGTCATGAACATTGGCCCCCATGGTCGGCAGCACACGGATACCGACGATGTTGGAGCTCGCACGCTCGAAATGCGCATCGACCAAGTGATCGACGATCAGCGCCTGGTTCCAGCCGAGTACCTTCAGCTGCGCAGCCAAGTCCCGCGTCTTGCCGGTGCCGCCCGCCAGCGTATCGACAACGATCACCTTCCCGTCGGCCTGCTTCATCGACAGCGCGCTGATCATGCCCAAGCGCCGCACCTTCTTCGGCAAATCATAGCCATGGTCACGCACCACCGGCCCATGGACCCGGCCACCAGTGCGGAACTGCGGCGCACGCAACGAGCCCTGGCGCGCATTGCCCGTGCCCTTTTGCTTGTATGGCTTCCTCGTCGTACCGGACACTTCGCCCATACCCTTGGTGCGATGGGTGCCGGCCCGGCGCTTGGCCAGCTGCCAGTGAATCACCCGGGCGATGATGTCGCGCCGCGGCGTCGCACCAAACAACTCTTCCGGCAATTCCGCTTGACCAGCGCTGCCATTAGCCAGTGTCTTGATTTCGACCTGCATCATCGTCACTCCACCGGTGCCGTTGACGGCTCAGCCGCACCCACCGTCAGCAGACCCGCCGGATACGGCGCGTCATCCGGCCGCTTCTTCTTTACAGCATCGCGCACCATAACGAACTCACCCTTAGAACCAGGAACTGCGCCCCGCACCATGATCAGGCCACGATCTGCATCGATGCCCGCTACGACCAGGTTCAGCGTCGTCACCCGCTCCTGTCCCAGATGGCCCGCCATCTTCTTGTTCTTGAATGTCTTGCCCGGATCCTGGCGGTTACCGGTCGAACCAAGCGACCGGTGGCTGACGGACACGCCATGCGACGCCTCTAGACCGCGAAAGTTCCACCGCTTCATACCGCCAGCAAAACCCTTGCCCTTGGTCACGCCACAGACGTCGATCTTCTGACCAACCACGAAGTGCGCGGCACTCAAGGTCTGGCCGCTTTCGAGCAGAGCGTCTGCCGAGACTCGGAACTCGCAAACCTTCTTCTTTGGCTCGACCTTCACGCGGGCATAGTGACCCTTGTTCGGCTCCGTCACGTTCTTGACCTTCGCCCGACCCCAACCGAGCTGGACGGCCGTGTACCCGTCCCGCTCGATCGTACGGACGTCGATGACTTGCACCTCGTCCAGGTGAAGGACCGTGACCGGCACATGGGTGCCGTCATCCTTAAACAGCCGGGTCATACCCAGCTTTTTCGCGATTAATCCGGTGCGCATCGTCCCGGTCCTACAGCTTGATTTCGACGTCCACACCGCTGGCGAGGTCGAGCTTCATCAGCGCGTCCACCGTTTGCGGCGTGGGTTCGACGATGTCCAATAGGCGGCGATGGGTCCGAATCTCGAACTGCTCGCGCGACTTCTTGTCCACGTGGGGTGAGCGGTTGACCGTGAACCGCTCGATGTGAGTGGGCAGTGGGATGGGACCACGCACGCGCGCACCCGTCCGCTTCGCCGTGTTCACGATCTCTCGCGTACTGTTATCCAGCACGCGGTGATCGTACGCCTTAAGGCGAATGCGGATATTTTGGTTGTCCATGATCTAAGCTTCCAGCTACCCGCTTCTTACTTCGTGATGCTGGCGACGACGCCGGCGCCGACCGTGCGACCACCCTCGCGGATGGCGAAGCGCAGCCCGTCATCCATCGCAATCGGCGCGATCAGTTCGACGTCCATCGACACGTTGTCGCCTGGCATCACCATTTCCGTACCTTCCGGCAGTTGCACCACACCCGTCACGTCGGTCGTACGGAAGTAGAACTGCGGACGATAGTTGGTAAAGAACGGCGTGTGACGGCCACCCTCTTCCTTCGTCAGGATGTAGGCCTCGGCCTTGAAGTTTGTGTGCGGCGTGATGGTACCGGGCTTGGCCAGCACCTGGCCACGCTCGACGTCCTCGCGCTTCGTACCGCGCAACAGCGCGCCAACGTTGTCACCCGCCTCGCCGCGGTCGAGCAGCTTGCGGAACATTTCAACGCCAGTCACGATCGTCTTAACCGTGTTCTTGATGCCGACGATCTCGACTTCGTCACCGACGTTCACGATACCGCGCTCGATACGGCCTGTCACCACGGTGCCGCGGCCCGAGATGCTGAACACGTCTTCAATCGGCATCAGGAACGGCCGATCGGTCGCGCGCATCGGCTGCGGAATGCTGGCATCCACGGCGGCCATGAGCTTTAAGATCGCGAGCTCACCCTGCTCAGGGTTCTTATCTTCCAGCGCCATCAGCGCCGAACCGTGAATGATCGGAATATCGTCGCCCGGGAACTGGTAGCTGCTCAGCAGCTCGCGTACTTCGAGCTCGACCAACTCGAGCAACTCGGGGTCGTCGACCATGTCGACCTTGTTGAGGAACACGACCAATGCCGGCACGCCGACCTGGCGAGCGAGCAGAATGTGTTCGCGCGTCTGCGGCATCGGGCCGTCGGCCGCGCTCACCACCAAGATCGCGCCGTCCATTTGCGCGGCGCCGGTGATCATGTTCTTCACATAGTCGGCGTGGCCGGGGCAGTCGACGTGGGCGTAGTGGCGATTGGCCGTCTCATACTCAACGTGAGCAGTCGAGATCGTGATGCCGCGCGCACGCTCCTCAGGAGCCTTATCGATCTGGTCGTAGGCGGTATAGGTCGCCCCGCCAGACTTAGCCAGGATCTTGGTAATGGCCGCTGTCAACGACGTCTTGCCATGGTCCACATGACCGATGGTGCCGATGTTGCAGTGTGGCTTGTTACGCTCGAATTTAGCCTTACCCATGATCCTGTCTCCGTCGCCCGCGTGCGGGGCCTAGTGCTTTTTTGGTGTTACCAGCGGTAGTGGCTGAACGCCTTGTTGGCTTCGGCCATACGATGGGTGTCTTCGCGCTTCTTGACGGCCGACCCACGGTTGTTCACCGCATCGAGCAGCTCGTTCGACAGCCGCTCCTCCATCGTGTGTTCGCCGCGCTTACGGCTGCTATCGATGAGCCAGCGGATCGCCAGCGCCTGCCGCCGCTCCGTCCGGACTTCGACCGGCACCTGGTACGTCGCACCACCCACGCGGCGCGACCGTACTTCAACCGCCGGCTTCACATTGTCCAGCGCTTCGTGGAACATGCGAACCGGATCGGCTGCAGCGCCCCCGCGCTTCCGCAGACTATCCAACGCGCCGTAGACAATGCCCTCGGCCGCGCTTTTCTTTCCATCATACATCAGCGCATTCATGAAGCGCGTAATGACCGTATCGCCAAACTTCGCGTCCGGCAAAATGTCGCGCTTTTCTGCGCGGCGACGCCTGCTCATTCCTGATCTCCCTTACTTCGGCCGCTTGGCGCCATAGAGCGAGCGGCGCTGCCGGCGCTTCGGTAGCCCCTGCGTGTCCAGCACGCCTCGCAAGATGTGGTAGCGCACGCCGGGCAAGTCCTTAACGCGGCCGCCGCGGATCAATACCACGCTGTGTTCCTGCAGGTTATGGCCCTCGCCGGGAATGTAGCTCACGACCTCAAACCCGTTCGTGAGCCGCACCTTGGCGACCTTACGCAGCGCCGAGTTCGGCTTCTTCGGCGTAGTGGTATAGACACGCGTGCAGACGCCCCGCTTTTGCGGACATCCTTCGAGTGCCGGCACCTTATTGCGCTTCGGTGCAGGTTCCCGCCCGTTGGCGATCAGCTGGTTAATGGTCGGCATAGGCGAGTTCCGATCCTTTGAAATCTATCTACCTGGCCAAAGGGATCCGCAGGCAAAGACACCTGAAGAAGCCAAGGTGCTCGGGACCTTAGCCCGGTGGGGCGGCGTCCCGTGCAAGTCACTGTTTAACGGCGACCGGCCCAGAAACGCGCTGGGGGCTGGTCTATGCGGCGATACCTACGTCCGCGAACGGGCCGAGTCAAGCGCGTGTGGGGTGAATGGGCGCGGCACCCGGCACCGACCACCGAAGGCCGACAATCTCCGCCGAAGGGCCGGCTAGTGGACCAGCGAAGGAACCATCTCGTGTTGGACAATCGTTTCCATCGCTAGCGCGCAATCTTCTGCGACAGCCATAGGCGAACCATCGGCGGCAAAGATTGCGAAAGCTGTCGTACCGTCCATCCACACCGGCTTCACGTAGGCCAGCTCGGCCATGCCAAGCGCCATCAGCTGTTCCTGAGTCAGGGTGCGGATGTCGAAAGGCTGGTTGTCTGAGGTGGCCGTGTCAAAAATGTTGGCCATGAGAGGTGATCCTTTCGAAGCCGCACACGCGGCACTGACGCTTTAACGTAAATATTATAGACCGGTTTGACGCGGCGCTAACTGCCCTCGACAACGGGACCCTGACGCTTGGTAATCTCGATCGTCTTCACCCGTACTTCCGGCTGCGGCCGCGCGAGGTCGATATGCAACAGGCCGTTATCGAGCCAGGCGCCGGTCACATCGATTGACTCGGCCAGCACGAACGCGCGCTGAAACTGTCGGGCCGCGATGCCGCGATGCAAGTAGACTCGCCCCGTATCGGTATCGGTTTGTCGCCCGCGGATTACCAGCTGGTTGTCCTCCTGCGTGATCTGCAGATCGTCCATCGTGAAGCCGGCCACCGCGAGGGTGATGCGCAGGCCCGCCGGGCCGGTCTGCTCGATGTTGTACGGTGGATACCCGTCAGGCGTGGTTTTAGATGCACGTTCCATCATCTGCTCCAGATGATCGAAGCCAAGGAACAGCGGGGACGTGAATAGGCGTGTTGACGACATGCTGGCCCCCTCGATCGAGCGAAGCGCGGTTGCACCCGGGACGGCGTGCCCATCGTAAGTGCCCCGGGTTGGGGGCGGCTTCAAGACCCATCGCTTAACACAGCGGCACAGACGGCCTTCCTGTCCGACCAGGCCACCCATCAGCTTCGGTCTCCTAGCGAATGTGCGATGGGGAGCCCGCTCGACCGGAAGGGGATTCCGCAATTTGTTCAAGCTGTGACGAACAACACGTAGTGGCTAGCAGATTGGGAATAGTAGTCTAAACGGCAAAAGATTCTACAGTGTTAAACATTTGATAAGCCTATTCGGTAACAAGTCCACAATATACAAATCTAGCTTAAATTCCGAACCTCAAATCGTTTATACTTATAAGTTCTTTTATATAAATAGTACAGTTCGCTTTCTATATTAAAATCTCAAAGTAATCTAATATTTGGAGTTATCTTCTAATGATATTCAAGAAAGATTTGATTCTTATGACAATTATTTATTTACATGGTAGTTTTTTGGAGGGAATGATAAAAATTACATTTACACAGTAGAGCGGCATGTAGTTTATCCTCAACCAGACTTTTAAAATCGCTACAGACTCAATGGGACATACGTCGAATTACCGGTTTTTTGTACGTTAAAGCTCTCTAGATTGATGTTAACTGTGAATGAAATATAATTCTCCTAATCAGGGATAGAGGTAAGTGGATAATCACGAACGAAGGAGACCACTTGCTTATCGAGTAGAAGGCTAACACAGAATGATAGCATTTAAAGCCATATGCCATAAACCTTGATTGAACGAACCCGCCGTAAAAGCTACATCCGGCCCATGGAAAACATCCTCCCCATCCTGCAGCCGCCGCATCCGGCGTTGCGGGCCAAAACGCGGCGGATCACGCCTGCCGACGCGCAAACCCTCACCGTGCTAATCCCGCAAATGTTCGCCACCATGTATGCGGCCCCCGGAATCGGCCTAGCCGCGCCACAAGTGGGCACCGCGCTGCGCCTGGCCATCATCGACCTGCACCACGACGACGTGCCAGCCCCCCTGGTGCTGATCAACCCCGAAATCGTCGGCGTGTCGGAAGAGTGGGCCGCGCGGGAAGAAGGCTGCCTGTCGCTGCCGGGTCACTATGCCGACGTGAGCCGCCCGGCGCAGGTGCGGGTGCGCTACGCGGACCAGGCGGGCAGCATGCGAGAGATCGAGGCCGAAGGGCTGCTCGCGGCCTGTCTGCAGCACGAGATCGACCATCTGGATGGCGTGCTGTTCGTCGATCACATCTCAACACTCAAACGCAACATGATCCTGCGTAAGTTGGCCAAGGAACGAAAGCTGCGGGCCGGCTGATGCGCGTGGCCTTTATGGGCAGTCCGGACTTTGCGGTGCCGGCGCTGCATGCCCTACACGCGGCCGGGCACCACATCGTGGCCGTTTACGCGCAACCGCCGCGCCGGGCCGGGCGGGGGCAGGCGCTAACGCTGTGCCCCGTCCACGCTGCGGCCGCCGCACTCGGCCTGCCAGTGCACACGCCAGAGCGGCTCAGGCGCGACATAGATGCGCAACAGGCTTTTGCCGCGCTGGACCTGGATGTCGCCATCGTCGCTGCTTATGGCCAGATTCTGCCACAGGCCATGCTGGACGCGCCCCGGCTTGGGTGCCTGAATATCCACGCCAGCCTGCTACCCCGCTGGCGCGGTGCTGCGCCCATCCAGGCCGCGGTGTTGGCCGGGGACGCGGACACCGGTGTGACCATCATGCAGATGGATGTGGGGCTGGATACCGGCCCTATGCTAGCCCGCGCGACGGTGCCAATCGGGCCTGGTACGACCGCGGGTCATCTGTTCCCCACTCTGGCAAAGATGGGCGCTGACCTAGTGCTGGACGTACTCGCCCATCCCCGCCCCGCGGTACTGCAACCGGATGGTGCCACGCACGCCCCTAAGCTTACCCGCGCCGATGGCCGGCTCGATTTCACCCGCGATGCGGCAACCCTGGACCGTCAGGTGCGCGGCCTGACGCCCTGGCCCGGCACCTGGACCACCTTGGGCAACGAGACCGTGAAGGTTCTGCACGCCCGCCCGGAACCCGGCGAAGGGGTGCCCGGCACTGTGCTGGACCGCGCCCTGCTGATCGCGTGCGGCACCGGGGCGCTCCGCCTGCTGCGCATCCAGCGCCCCGGCCGCCCGGCGATGGCCGCCGCGGACCTGCTGCGAGGCTGGCCGGTTCCACCCGGCGCGCACGCCGGGTGAACAGCCCAGTTTTGGAACGATGGGCGCTGCTGCTGGAGTATGACGGCACCGGCTTCGTTGGCTGGCAGCGCCAGGCGACCGGCGTCACGGTGCAACGGGTGCTGGAGGACGCCGTGATGCGCCTGGGCGGCCCCGCCCGCTCCACCGCCGCCGGGCGCACGGATACCGGAGTGCACGCAACGGGCCAGGTGGCGCTTGTCGAGTTGCCGGCCAGCATTGGGCTGCGCCAGGTCGCCCCGGCGCTTAATTTTCATATGCGGCCCCATCCGGTCGTTATCCTGCGCGCCGCCCCCGCCGCACCCGGCTGGTCGCCCCGCTTTTCGGCCACCGGGCGCGCCTATCGCTTCACGATCCTGAACCGGCCCGCACCATCCATGCTGCTGCGGAACCGGGTGTGGCATGTCGACCGCCCGCTGGACGCCGCGGCCATGCACGACGCAGCGACGGCCCTGCTTGGCCAGCATGACTTCACGTCGTTTCGCGCCGCCGCCTGCCAAGCCAACAGCCCCTGCCGCACGCTGGACGTGCTGACCGTCACCCGCAATGACGACACGATCACCATCGCCGCCGAGGCGCGCAGCTTCCTGCATCATCAGGTCCGCAACATGGTGGGCACCCTGAAATTGGTGGGCCAAGGCACCTGGACCCGCACGGCGGTCGCCGCCGCCCTCCATGCACGCAGCCGGGCCGCGGCCGGGCCGACCGCGCCACCCCAGGGCCTGACACTTACGGCCGTGCGCTACCCGGCCGATCCGTTCGCGATCGCCATGATCCAGCCAGGGACCGACGCGACCACATAGGTGCCGATCGTCACCATCGCGACAAAACGCGCTGCCCGCCCGCGCGACAGATCGAGCCCGTGCCGGGCCACGACCCAGCCCAGGAACAGCGTGTAGCCAAACAGGCCTACAAGCCCCACGCCCACCGCCGCCGCGGGGGTGAACCCCAGCTGAACCATAAGGGCGATCGCAATCAGCAACGGCACCGCCGTCAGCGGCAACACGCATTGAACCCAGTTGTAAGCAGTGGCGTAGCGCAGCCAATCCTCCTCCCGGCCCCAGCGCCGCGCCAACGCATGGGACAGCACGGGCGGGGCAAGCAGGCCCACGCCGCTGAACAACAGCAATGCCAGCGCCGTTCCCGCGTCAGCCTGTATCGCCGCCGCCGCACAACCCACCAGAGCAAAGCCGATCAGCGGCGTAAGGCTGGTGAGAAACCCGTCCACCGTCGCCGGGAACGCCGCCATGCCGTCGCCACGGCCGCGCGCCAGCCGTATGATGCCGCGCAGGATGTTCACGCCAGCACCTGTGCGTAGATCGCCGCAAGTTGCCGCAGCTCGGCCACCGGTACGCCCTCATCGGCCTGGTGCATCGTGCGGCCCACGAGCCCGAACTCGGCCACCGGGCAATAACGGGCAATGAACCGCGCGTCGGACGTGCCGCCACCGGTGTCCAGCCGCGGCACCATGCCTGTCACCTCCTGCACGGCCCCGGCCAGCCGCGCCGTCCACGCGCCGGGAGCGGTCAAGAAGCTTTCGCCGGAGATCGTTACATCGATGGTCAAACGCGGCGCATGCGGGGCCAATGCGGCGTGCAGCCAGCGCTCCAACGCTGCCCCGGTGTGCAGATCGTTGAACCGGATATTCAGCCGCGCCGTGGCCGACGCCGGGATGACGTTGGTGGCGCCGTTGCCGACATCGACGCTGGTGACTTGCAAGCTGCTCGGCTCGAACCACGCTGACCCGGCGTCCAGCGGGGCGGCGATCAACGCGGCCAGGCCCCGCACCAGCCGGTGTACCGGGTTGTCCGCCCGTTGCGGATAGGCCGCATGACCCTGCGTGCCGTGAACCGTGACAATCGCATTCAGGCTGCCGCGCCGCCCGATCTTGATCATCTCACCCAGCGCGCCGGGGTTGGTCGGCTCACCCACCAGGCACGCATCCGGGATGTGGTCGTGCGCCGCCATCCACTCCAGCACACGGACGGTGCCGTCGGTCGCTACACCCTCCTCATCGCCCGTGATCAGCAAGCTCACGCTGCCCCAACCCGGCGTAGGGCCGTCCGCGGCTGCGGCAAAAGCGGCGATAGCCCCTTTCATGTCGCAGGCACCGCGCCCGTACAGCGTGCCGTCCGCCACCGCGCCGCCGAATGGGTCGTGCTGCCAATTCGCCCCGGCCGGCACCACGTCCGTGTGCCCGGCGAAACACACATGCGGGCCGCCCAGGCCACGGCGCGCGAACAGATTGGGTGTGGTTCCGAACGGCAGCCGCGTCACGCTGAACCCCTGCGCCGCCAGCGCCGCCGCCAGCACATCCTGAGCGCCGCCATCGCCGGCCGGGTCGGCCGTGACGGACCGGCAACGCAGTAGCGCCTGCGCTAGCGGCAGCGGGTCGGTCAATCCCGCAACAGGTCGTTAATCGCCGTTTTGGCCCGCGTCTGCGCATCAACGCGCTTGACGATGACGGCACAAGACAGCGCGGGCCCTGGCGAACCATCCGGCAACGGCCGCCCCGGCAGCGTACCCGGCACCACCACGGAATAGGCTGGCACACGGCCCACGAACACCTCACCGGTGGCCCGGTCCACGATCTTTGTGCTGCCGCTGATGAAGACGCCCATCGCCAGCACGCAGCCACGCTCGACGATCACGCCCTCCACCACCTCGGACCGGGCGCCGATGAAACAATCGTCTTCGATGATCGTGGGGTTGGCTTGCAACGGCTCCAGCACACCGCCCAGGCCCACGCCGCCTGACAGATGGCAGCGTGCGCCGACCTGCGCGCAACTGCCGACGGTGACCCAGGTATCGACCATCGTGCCCTCACCCACATAGGCGCCGACATTCACGAATGACGGCATCAGAACCACGTTGCGGGCGATGTAGGCGCTATGGCGGACAATGCTGCCGGGCACGGCGCGGAAACCGGCGTCGCGGAAACGGCTTTCGCCCCAACCCTCGGTCTTCAGCGGCACTTTGTCCCATGCCGGCGCGGTGCCAACGCCGGGCATGGCGGTGTTGTCGAACAAGCGAAACGACAGCAATACTGCTTTTTTTAGCCACTCATGCACCGTCCAGCCGCCGTTTCCCCGGCCATCGCCCGTGGGCGTCGCGACCCGGAGCGTGCCGGCATCGAGCGCCGCGAGCGCCGCCAGGATTGCGTCGCGGTCCGCCCCCGTGGTGGTAGGCGACAGGGTGTCACGCCGGTCCCAGGCTGCTTCGATGGCGGGGCGGAGCGTCGGTTCGATCATGCAATGTCCGGCCAGTGTTTGTGCGCCGGACCATGCGCAGGCGAACCGGGCGAGTCAAACCCGCGCGCCACTACTTAACTTCCTCTTCATCGGGATACACCATAGTCTTTGCCGAGTGACCAAGGGCAAACAATGACCGAGGCCAATGCACGACAGGGCGGCGCTTTAGCACCGGGTAGCGCACCGGGCGATGCACCGGGCGATATCGATTCGGCCGGTATCGCGTCAGCTTTGGTCGAAAGCCGGGAGCGGTGGCGCGCGTTGGGCGCCATTGCGGCCGATTTCGCCTGGGAAACGGATGCCGCCGGCCGGCTGACGTTCGTTGCTCCCCTGGATGTCCTGGGCTGGCCCGCCACGGCCCTACTGGGCCAGCCGGCCGCGCGCCTGATCGCGCCCATGCCCGTTTCAGCACCAGATGCGGCGGCGGACACGGCACCGGCCGATCCGTTTATGGCGACGGTCCCGGTCCGTCGCCGCCCCGTGTGGCTATCCGATGCGGCCGGGCGTGCGGTCTGCTTCGCGCTGTCGTCCGACCCGTTGCGTGACGCGGATGGCGTTATAACCGGCACGCGCGGTGTCGGCGTCGACGTGACCGAACAGGTGACTGCAGCCAACCAAGCGGCGGCGGCGCTGCGCCGGGGCGAGATCCTGAATATTTTGTTGAGCCAGCTACGGCTTGAGGTTCAATCGCCGCGGGTGATGGAGTGCATTCTGTCCGCCGTGCAACAAGGGCTCGGCGCGATCGGCACCGCAATCGTCAACGTGCCGGAGAACCTTGCGGCCGAGGTGCCGTATATTGTCGGCGGCCCGGTTGGCCCGGTGCTGGCGATCGCCGATCAGCTGCTGCGCTCCGGCAGCCCGGCGTTGCAATCTGGGCAATCAGATAGTGGGTTTCTTGTGCTCGCCTGCCCCGTGAGTACCCGCTTTGGCGAACAATCTGGCGTTGTGGTGTGGCGCGGCGCGCACGACCGGGCGTGGGATGACGACGATCACACGCTGGCCGCCGCCGCATCCGGGCTGATCCGCATTGTGCTGGAACACGAGGCGATCCAGCGCCAACTGGCGACTCAGGCGCGGACGGACCCGCTGACGGGACTGCTGAACCGCCGTGCCTTCATGGAAGAGACGGTCCGCCGCATCGACCGGCTAGACCGGGAAGATCTGCCGGGGACGATGCTTTGCCTGGACATCGACGGCTTCACGGCACTGAACCGGGATCGCGGGCAAGAGGCGGGCGACAGCGTGCTGATCTGCGCCGCAAACCTGTTGCGCCGCACCTTCCGCCCGTCTGACCTGCTTGGCCGCATCGGTGCCGACGAGTTCGGCGTGTGGCTCGATGGCTCGGATGAGCTGACGGCGGCCGAGCGGGCGGAGGATATCCGTGTCTCGTTCCCGCGCAGCCTGGCGGAGTTGCCGAGCCTCGCCGGACCCAGTGCCATTCCCAGTGCCGTTCCCGCTGCCGTGCTCCCTCAGCAGGCAATTGCGACGCTGACGACCGGGATCGCCTGCCGCCAGCCCGGCACCTACGAGGATTTCGACAGCATCATGGCCCGCACGGTGCAGGTGTTGCGCGACACGCGGCGCGTTGGCCCGGGTCGGTGGCGCGTGTCGCACGCCCGGCCCACATTATGAATGCGTGCGCAGCATCGGCACCCAGCTCGCCAGTCCCGCCAACCATTCCTGCCTTCTGCGACGATGAGGCCGGGCGTATCCGGCTTGCCACCAACACACGAACACCCGCCGGTGTGCTCCAGCTTCTTGCGGCCGACCGGGCCGTGACCGTCCGTGCGGCGGTAGCGATGAACCCAGCCGCCCCGAACAGCGCCGACGCGATGCTAAGCCTCGATCAAGACGAGCGGGTGCGCATCTTCGTCGCCCAGCGTCTCGCGCGCCTACTGCCCCGCTTGCCCGCGGCCGATGACCGGGCCATGCAGGACCACGTCCTGTCGGTACTCGGCATGCTGGTCCAGGACGCGGCTCTGCGCGTGCGCGCCGCCATTGCCGAGGCGGTTAAGGCCATGCCGGAAGCCCCGCGCGATCTGATTCTCCGCCTCGCCCACGATCAGGCCATCCCGGTGAGCGAACCCGTCATTCGGCTCTCGCCCGTTTTGACCGATCTGGACCTGCTCGCCCTGCTGGCCACCCCACCCTACCCGGCCGCACCGGTCAGCGTGGCCCAGCGCCACGGCCTGTCGCCAGTCGTGGCGGATGCGGTGTTCGCCCTTGCCGACACCGCCGCGATCCGGGCATTGCTGGCCAACGCCAGCGCCACACTGCGCGACGCGACACTCGATGCGATCATCACCCAAGCAACCCACCCGGGTGCCACGGGCTTCAGCCTCAGTCCGGCCACGACCCGTACGCTCGATGAGATCCTGCAATCCGGGTTTATCTACACCTTGCTGGAACGGGCCGAACTGGCACCCGCGTTGGCGGATGCACTCAGATGCCGGGTGACCGCCGCGCTGGCACCCTCGCCCCGGCTGCCGCTGTCGGAAGCCGAGTTGTTCCGCGCGACGCGCCAGTTGCAAACTGCCGGAGGCCTGACTGAAGCAGCGATCGCCGACGCGGTCCGCCGTGGTGACCACCGGCGCGTGGCGGTCCAGCTGGCCGTGACCAGCGGCGTGCCGGTTTCGGTGGTGGACCGCGCGGCGGCCCTGCACAGCGCCAAGGGCCTGATCAGCCTGGTCTGGATGGCCCGCATGCCAATGCGCCTGGCCGTGCTGGTGCAATCCGCCCTCGGCCACTGCCCACCCGGCCGGGCCATGCAACCGGATGACGCGGGCGGGTTTCCAATGACTGAACAAGAGATGCGGTGGCATATCGACCTGCTGCGCCGCTAGAACCTTTGCAATACTTGCCTTAGTATGTGCTCACCGATCAGGAGACGCAGCCATGAAGCCGATGGGGCAAGACAGCCTAAACACGCGCCGTACCCTCAATGTCGCCGGGCAAGAGTACGACTACTACTCAGTGCCCGCCGCGGCGGAGGCGCTGAACGAACCCACCAGCCGCCTGCCTGTCAGCCTAAAAATCCTGCTCGAAAACGTGCTGCGGTTTGAGAACGGCGCCAGCTACACCACCGCCGACGCGCGCTCACTGGCCGAATGGGCGCGCACCGCGCACTCAGATAAGGAAGTGCCGTTCAAGCCGGCCCGCATCCTGATGCAGGACTTCACCGGCGTGCCCGGCGTGGTCGACCTTGCCGCGATGCGCGACGGTATCACCGCGTTGGGCGGCCGTCCGGACCAGGTCAATCCGCTGGTGCCCGTGGACCTCGTAATTGACCACTCCGTTATGGTCGACGTGTCCGGCACCTACGGCGCGATGGAACAAAATATGGATGCTGAGTTCAGCCGTAACGGCGAGCGCTATTCCTTCCTGCGCTGGGGCCAGGGCGCGTTCGAGAACTTCCGCGTGGTGCCGCCCGGTGCAGGCATCTGCCACCAGGTGAACGTCGAATACCTGGCGCAAACGGTCTGGACCGCACAGATCGACGGCCGCACCGTCGCCTATCCCGACACGCTGTTCGGCACCGACAGCCACACGACCATGGCCAACGGCAACGGCGTCCTCGGCTGGGGCGTAGGCGGCATCGAGGCAGAGGCCGCGATGCTCGGTCAGCCCATCGCGATGCTGATCCCCGACGTGGTGGGCTTCCGCCTGACGGGCGCGCTGCCGGAAGGCTCGACCGCGACCGACCTTGCGCTGCAAGTCACGCAAATGCTGCGCAAGCTGGGTGTGGTGGGCAAGTTTGTAGAATTCTTTGGCCCGGGCCTCGCCAACCTCAGCGTCAGCACCCGGCTCACGATCGCCAACATGGCGCCGGAATACGGCGCCACCTGCGGCATCTTTCCGGTTGACGCGGCAACACTGGCCTATCTGCGCCTCACCGGCCGGGATGAGGACCGCGTGCTGCTGGTTGAAGCCTATGCCAAGGCACAGGGGATGTGGGTCGACGGCACCACGCCGGACGCGGTCTACACAACGGTGATCGAGCTAGACCTGGCGACCGTCGCCCCCAGCATTGCCGGGCCGAAGCGCCCGCAGGATCGCGTGCTGCTGCGGGACGCCAGCAGTGCGTTCCGGTCGGATCTGACCAAGGGCTTAGGCGTGGCCGAGGCCGAGGCTCACATGAGCGTCACCGTGGCGGGCAAGGAATACAAGATCACCCACGGCGACGTGGTGATCGCCGCCATCACGAGCTGCACCAACACCAGCAACCCCTATGTCATGCTTGGTGCCGGCCTACTGGCGAAAAAGGCGCGGGCGCTGGGGCTGGTGCCGAAGCCGTGGGTGAAGACGTCGCTGGCACCCGGCTCGCAGGTGGTGACCGAGTACCTGGACAAGGCAGGCCTGAGTGCGGAGCTCGATGCGCTCGGCTTCCAGCTCGTTGGCTATGGCTGCACGACCTGCATCGGCAACTCCGGCCCGCTTGACCCGGCCATTGCCGAGGCGATCGAAGCCAACAAGCTGGTCGCGGCGAGCGTGCTGTCCGGCAACCGCAATTTCGAGGGCCGGGTCCACCCGAACGTGCGCGCCAACTATTTGGCCAGCCCGCCGCTAGTGGTGGCGTACGCGCTGCTGGGCACGATGAACGAGGACATCACGACCGCCCCGCTTGGCATCGGCACCGACGGGCAGCCCGTGTACCTGCGCGACGTGTGGCCCACCAATTCGGAGATCGACGCCGCCGTCACCGCCAGCGTGGACCGTAGCCAGTTCATCAAGCGCTATGGCGAAGTATTCCAAGGCACGAAGGAGTGGCAGGCGATCGAAGTGGACTCGACCAGCGAGACCTACAGCTGGAACGGTGGCAGCACCTACGTGCAGAACCCGCCCTATTTCGACGGCATCACCATGACCCCGGCGCCTGTGACGGACATTGTGGGTGCCAAGGTGCTGGCGCTGTTTGGCGACAACATCACCACCGACCACATCAGCCCGGCTGGCAACATCAAGAAGGCGTCGCCGGCTGGGGACTACCTGGGTGAGCACCAGGTGATGCAGCGTGACTTCAACAGCTACGGTGCCCGCCGCGGTAACCACCAAGTCATGATGCGCGGCACGTTCGCCAACATTCGTATCAAAAACGAGATGGTGCAGGACAAGGACGGTAAGGGCATCGAAGGCGGCTGGACGCTGTATAATGGCGAGCAGGTGCCGATCTACGACGCGGCCCAGCGCTACATGGCGGCGGGCGTGCCGCTGGTGGTGTTTGGCGGTAAGGAATACGGCATGGGCTCGTCCCGCGACTGGGCGGCGAAGGGTACGGCGCTGCTGGGTATCAAGGCAGTCGTGGTCGAGAGCTTCGAGCGTATCCACCGCTCCAACCTGGTCGGCATGGGCGTGTTGCCGCTGACGTTCAAGGACGGGGCAACCCGGCATTCCCTGGGACTAGACGGCACGGAAACCATCGACATCCTGGGCCTGGCGGAGCTGCGGGCCGGCATGGATCTGCAGATGGCCATCCACCGTGTGGGCGGCCGGGTGGATCATGTACCGCTACGCTGCCGGGTCGATACCGCAGACGAGGTCGAGTACTACCGCAACGGCGGCATCCTGCATTACGTGCTGCGGGAGATGGCCCGCGCCGCATGAGCCTGCTGCGCTTGCTGACCTGGGCGTCACCTGCGTTTCCCACGGGCGGGTTCGCCTACAGCCACGGCTTGGAATGGGCCGTGGAAGCAGGGGATGTCACAACCGAGGCCGCGGCGCTCGACTGGATCGGCGCGGTGCTGACGGACGGGACGGGGCGGAGCGACGCAATCCTGCTGCGGGCAGCGTGGCGGGAACACTCCCACCCCAGCCCTCCCACCGAAGCGGAGGAGGGAGCAGCTAAGCCCTCCCTTGCTTCGGGGGGAGGGCTGGGCGGGAGTTTCTCTTGCTCGGAACGACAGAAAATATCGCACCCAAATTCTGTGGCCGCCCTCGCCACAGCCCTCGCCTCCTCCCGGGAACGGCTCGAAGAAACGCTCCACCAGGGCCACGCCTTTGCCCTGGCCGCCGCCGTCTGGTCCGGCCCGGCCGAACCCGCACCCTACCCGGTCGCCTTCGGCCAGCTCGCGCGGCAACAGGGCGTGCCAGAAGACGACTCCGTCCGCGCCATGCTGCATGCACTCGCCGCCAACCTTGTCAGCGCCGCCGTGCGCCTAGTGCCGCTCGGGCAAACCGCCGGGCTGCGCATCCTGCATGCACTGGAGCCCACGGTCGAACAGCTCGCGACCGAAACGCAAAGCGCTACCTTGGACGACATCGGCAGCGCTTGCTTCCGTGCGGACATCGCCGCAATGCGCCATGAAACCCAGCACACACGGTTGTTCCGGTCATGAGAAACGGCCCCCTTCGCGTCGGCGTCGGTGGACCGGTCGGCACGGGTAAAACCGCGCTGATGGACGCGCTGTGCCGCAGCTTTTCGCCCCGATACGACATTGCCGCCATCACCAACGATATCTACACCAAAGAAGATGCGGAGTTCCTGACCCGCGCTGGCAGCCTAACGCCGGACCGTATCCTCGGCATCGAGACCGGCGGTTGCCCACACACTGCCATCCGCGAGGACGCCAGCATCAACCTGGCTGGTATCGCCGAGATGCGGCGGCGCTTCCCGGCACTGGACCTGATCCTGATCGAGTCAGGCGGCGACAACCTGGCCGCAACGTTCAGCCCGGAGCTGGCGGATTTGACGATCTACGTGATCGACGTCTCGGCCGGGGACAAAATTCCCCGCAAGGGTGGCCCTGGCATCACGCGCAGCGACTTGCTGGTCATCAACAAGATCGACCTCGCCCCTTACGTGGGTGCCAGTCTTGAGATTATGGACCGCGACAGCAAGCGGATGCGGGGTGATCGGCCCTACGTATTCGCCAACATCCGCGCCGGGCAGGGTGTGCCGGAGATCGCGGCATTCATCGCGGCAACGGGCGCGCTGCCGTGATTGCTTCTCTGACCGGGGGCGTCACGAAGTTCGTATGAGAACCGGTCAGGAACATTTAGGCGTTTGGAAAGGGCTCAAAACCTACCGAACCGACGCCGCCCCAAACACCAGCGCCTGCGCCGCGGGGGACCGTACCGCCGCATAACCCAGCAGCAGCGCCAGGATAATCAAACCAGTCCGTACAAACGCCATTGCCCAACCCCGCCGCAGCAAGAGCTATACACCACTTCGTGATGGCGAGACTAAGGCAAGTAGCGCCGGTACGAATATCAGGCTCGCCACCAGCGTGCAGCCAAGGCTGATAAGCAGCAGCGTTCCCATGCTGGCCGTACCCGGATGCCGCGACAACGCCAGCGATCCGAAGGCGGTACCGGTTGTGAGCGCCGAAAATACCACCGCCCGCGCCGTCGGTGACGACAAATGCGCCACCACGCCCCGCCGCCAATTCATAACAAAGTAGATATTAAAACTAACTCCCACGCCGAGCAGCAGCGGCAACGCAATAATATTGGCGAAGTTGAGCGGCAACGGTGCCAGCATCGCCACGAGCGCCGTCATCAGCGCCGCCAGCAGCAACGGGGCCAGCACCAGCGCCACATCCAGCACCCGGCGCAACGCCAGCAGCAGCAGCACGGTGATGGCCAGCACCGCGCCCAGCGCTGCCCGGGTAAAAGCCTGAATGATCGTCGCGGCCGTCGCCGTGATCGTGATGGCCGAGCCGCCCGCATCGGGGGCTAGCCGGGTCACGTCCTGCACGAACGCGCCCAGCCCGTCCTGGCCGGGCTTGGCGGTTATCTGCACGCGCACCCGGCCATCCGGGGCCTGCCATTCCCGGACCACGTCCGCCGGCACATCCGCCACTGTCACGGCCTGCGCGCTCAAGCTCAGCCGCAGCCGGCGGAGCTGATCCGGCAAGAACCGCACCAGCGCCCGGTCTGTCGCCAGCAGCGCCGCGTCGGGTGCCGCCGCCAGCGAGCGCAGATCGGCCAGTATCAACAGCAGCGGGTGTCCGGCCGGCAGCTTGTCCGCCACCTTCTCCAACTGCACCACGGTACGCTGCGCCGCCTGCCGGATATCGGCTGCGGTCACCGGCGCCGGGGCCGGGCGGGCGGCCAGGGTGGGCCCCAGTATGGCGGCGGCGTCCTGTAGCAGCACCAGCTTCTCCGCCTGGTGGTCCGGCACAAAGCTTGCGAGCGTGACCGCCTGCGCTACCGTCGGCAGATGCAGGGCCGCGTCCGCCAGTGCCGCGGCGCTGGCCAGATCGGGCCGCAGCACGTCTACGCTATACGGGTTGGTAATTGGGTTGGCAGCCAGGTCGGTCAGCGTGCGCATCGCCTCCGTCGTGGGGTCCTTCGTATGGAGCGGATCGCTATCGAAGCGGAGCCGCGGGACGCTTAGGGCGCCCGCCACGGCCAGCAAGGCAAACGCGCCCACCACCCAGCGTGCGCCGCGGGCCAGCACCCGGTCGGCCGGCGCGGCCCAGGCATAGCCCATTTCCTCCGTCGTGGCGCCCGGCTGAAACAGCACGAGGCAGGCTGGCAAAAACAGCAGCGTGCAGGCGAACGCGATCAGCATACCGGCTCCGGCAATCAGCCCCAGCTCTGCCACGCCCACGAAATCCGTGGGCACAAAGGCCAGAAACCCGGCCGCCGTCGCGCCGGCCGCGACCAGGATCTGCCCCCCGGCCCGCTGCGCCGTTTGCACCAGCGCCGGCACCAACGCCAACCCACGCTGTGCCTCACGCAACCGCACGCAAAACTGGATCGCAAAATCGACCGCAATGCCGACAAACAATATCGCGAACGCAACCGAGATCAGGTTCAGCGGACTACTGGTGATCGCCGCGAACGCCGTTGTCAGCACCAGCCCCAGCAGCAGGGTCAGTACAATCGGCACCACCAGCCGCCAGCTGCGCACCGCCAAGAACAGCCACACCGTTACCAGGACCAAGCTGCCAGCCAGCCCGGCAACCGCCCCCTGTGCAACCGTCGCAAACTCCTCGTCGGCCAGTGCCACGCTGCCGGTAACGCGGACCCGCGCCTGCCCGGCGGCTACGAACTCCTGCGCCGCCGCCAATCGCCGCAGCACGGCCGTCGCCGCCGCACTCGGCTCCAGCGCGCCGAAATCCTGCCGTGGTTGAGCCAACACGAAGCGATACGGCCCGCCCAGCTCTGCCGCCGGGCCAGCCAGCAGGCGCTGCCACGATAAGGGCCGCGCCTGCCCCGCTGCCGCCAGCGCGGTGTGAAATCCTCCGAGCGGCCCTGCAAATGCCGACACATCCTGCCCCTGCGCGACCCCCATCCCGAGCAGTGACAAAGCGGCAAACAGCCCCCGCGCACTGGGGTCCGCCGCCAGCTGACCTAGGAACGGCTGCGCGTCGATTGTCTGGTCCAGCAGCGCCTGCAGCACGGGCGTGTCCAGGAACAGCAGGCCGTTGCGGTCGAAATAGGGCGAGGCGTCGGGCCGCCGCACGCTGAGGAAATGCGCCGTGTCCGCCGCCATGCCTGCCGCGAGCCCGGCCGCCACTGCATCCGCAACCTCCGGACTGTCGCCGTCCACGACCGCGACCAGCAGGTCCGTCCCCTGCGGAAATAGCTGCTTTAACGCCGCCTCACGCTGTTTCCATGGCAGCGTCGGCGCGAATAGCAAATCGGTATCGGTTGTCACTCCCAACCGGGCGGCGGAAAGTGCGACGGCCAACACGGCCAGCATCGCACCGATCGCCACCACCAGCCGGGCTCGGCCCGCTATAGTTCCAACAATATGGCCCAGCACCCGACCCGCTCTCCCGCGCGACCTGCCCTGGCCCATACCTGCTTACGTGGGACGGGTCACGTCCCTTCGACCGCCTGCGCCGCTTGATCGAGTGCCGCCGCCACTGCATCCGCCGCGGCCTCAGCGAGCGGGCCTAGTGCCAAGCGCAACCGCAACGCGCGCTTCAGGTTCTCCATCGACCGCACGATCTGCGGGGCCGGACCGCCGGCATGGGCGCGCGTCGCCTCCGCCATGCGAGCCAGCAGCGTGTCCAGAGTCTTTCGGTTTGCCACCAGGAACGCTTCACCTTCCAGGGTGATCGTGTGCAGCTTCTTAGCCCCCTCACCCGGGGTCACGGTCACGTAGCCGAGCTCATCCAAAAGTGTGAGCGTGGGGTAGATGACGCCGGGGCTGGGGGAGTAGGCACCCGCCACACGCTCCTCGATCGCGCGGATCAGCTCGTAGCCATGGCGAGGCTTCTCCGCGATCAGGTGAAGCAGCACGAGCCGCAAGTCCCCATGGGCAAAGAAACGTCCCAGCCCGCCTGGTCCACCGCGACCCCGGCGGGGACTGTCTGGTCCGCCGCTTTCCCCCCGCGCAAATCGCCGCCCATGGGCATGGCCGTGGTGGTCGTGGTTTAGTTTGTTGTGAGTATGACGCATGCTGTTTCCGTTGTTGATCATATCGAACTGTTCGTTATGACGTAAACTTAGATATATCGGAAATCGCGGGTTACAAGGGCATGTGATGCGTTGACACTCACCGGGGCGCCACTTACGAATCGTCCGGCGTTAAAAACGGCCGGCATCGGCCATGTTCTGGGGGGAATTCCGGCCATGCGTTGGTCAGCCGCACTGCTCGTGACCGTCCTGCTGGCCCATCCGGCCGCCGCCCAGATCAAGGTTGGCGTCACCATTTCCACCACCGGCCCCGCCGCGTCGTTGGGCGTGCCACAGCGCAATTCCATCGCGCTGCTGCCCAGGACGATCGCCGGGCAATCGATCGAATACATCGTGCTGGACGACGCGGCCGACAGCACGAAGGCCGTCGCCAACGCCCGCAAGCTGATTGACGAGAATGCGGTCGACGCCCTGATCGGCAGCAGCACGACGCCGGCGTCGCTCGCGATGATCGACGTGGCGGCTGAAAAGCAGGTGCCGATGATCTCGCTGGCTGCCAGTGCACGCTTGATCCAGCCGATGGATGCGCAGCGCCACTGGGTGTTCAAGACTCCGCAAAACGACAGCCTGATGGCCGACGCGATCGCCGAACACATGGCGGCGCACGGCATCAAGACGGTCGGCTTCATCGGTTTCAACGACGCCTATGGCGACGGCTGGCTGACGGAGGCGACGCGGGCCTTTGGCGCAAAGAATATCCAGCTGGTCGCCACCGAGAAATTCGCCCGCGCCGACACGAGCGTTACTGGCCAGGTGCTCAAGCTGATTGCCGCCAAGCCCGACGCCGTGCTGATCGCCGGCGCAGGCACCCCGGCCGCGCTGCCGCAAAAGACGCTGCATGAGCGCAACTATGCCGGCGTGTATTACCAGACCCACGGCATCGCCAACGCAGACTTCTTGCGCGTGGGTGGCAAGGATGTGGAGGGGACGATCTTGCCCGCCGGGCCAATCCTGGTCGCGGCCCAGTTACCCGATAGCAATCCGATCAAGGCCGTCGCACTCGACTACGTCAGGCGGTATGAGGCGGCGAACGGACCTGGCTCGGTCGCCACGTTCGGCGCGCACGCCTACGATGCATCGATCATGTTGAACGCGGCCGTGACGACGGCGCTGAAGTCCGCCAAGCCCGGCACCCAAGCCTTCCGCAGCGCAGTGCGCGATGCGCTCGAAAGCACGTCCGGCCTGGTGCTGACCCATGGCATCATGACCACGACCGCCACCGACCATAACGGGTTCGACGACCGCGCCCGGGTGATGGTGACAATCCAGGATGGTGCCTGGAAGCTGCTGCCCTAACCCACTCAGCCGGGGCGATATGGATACCAGTATCGCCCTAATCTTGTTGCAAGACGGCCTTGTCAACGGGGCAATCTACGCCCTGCTGGCGCTATCGCTGGTAATGGTGTTCACCGTCACCCGGGTCATTTTTATCCCGCAGGGTGAGCTGGTGGCCTTCGCCGCGCTGACCTACGCCGCGCTCAACGGCGGCCAAGTGCCAGGGAGCATTTATTTGCTGGCGGCGCTTGGCGTAGGAGCCTGCGCCATGGGCCTGCTGCAGATGCGCCACACGTTGTCCCGCCGCGGTGTGGCCCTTCTGGCGCTCGAAACGCTGGTGCTGCCAGCCGCCATCGTGCTGCTGGTCCAGGCCATCGCTCCCACCCGGCCTGGCGTGTTGCTATCGGCCGCACTGACCGTCGCCATCGTGACCCCCATGGCACCCTACCTCTATCGCCTCGCGTTCCAGCCCATGGCGGAGGCGCCCATCCTTGTGCTGCTCATCGCCGCCGTGGGCACGCATCTGGCGCTGGTCGCCACCGGGCTCGTGGCCTTCGGGCCGGAAGGGTTCCGCGGCACCCCGCTCGGTACCACACCCTTGCACCTGGGCGACCAGGTCATACCCGGCCAGGCCCTGGCGATCGGCACCGTCACGGGTGGGCTGATGCTGTTGCTGGCGTTGTTTTTCGGCCGGACGCTGACGGGCAAGGCGCTGCGGGCGGTGGCCGTCAACCGGCTGGGTGCAAGCCTGGTCGGCATCGGCACCGCACGCAGCGGACGCATCGCCTTTACGCTCGCGGGCGGCATCGGGGCGCTCTCGGGCGTGCTGATCGCGCCGCTTACAACCGTCTATTACGATAGCGGCTTCCTGGTCGGCTTAAAGGGCTTCGTCGCAGCCATCATCGGTGGGCTGCTGAGCTACCCGATCGCCGTCGCCGCAGCCCTGCTGGTCGGCTGCGTCGAGAGCCTAAGCTCCTTTTACGCCAGCGCGTTCAAGGAAGTCATTGTTTTCGCTACCATTATCCCCGTCCTACTCTGGCGCAGCTTCCGTAGCCCGGCGGACGAGGAGTGACCCGTTACGCGCTGCCGGCGCTGGTGGCGGTAGCCCTGCTACCACTAACCGGCCTGCTGCCGCCGTTCTGGATCACGCTCGCCAACTATGCCGGCATCGCCACCATCGTTGCCATCGGGCTGGTGGTGCTGACTGGCTATGGCGGCATGACGTCGTTTGCCCAGGCGACGTTCATGGGACTCGGCGCCTACACGACCGCGATCCTTACGGCACAGTACGGCGTGGACCCGTGGCTGTCTCTTCCTGTGGCTTTGGTCGTCAGCCTGGTGGGGGCGCTGGCCGTGGGCGCCGTCACCCTGCGCCTGTCCGGGCACTACCTCGCGCTCGGCACCATCGCCTGGGCCGTCAGCACGTATTACCTGTTCGGCAATCTGGATCTGCTGGGGCGCAATGACGGCATCTCCGCCATACCGCCCATCTCAGTGCTGGGGTTCAGCCTGGTCAACAGCCGGGCGATGTACGGTCTGATCGCGCTGTCGGTGGCGTTGTGCATCTGGCTCACCCACAACCTTTTGGATAGCCGGCCCGGCCGCGCCATCCGGGCGTTGCGCGGCGGCGCGGCGGCAGCGGCGAGCTTTGGCGTGAACCTCACCACCACGCGATTGCTGGCCTTTGCCTACGCGGCCTTGCTGGCCGGGTTGGCCGGCTGGCTGTACGCGCACCTGCAACGGAGCGTGAACCCAACGCCATTCGGGCTGAACGCCAGCATCCAGTACTTGCTCATGGCTGTGGTGGGCGGTGTCGGGTCGATCTGGGGCGCGCTGCTGGGCGCCGTGCTGGTGACGGTCACGAACGACCAGCTGCAGAATATCCTACCCCGGCTGTTAGGATCGCAGGGCAATTACGAAACCATCGTGTTCGGCGCGTTGCTGGTGCTGGTGCTGCAGACCGCGCCGGCCGGGCTGTGGCCGTTGCTGCGTCGCCCGGGCCCGCCCGCCCCAGCCCGCATCCCGGACGCACCCGCGCTGCCCGGCCGCACGATGCCCGCCCCGGGCTCGGCCGTGCTCGCCGCCGATGGCCTGCGTAAGCAGTTCGGCGGCCTGGTCGCGGTCAATGACCTGTCGTTCCGGGTCGGCGCTGGTGAGATCATGGGCCTGATCGGCCCCAACGGCGCGGGCAAGTCGACGACGTTCAACCTGCTGACCGGCGTGGCGCAGCCCAGCGCCGGGCAGGTGGCGGTGCTGGGCCACCGCATGGCGCTTACCCCTCAACGCGCCGCCCGCGCCGGCATCGGCCGTACCTTCCAGCACGTGAAGCTCGTGGCTGGCATGTCGGTGCTGGAGAACGTGGCGCTGGGTGCCCATTTGCGCAGCGCACAGGGACCGGTCGCCGCTGCGCTGCGGCTCAACCGGGCGGACGAGACCTGCCTGCGCGCCCACGCCGCGCGGCAGCTGGACCGCGTCGGCCTGCTGCATACGGCCAGCGTCCCGGTAGAGTCGCTGGCGCTGGGTCAGCAGCGCGTGGTGGAGATCGCGCGCGCCTTGTGCCTCGATCCCATGCTGCTGCTATTGGACGAACCGGCCGCCGGGCTGCGTCACGCCGAAAAGCAGGAGCTGGCCGCGTTGCTACGCCGCTTACGGAACGAGGGTATGACCATCCTGCTGGTCGAACACGATATGGGCTTCGTCATGGGCCTGGCCGACCGCCTGGTGGTCATGGAGTTCGGCGCAAAGCTGGCCGAGGGCGAGCCTGTCGCAATCCGCGCCAACCCGGCCGTGATCAGCGCCTATCTGGGCGCCCCGGCGTGACCCTGTTGGTGCTCGACGCCGTGACGATCGCCTATCGCGGCATTGCGGCCGTGCAAGACCTGTCGCTGAGCCTCGGCCAGGGTCAGATCGTGACCGTCATCGGACCCAACGGCGCTGGCAAGACCACGTTGCTGAACGCCATCATGGGCATACACCCGGCCCGCGGCAGCATCCGCTTCCAGGGCCAGGACTTGGCCCGGCTAGATATCGAGGCGCGGGTCCAACGCGGCATGGTGCTGGTACCGGAACGGCGCGAGTTGTTCTCCACCCTCTCCGTGCACGACAACCTGCTGCTTGGCGGCTTCGTGCATCGCAGGCGCGGTGCCGCGGCGACCGGGCTGGCGATCGACGCCATCTACGACGCCTTTCCCCGCCTGCGCGAACGTCGCGCCCAGCACGCAGGCACGCTCAGCGGCGGCGAACGCCAGATGCTCGCCATGGGCCGCGCCCTGATGGCCAAGCCTGCATTGCTGATGCTGGACGAACCGAGCCTCGGCTTGGCACCCCTGATCGTCGCCGAAATCTTTCGCATGATCGTGGCCCTGCGCGACCAGGGCTGCGCCATCCTGCTGGTGGAGCAAAACGCCCGCGCCGCGCTGCAGGTCGCCAGCC
Source organism: Rhodospirillales bacterium (assembly GCA_031420655.1). Classification (GTDB taxonomy): domain Bacteria; phylum Pseudomonadota; class Alphaproteobacteria; order Acetobacterales; family Acetobacteraceae; genus JANPPS01. The sequence continues at coordinate 1,630 of JANONC010000082.1, read as the reverse complement.
ACGGCTACGTGCTGGAATCCGGCCGCGTCACCCTCGATGGCCCGGCGGCCGCCCTGGCGCAGGACGCGCGGGTCACGGCCACTTACCTAGGCGTGGCCTGACTCTGGACACCGCTGGCCAGCTAAGGCAGGGCTGTGAATATCGGCTTACGCACTGCATCATAGTGATCTTCACGCATGAGGCTCTGAACCAAGGGCCTTCGTCCCCAGGCAGAACACTAGCCGTGCGGGTGCCATGCGGCTCGCACCGGTGGCGTGTGTGCCACACAGCCTGAAACGAACCGCAGCCCCCCGCGTTGGCCCCGCAACCAACCCTGGAGCGCCATCATGTCCCGCCCATCCGTCGCCGCCGACCTGATCTGGGGCGCTATCGCTGGCGCCGCCGCCGTTTGGACCATGGACAAGATCGCTTACCTGATTGCGAACGAAGAGCGGCGGGTACACGTGGCGCAGGCGCGGGATGCGGGTGTGCGGTACGTGCCGTTGCAGACCGTCGGCCGCTCACCTGCTCCCCGGCTGGATTATAGCGTCGCCGCGATCGCAACTGCGGTGTTCACCGCGTTACGCTCCCGCCTGCCGTATGTCGGTGCCGCCCGCGGGATCCCGTTCGGTGCCGCAATGTTCGTGCTGGAGGATGAGGTGCTCAATCCCAACAAGCACCGTTTGGGCGCCAACGCCCCCCACGCCCACGCGACCGGCCTGCTAACCCATGCCGGGTTTGGGCTGATCGTGGATACGCTGCTGCGGGCGGTGCGCGGGCGCTAAAAACCCTTGTTCGGCACCCGGTGGAACAGTGGTATGGGACTAGTGTGAAGCCACTCTTACTCCTGCCTGCCGATACATCGCTGACCGAGCTGTCGCGCACCCGGCCGGAGTTGCTGGTGCTGGACTGGCCAGGCTGGAAGGACACGCACTCCTTGCCCGAAGCTACCGGCAGGCAGCGACGCCGGGCCGAAACCGCGCCGGTATCGCTGGCCCTTACGCCGTCCGGTTCCGGCAGCTAGGTGCCGGGGCGGGCCGACATCTGCGCCATCGCGGTGATGGCCAAAGCACCGCGCCCCGGCCACGTCAAAACCCGGCTGCAAGGCCTGTTGACCGCCGACGAAGCTGCCGCCATGGGGGCCGCCTTCCTGGCCGATACCACGGCCAACATGGCGGACGCCGCCCGCTGCGCCCCCATCCACCCCTATGTCGCCTATGCCCCGGCGGGGCAGGAGTGGCGCTTCGACGGCGTGATCGCAACCGGCACAAGGCTGGTGCTCGCGGATGGCAGCGGCGCACCGGACACACCGGGCGTGGAGGGCTTTGGCCGCATCCTGCTGCATGCCGTCACCGCCCTGTTCGCCCTGGGCTATGGCGGCGTGGCCCTCATCAGCGCCGATAGCCCGACCGTGCCGACCGCGTGGCTCGCCGGCGCGGCCAACCGGATCCTGGCACCGGGCGCACGCGGCCTCCTGGGCGCGGCGGACGATGGCGGATATTGGCTGATCGGCCTGCAACGCGCCGTCCCGGACCTGTTCGCCCATATCGCCTGGAGCACGGACACCGTTGCCGCCGCCACCCTGGCCCGCGCCGCCGCCGCCGGCCTCACGATGGAGCCGGCCGGCACCTGGTTTGACGTCGACGACCGC
>JANONC010000081.1:0-9250 GCA_031420655.1 Rhodospirillales bacterium | reverse complement strand
GCGGCCATTGCCACAACGGCGCCGCAAGTCACGATGCCGCCGCCGCCGATGCCGGCAAACAGGCCGCGCCAGGGCATGGCGGGCAGCAGCGGCGTGGGCAGCCCGGCAGCCAGCGCCTCTTCTTGCGCAAGCCACGGCGATGCTTGGTTTGCGGGTGCCGGGGCGGTGGTGGTGACAAAGCTGGGGCAGAAGCCCTTCAAACACGACAAATCAGTGTTGCAGCTGGTTGGGCTGATACGCCGCTTGCGGCCGTACGCGGTGTCCACCGGTTCGATCGCGATGCAATTGCTTTGGACCGTGCAGTCACCGCAATTTTCGCACACGCGCTGATCGATCACCACGCGCGTCGCGGCTTTTGCAAGCGTCCCCCGCTTGCGCCGGCGGCGCTTTTCGGTCGCGCAGACCTGGTCGTAGATCAAGGCGCTGACCCCGGCATAGGCAGCCAGGTCGCGCTGCACCGCATCGAGCTCGGTCCGGTCGTGGCGTAGCGTGCCCGGCGGCAGCAGCGATGTGTCTGGTAAGCGCGCCGGGTCGTCCACCACCAGCGCGATGCGGCCCACGCCCTCCGCCGCCAGCTGCGCGGCGATTTGTAGCACAGTCAGCCCGCCCTCTGCCCGCTGGCCGCCTGTCATTGCGACGGCGTCGTTGTACAGGATCTTGTACGTGATGGCGGTCCCAGCCGCGACGGCCTGGCGGATCGCGAGCAGGCCGGAATGGGTGTAGGTCCCGTCCCCCATATTGGCGAACATGTGCGGCAGCGTGCTGAACGGCGCGAGCCCGACCCAGGGCGCCCCCTCGCCGCCCATCTGGCTGAACGTCTTCGTCTCGGCACTCGTGGCCAGCGCCATCGTGTGGCAGCCGATGCCGGCCATTGCGTGGGAGCCGGCGGGCACGACGGTGCTGGTATTGTGTGGACAGCCGGCGCAGAACATGGGGCCGCGCGTGAGTAGGCCGGGCACCGGGGCCAGCGCGGCGGGGCCGGGCCAGGCTGGGCAATCCACGCCCGCCTGCGGCAAGAAGCGCGCGAGTGCGGCTCCCAACAGCTCGGGCGACAACTCCATCGTTTCAGGCAGCAGCGCCTTGCCCTCGATAGTGGGGCGGGTGGGCCAGGCGTACAGCGCGTCCCGCAGCTGCATTTCGACCAGCGACCGTTTCTCTTCCACGACCAGGATCGCCCGCTTGCCCTGCGCGAACGCACCGATGGCGCCCGGCTCGAGCGGCCAGGCCATCGCGACCTTGAACACAGCCAGCTCCGGATGCCGGTCCAGCCCCAGGCGGCGCAGCGCGTGCATGGTGTCGTAATGCGCTTTGCCGACGGTCACGATGCCGATGCTTGCGCCAGACGGGCCGTGCATGAGCCGATCGAGTCCGTTTGCCGCCACCCACGCCTTCGCCGCCGGCAACCGCTCCTGCAGCATGCGTCGCTCCAATTCCGCCCGCTCGGCAGGCCAGGGCAGGGTGGGGTCGAGGTTAAGCCCGTGTGGCGGCAGGGCGCGATCGGGCGTCGTGAAGTGCCGGATCGTGGGCACGGTGACGATGCCGTGCTGCTCGGCGGTTTCGGCAATTGTCTTTAGCGCCACCCACACCCCGGCGTAACGCGACAGGGCGATGCCAGCCAGACCGAGGTCCAAAATCTCCTGCGCGTCGGCAGGGACCAACACTGGGATGTGGACCGATTGAAAGATGCCGTCGGTCGCATGTGGAAACACGGAGGAATGCGCAGCATGGTCGTCCCCCGATACTGCCAGCACGCCGCCATGGCGCGCGGTGCCGAGCATATTGGCACAGCGGAACGCATCGCCGCTGCGATCGACGCCGGGTCCTTTGCCGTACCACAGGCCGAACACTCCATCGACACGAGCGCCGGGAAAGGTGTCGATCTGCTGGGTGCCCCACAGCATCGTCGCGGCCAGATCCTCGTTCAGGCCCGGCTGGAATTTCACGCCAGCTGCTGTGAGCAGCTTCTCTTGACGCCACAGCTCCTGATCGACGCCGCCGAGCGGGGATCCGCGATAGCCGGACGCCAGCCCCCCTGTGTTCAATCCCGCAACGCGGTCAAGCCGCGATTGCTCGAGCAACACGCGGATCAGCGCTTGCACGCCAGACATCAGCTCGGGCTGGTCCAGATCGGTGTAGCGTGACGTAAGGGTGCGGGGTGCGATGAAGCCCTGGTCCATGGTCTAGCCTCCGAATGAGGTAGACTAGCGCCGAATGGCTCAGCAGGTGCTGTCATAGTTGTGGGTTATTGACCGCAAAACTGGTATGAATAACCAATGATGCAGTGCACACTGGGACAGCCTACCACGCTATGCGACTAGACCGGATCGATCTGACCATCCTCGACCACCTGCAGCGGGATGGGCGCGCCACCAGCGCCGCACTGGCTACCAGCGCTGGTCTGTCGGCCAGCCCGGCCAACCGCCGCCAGCGTATCCTGGAGGAAACCGGCGTTATACGCGGCTACGTGGCGCTGCTCGATCCGGACCGCGTCGGCCTGCCGGTCAGCGTGTTCGTATCCGTGCGCCTGCAGGCACAGACGGACGACCATTTGGCCGTGTTCGAGCAAGCGATCGCCGACCTGCCGGAGGTGATGGAGTGCTACGTCATGTCTGGCGCCAGCGACTATTTGCTGCGGGTCGTGGCCCCGGACCTGGGCGCCTACGAGAAATTCCTGCGCACGCGCCTCACCCGCATCCCGGGCGTGCGCGGGGTAGAAAGTGCGTTTGCGCTGAAGCGCGTGGTGTACCGCACCAACCTGCCCATCCGGCAACGTAAGTGATCGCTGCGTTCCTGCTGGCCTTCCCGGCGCTATTCAGCATCGTGAACCCGGTCGCGGGTGCGTTCATTTTTCGCGGAGCCACCGCCGGACTTACGCGTCCGGCACGGTCGTCCCTGGCGTGGCAGGTTGCGGGCTACTCGCTAGTGGTCATGCTGGTGGCACTGTGGGCCGGGCCGTACTTGCTCGCGCTATTTGGCATTTCGATCGCGGCGTTGCGTATTGCGGGCGGCGTGGTGGTGGCGCTGTTTGCGTGGGAGTTGCTGGGCGCTGCCGAAAGCCGGGCGGACCGCAAGCAGGCCCAGGCGGCCGCTGCCGAGGGCGGAGAGGACGTGGCGTTCTTCCCGCTCACGCTGCCGTTCACGACTGGGCCGGGCACGATTGCGGTAGCGGTGGCGCTGGGTGCAGGGCATCCGCCGTTGGAGCAGGGCTGGGGTGGGTTTTTCGCCGGGGCGAGTGCGGCGGCGGCGGCGATGGCGGTCGTGATCGGGCTCACCTATGCACAGGCCGATCGCCTATCGGGACTGCTCGGGCGGAGCGGCAGTGCGACCGTCAGCCGGCTGTCTGCGTTCCTGCTGTTCTGTATTGGCGTGCAGGTGCTGGTTCTTGGCGTGACCGACGTGCTGCGCCCGCTGCTCGGTTCCAATTGAAGGATTGCTCAATGGACGACATGGACCAGGCGCTTTTGGCCCTCGGCCGCGCGTTGCAAGACGGCTTCTATCACTTCACGACGCCTACGCCCGCCACGCACGCGGTCGTCAACGCCCGGCCCGGCAATGCGTGGGCCAAGACGGTTGCGGACGTGTTTGGATGGAGCCGCCCCTTCAGGCCAGGCGTGCTGCCGGATGCCATGCTGGCGCTGGCCCAAGCCGCGGGAGCCGTTGTGCGGGCAGGGGATAGTTGGCGCGCAACGGTCCGGTTCTCGTCCCTCGATGGGCTATTGCTGGCCCACTCAGCCTATCCGACGACAGAGGCGAACGCGGTGTTCTTCGGCCCCGACACGTACCGCTTCGCAGGAGCCATTCAGGCGCTGCCGGTATCGACGGTCCGCCGCGCAATCGATATCGGGGCCGGGGCTGGACCGGGAGCGCTGTTGCTGGCGCGCGCCTATCCGGATGCAGAGGTGTTTGCCGTCGATATCAATCCCGCTGCGCTGCGCCTGACGCGGATCAACGCGGCGCTTGCGGGCGTAACGGTACATGCGGTGCAGAGCGACCTGCTCAGCAATGTGCCGGGCCAGTTCGGCCTGATCGTGTCCAACCCGCCCTATCTGGTCGATCCGGATGAGCGCGCGTACCGGCACGGGGGTGGGCCGCTTGGCGCAGAACTGTCACTCGCCATTGTCCGTGCCGCATGGGAACGGCTCGCACCTAGCGGCACGCTGCTGCTCTACACCGGCGTTGCAATTGTCGGCGGGCATGACGCGTTTCAGCATGCCGCTCGCGCAATTGTGCCACCGGGGGCGGTGGTGACGTATCGGGAGCTGGATCCAGATGTGTTTGGTGAGGAACTAACCTTGGGCGCATACGTCACCGCGGATAGGATCGCAGCGGTGGCGATGACGGTCCGTAAAGCGGAGAGCAGCCATGCCTGACGGAAGCAACCTGTCGTCCAACAGCCAAGACCTAGCGCAGCGTAAGCTGGCAGCCTTCAACACGCGGCGTTTTGTGCCTAGCCGCCCCAGCCCGGCGTGGGAAGCCGATGTGGCGGAGCTGGCGGAGTTGCAGTTGCTGGAGGGACGCTGGCTGGAAGCCGGGCGCGCCGCGGTCGCAGAGCGTGCGGCACAGGCCCCGCAGGATGCCGACGGTTTCATTGCATGGTTCGAGGCGCTGGAGCAGGAGGGTCCTGGACAGGGCGACCCTTTATTCCCGTGGCTCGCCACCAACGCAACGATGGAGCAGATGCGCTGGTTCCTTACGCAGGAAGTGGCAGGTGAGGCTGGATTCGAAGACCTATGCGCGCTGACCCAGGTCCGCATTCCGCAGCGGGCGAAGCTGGAAATGGCCCGTAATTATTGGGACGAGATGGGCCGGGGTAATCCCAAGGGCATGCATGGCCCGATGCTGGAAGTGTTAGCGCATCGCCTCGCGCTGACGCCTACGGTTGAGACGACGACGTGGGAGTCGCTGGCGCTGGCCAATACCATGGCGGGCCTCGCATGCAGCCGGCGGTATGCCTATCAGTCGATCGGAGCACTTGGCGTGATCGAGCAGACTGCACCGGGGCGCGCGGCGCTGGTCGGGGTGGGCCTGAAACGGCTTGGCCTCCCGCCGGAAGACCGGCACTATTTCGACCTGCATTCGGTGCTGGACGTGAAACACTCCGCCGCCTGGAATGCGGAAGCGCTTTGGCCGCTGGTTGACGGCGACCCGGCCCTGGCGCCGTTGATTGCAGAAGGCGCGCTGATGCGGCTGGAGTGTGGTGCGGCCTGCTTCCGGCGGTACCGGGCAGAGTTAGGGCTGGCCTAATCAGCACCGAGCCGGCGGCGCGTCTGCTTGAGCGCAAACAGCGTCACGCCGGTGCCGAACAGCCCACCCAGCACCGTGACACTGAGCAGCATGGTACGCACGCGGTGGGCCACGCTCGCCGCTTCCCGCACGGCTTCGGACTGGACCGTTGCCCGGGCAGCGGCGATGCGCTGGCCAGCATCACCGTCCCCGTCCAGCACGGACTCGGCAAGGGATCCGAGCGGCTCACGTAGGCTTTCGAGGGCGGCGGGTGAGCGGGCAGCCTCTACCTGATCGAGCACCTGAAGGCGCACGAGCGCCCGCTCCAGCGGGATTTGCGGGCCGTAGCTGGCGAACAGGCCCGTCAGGCCCACCACGGCAAAGCACATCATCAGAAAAGCCGCCCAGCCCCAGTCGTCACGCATTGCCAATCTCCGTCGTGGCCGTCCTTATGCGCCACGGCAGGTTTGCTTGACAGGGGCAGACCCCGCCGGTAATTCCGCCGCTTCCGATTCAGCAATCGCTTACCCCGGCGTTCGCGCCGCCTGAAGGTCGTCTCATGAAGATCCGCAACAGCCTAAAGTCGGCCAAGCTTCGCGATAAGAACTGCCGCGTCGTACGCCGCCGCGGGCGCGTGTACGTCATCAACAAGAAGAACCCACGTATGAAGGCGCGCCAGGGTTAATCGCCGCCGGGATTAGCTTGCCCAAAGTGGGTGCCGCGACCATCTTGAAGGTAAGATGTAATTAGGGAGGCACCCATGATCGCTCAGCCCGCGCCAAAACAAGATGTGATGGCCCGCCGCGATGAGATCGTGGCTGCGTTGGGCAGGCTAGTTTCCCCGACAGGCCTGATCCACGAGGCACTGCGGCTCAAGCCGTACGAGACTGATGGGCTGCCGGCCTACCGCCAAACACCGCTGGCTGTGGTCTTGCCGGAGACGACCGAGCAGGTTGCAGCCGTGTTGCGCTACTGCAGCCAGAACGGCATTCGCGTCATTCCGCGCGGCGCGGGCACCAGCCTTGCCGGTGGGGCGTTACCAATGGCCGATAGCGTCGTGGTGGGCCTGATGCGGATGAACCGTATCCTAAACATCGAATACGCCGACCGGGTGGCAACGGTGCAGGCAGGCGTCACCAATATCGGCATCACCCAGGCCGTTGCGGCTCAGGGCTTCTTTTACGCGCCGGACCCCTCCAGCCAGCTCGCCTGCATGATCGGCGGCAATGTCGGTATGAACTCGGGCGGTGCCCATTGCCTGAAGTACGGCGTGACGGCCAACAACCTGTTGGGCCTGCGCATCGTGACGATCGAGGGGGAGGTTATAGACCTGGGCGGCGCGCACCTGGACGCGGCCGGGTATGACTGGCTAGGCCTGATGACCGGCAGCGAAGGCATGCTGGCGATGGTCACGGAAGTGACGGTCCGTATCCTGCGTGCGCCGGAGGGGGCGCGGGCCATGCTGGTCGCGTTCGACGCCAACGAGACAGCCGGACGCGCTGTGGACGCCATCATCAGCTCCGGTATCATTCCCGTGGCGCTAGAGTACATGGACCGCCCGGCCATCCATGCGTGCGAAGCGTTTGCCCACGCAAACTATCCGCTCGATGCAGAGGCGCTGCTGATCATCGAGGTAGAAGGCAGCGTGGCCGAGCAGGATGATCTGCTGGCCCGTATCGCCGCGCTGTGCCAGCCGTTCGCACCACTCAGCCTGCGCGTCAGTCAGTCGGCCGAAGAGAGTCTGGCGATCTGGAAAGGGCGTAAGGGCGCTTTCGGTGCAGTGGGGCGGATCAGCCCGGATTACCTGTGCATGGACGGCACCATCCCCACCGGGCAGCTGCCATTCGTGCTGCGCCGTATTAGTGAGATGAGCGACGACTACGGTCTGAAAGTGGCCAACATCTTCCACGCCGGCGACGGCAATCTACATCCGCTGATTATGTTCGACGCCAACCTCGACGGCGATTTTGCCCGGGCAGAAAAGTTTGGGGCCGATATCTTGCGCCTGTGTGTCGAGGTGGGCGGGTGCCTTACGGGCGAGCACGGTGTGGGCGTCGAGAAGCGGGACTTAATGCCGGTGCAGTTCACGGCCATCGAGCTTGATCAGCAGCGACGCATCAAATCCGCCTTCGACCCGGAGTGGCTGCTTAATCCAGGCAAAGTGTTCCCTCTTGCCGCTTGATGGGCCATTGCCGGACGGAGGAGCGCCGGCGGACGAGGCCGGCGTCGCTTCTGTCATCCGGGCAGCGCACGACGCGAACGAACCGCTGCTGGTAGGCGGTCGCGGAACAAAGGCCGGCATGCTGCGCCCCGTGCAGGCGGCGCGAAGCCTCAGCACCCGGGCGCTGACGGGCGTTACACTCTATGCACCGCAGGAGCTGATCGTTTCCGTGCGTGCCGGCACGACCGTCCCCGATCTGGAAGCCAAGCTGGCCGAGGGTAATCAGTGGATCATCTCGGAGCCGCCGGATTTGAGCGGCATCTTCGGGCCGGGCGTGGCCACCATCGGCGGCGTGGTCGCGACCAATTTGTCCGGGCCGCGCCGCGTGGCGTGGGGGGCGACGCGCGATCACGTCATGGGCCTGCGCGCCGTCAATGGCGCGGGTGAGGTGCTGCGCTGCGGCGGGCGCGTGCTAAAGAACGTCACCGGCCTCGATATGTGCAAGTTGCTGACCGGCAGCCACGGGACGCTGGGCGTGATCACGGAGGTGACCCTGAAAGTGCTGCCGCGGTCGGAAAGCAGCGGCTCCGTCCTGCTGCGTGGACTGGATCCGGTTCATGGCGTGGCGGCGCTGGCCGCAGCGTTGGGATCGCCCTTTGGCGTATCGGGCGCGGCGTACTTGCCTGGCGACGCGGCGGCGCGGGTGCTGCCGGGTCAGGGTAGCGCGGCGCTGGTACGAATCGAGGATTTCACCCTGAGCGTCACATACCGCTTGGATCAGCTCCTTTCGATCTTGGCCCCGTTTGGCACCGGCACGCTGCTAGACGACGCAGATAGCAAGGCGGCGTGGATTGCCATCCGCGATGCGGCGCCGTTGCGGGTGGACAATTGCGATGCAGTCTGGCGTGTTTCTGTCCGGCCATCCGCCGGTCCGGCCGCGCTGTCGGCGATCGAGGCAGCGGGGGGGCGCGGCTACCTGGACTGGGGCGGCGGGCTCGTCTGGGTTGCCGGGGTGCCCGGCCTGCACGACGCGGTGCGCCACGCGGCTGGCACCGGCACGTTCATGCTGCTCCGTGCCCCCGAATCGATGCGCGCCGCCATCGACGTCATCCCGCCCGAGGCACCGGCGCTGGCTGCCATCACGCGCCGGGTTAAGGCAGCCATGGATCCGCGTGGCATTTTGAATCCCGGCCGCCTCTACGCAGGACTATAGCCATGCAGACGCATTTCACCACCGCGCAGTTGGCCGATCCGGACACCGCAAGCTCCAACCAAGTGCTGCGGACCTGCGTGCATTGCGGCATGTGCACCGCGACATGCCCGACTTTCGTGCTGCTGGGCGACGAGCTGGATAGCCCGCGTGGACGCATCTACCTGATCAAAGACATGCTCGAAAGCGGCCGGCCGGCGACAGAGGAGGTGGTGCGGCATGTCGACCGGTGCCTGAGCTGCCTGTCATGCATGAGCACCTGCCCGTCCGGTGTGAACTACATGCACCTGGTCGATCACGCGCGGGCCTATATCGAGGGGACGTACAAGCGCCCTTGGCATGAGCAGTTGATGCGCAACGTGCTGGCGTTGGTGTTGCCGCGGCCCGGCTTATTCCGCTGGGCAGTGCGTGGGGCACGGCTGGCGCGGCCGCTGCGTGGGCTGATCCCGCAATCGTCGCTGCCTGTCGCCCGCGTGCGGGCCATGCTGGACCTGGCACCGCCCACCCTGCCGCCCGCCGGCACCATGCAGCAGCCGCAGATCCATGCGGCCCAGGGGACGAAGCGGGGCCGGGTGGCGCTACTGGCCGGCTGCGCACAGACCGTGCTGTCACCCAGCATTAACGAGGCCACGATCCGGCTGCTGACCCGGCTGGGC
>JANONC010000080.1:0-3072 GCA_031420655.1 Rhodospirillales bacterium | reverse complement strand
GCACCACGCGGTTGTCGTGCACATTGAGGGCTCCAGCTACCGCATGCGCCAGCACGCCGACCTGCTGCCGCCAGTCACGCCATTCGCTCCCCATCCAGGTGCACAGCCCAAGCGCCGCGGGCGACCGCCGAAGGTCGCGGTAAACACGGTGGGAGCCTCATAGCTAATACCGACTCCGCAACGAAGTGGGGAGATTTCGATCGCCACTTCTGGGGAGAATTCAGCCGCCGTTGACAGATGCATGGCCCCGAACGCGAGGTGATCTTCTGCCAGGACCATCCGCCGGGACAACAGGCGCTGTCCGACTTCACCGACGCGGCCGATCTCGGCATCACCATCGCAGGCGTGCTGCTCGAGCATCGGCTCTACCACTTCTGCCTTGCCTTCTCCGGCTGGGAGCATGCCGAGGTCGTGCTGGGCAGCGAAAGCTTCACCGCATTGGCTACCGGGTTGCAGAATGCCCTGTGGGCCGTGGGCGGCGCGCCCCGCGAGCATCGCAGCGACAGCCTGTCGGCAGCGTTCCGCAACCTTGAACCCGCGGCCGCTGACGACCAGACCCGGCGCTACGAGGCATTGTGTGCCCATTATGCAATGCAACCGACCCGCAACAACCGCGGTGTCGCCCATGAGAACGGTTCGATCGAGGCAGCGCACGGCCACCTCAAGTCCGCCCTGGCCCAGTCCCTGCTGCTGCGGGGCACCAGCGACTTCGACGACCTGGCCAGCTACCGCGGCTTCGTCGACGAGGTCATCGGCCGGGCCAACGCACGCCGCCGCAAGCTGGTCGAGATCGAGCGCGCCCTCCTGCAATCCCTGCCCACCAGGCGCACCACAGACCACGACGAGGCCCTCGTAACCGTCAGCCGCAACGGGGGGTTCCTGCTCCGCCGCGTCTTCTACACCGTGCCATCCCGCTTGATCGGCCACCGGCTGCGGGTCCGTCTTTACGATGACCGGCTCGAATGCCTGCTAGGCAGCACCATCGTCCTGACGTTACCCCGAGGGCGGCCGTTTCAGGGCCGGGGCTCGCCCCATCGCACCCTGCATGTCGTGGACTACCGCCACGTTATCCACGCGCTCCGCCGCAAGCCTGGTGCACTCCTCAACCTGGTTTACCGCGACCAGTTGTTCCCTCGCGACGCCTACCGACGCACATGGGACCGGCTGGTAGCGGCACAGCCCGCACGGACGGCGTGCCGGGTCATGGTCGGCCTGCTGGCGCTGGCGCACGAGCGGGGCTGCGAGGCCGACTTGGCGGCCGAATTGGACCGGCTCATCGAGGCTGACGCGATGCCGGATCTCGCGATCCTGGAACGCCGGTTCGCTCCCGTGCCGGGCCGCGTGCCAGAGGTTACCGTGACCCTGCCGTCGCCTGCCCTCTACGACGCCCTGCTGATCGCGGATACCATGCCTGAAGCGCAGGCGGCGGGGGCAGCGTCATGAGCGGGCGTATCGAGGTCGACACCGCCCGGCTACCGCTGTTGCTGACCGAGCTGCGCCTACCCGCCATCGGCCGCCTGTGGGCCGAGATGGCCGAGCGATCCGACCGCGAGGGCTGGCCCGCCGCACGGTTCCTCTCCACCATCGCCGAACTCGAGATCGCCGAGCGCGCCCGGCGACGCGTCGAGCGTCACCTCCTGGAGGCCCGCCTACCACCCGACAAGACATTAGACGGCTTCGACTTCGCCCATGTGCCCATGCTCAGCCGTGCCCGCGTCACAGCCTTGGCCTCCGGCGACGCGTGGCTCAACCGCGGCAAAAACCTGCTGCTGTTCGGCCCGCCCGGCTCTGGCAAAACCCACATCTCGGCGGCAATCGGACGAACCCTGGTCGAAAACGGCTACCGTGTGCTGTTCACCCGCACGACCGACCTCGTGCAACGGCTCCAGGCCGCCCGCCAGGACCTCGCCCTGGAGGCTGCCATCACCAAGCTCGACCGCTACGATCTGCTCGTGCTCGACGACCTCTCCTACGTCCGAAAGGACCAGGCCGAAACGTCCGTGCTGTTCGAGCTGATCAGCCGGAGATACGAGCGCCGCAGCATGCTCATCACCGCCAACCAGCCTTTTGGCGAGTGGAACAACGTGTTCCCAGATCCCGCCATGACCATCGCTGCCATCGACCGCCTCGTCCATCACTCGGTCGTCGTCGAGATGAACGTCGAAAGCTATCGCCGGCGCACTGCCACAACACGCAAAGCACGACCAGCATCAAGGCCGGTCCCGCCCACCACAGAACTCACTGCTATCGAACACGCCTGACAAACCAAACTTGCCGCTTGCCAGCGACAATCTGGCGCGACAATCATCAGACTAAGCGCCAATGAATCACCATCCTGATCGACGCGCACCGCCGCATTGCCTCGGCTGAAATGCTCCCCTGGGCTGACCTGTTGCCTCACGTAATTTGCTCCCCACCGGTGTTCGCCGGCGGAGGTGGGCATGAGGCTGATCAGCATGACGACACGGGACGAGTTGGTAGTGGCATTGGCGGGTCGTTACGTCCTGGGCAGCCGGGCAGATCGGGGGCGAATGTTGGACGAGTTCGCGGCGCTGACGGGCCATCACCGCAAGCACGCAATGCGGCTGCTTCGTGCTGGTCTTTCGAACGGGCCGTCCAGCCTGCGCCCGAACCGCCGGATTTACGACCAGGCCATGCGTGAGGCGCTGATCGTTGTTTGGGAGGCGTCGGACCGGATCTGCGGCAAGCGGCTGCGCCCGCTGGTGCCGATCCTGGTCTCGTCGATGGAGCGCCACGGGCACCTTCAGCTGGCGCCCGAGGTCCTGTCGGATTTGCTGACGATGAGTGCCGCCACGATGGACCGGGCTTTGCGGGAGGCACGCGGTGTGACGGGCGCACGGCCGCGCCGCCGCTCGCCTCTCTCGGCGGCGATCCGGCGCAGCGTTGCGGTCCGCACCTTCAGCGATTGGGACGATCCGCCGCCTGGGTTCATGGAGGCGGACCTGGTGGCGCATAGCGGGCCGACGGCGAAGGGTAGCTACGTGCAGACGCTGACGCTGACCGATATCGCGACCGGATGGACGGAATGCGCGCCGGTGCTGGTGCGCGAGC
>JANONC010000079.1:0-10443 GCA_031420655.1 Rhodospirillales bacterium | reverse complement strand
CCCGGCGCTGATTCTGGGTGGCGTCGCCGTATCGTCACTCGCCGCCGCCCTGCTCGCCCTCGCACTCACCCTCGCCCCCAACCCCTTCGCGCTGGCCGAGGTCGCGTTCTGGCTGCTGGGCGGCCTGGAGGACCGGAGCCTCCTGCACCTCGCCCTTGCGGCGCCGCCTATCGCGCTTGGCCTGGCCCTGCTCCTGCGGCTTGGCCCCGGGCTGGACGCGCTCTCGTTGGGTGAGGCGACGGCCACCAGCCTGGGGCACCCGCCGGCGCCCACGCTGCGCCGGGCGGCGCTGGGCACGGCCTTGGCCGTGGGGGCCGGGACGGCGGTGGCGGGCGGCATCGGCTTTGTCGGGTTGGTCGTGCCGCATCTGCTCCGCCCCTGGCGCGGCGCCCGGCCCGGCGCACTGCTGGTGCCATCCGCAATGGCCGGGGCCGGGCTGCTGCTGGCGGCCGACATGCTGGCTCGCACCGCGACGTTGCTGTTACCACTCAATGCCGAACCGCGGCTGGGCGTGCTGACCGCGCTGCTAGGCACACCCGTGCTGATCCGCCTGTCGCGCCGGGTGGCGGCTTGAGGGTCGTGGCACACCAGGTCCGGCTCGGCACCCGCATCGTGCTGACGGACCTTGACCTCACGATCGAGCCCGGCACCTTCGTCGCCCTCTGCGGACCTAACGGCGCGGGCAAGTCCACCCTGCTGCGCTTCATGGCGGGCGTGTTGCCTGGCGGCCGGCCCGACCCACGCCGGGTGGCCTATGCCGAACAAGGCGCACGCTCCACCTGGGACCTCACCGTGCGGCAGGTTGCCGCCCTCGGGCGTATTCCGCATGGTGACGCAGCACCCGTCGATGATGCGCTGGCCCGCTGCGGCGTGCTGCATTTGGCGGACCGGCCCATCCTGGCGGTGTCGGGCGGCCAGGCCCGGCGCGCGATGCTGGCCCGCACCTTCGCCACCGCGCCGGAGGTGTTTTTGCTGGATGAACCGACGTCCGACCTGGACCCCGCCGCCGCCCACGCCATCATGGCCCTGCTGGCCGAAACCGCCGCGTCCGGCGCGATCGTGGTCGCTGCCCTGCACGCGCTGGAGCTTGCCGCCCAGTACGCGACCCGCATGGTGGTGCTGCAGGACGGGCGTGTGATCGCGGATGGCGCACCAGCCGCAATCATGCCGGCCGCTGCGACCGTGTTCGGCATGCGCCTGGCGACCGACCCCACACCCCGGCTGCTGCCGGTATGATGACCCTGTTCGCCGCCCGCGCCCCCGCCCGGCGCACGCCGGTCTGCGGTGCCATGCGGGGCGAGGGGATCAGCCCGCGCTTCATGGCCTTGGCCGTGTGGCTGCATATTGCGGTTGTGGCCCTGCTGCTGCTGCCGCAGGGCGCGAAGCCAGTGCCGGACTTGCCCGAGATCGAACTGGTGCAGGGCGACCCCGGCATGGCCACCCCCGCGCCGGACGTGGCACCCAACCCCATGCCCATGGCCGCCGCCGTACCCACCCCGGCACCCGAGCCTACCCCGCCCGAGCCAGTGGCGGAGACGCCCGTTCCCGTCCAGCGCCCCCTCTATGCCGCCACGGCCAACCCGATCGTGCGCGAGCAGACGGCGACCGTTACCTCCGTCAGTGCCGATGCGCAGCCCGCGGCAGCGGCCGGGCACCGTAACGCCAGCCCGCAATATCCGGCCGAGGCCCGGCGGCGCCGGATGGAAGGCGTGGTCGGCGTGCTGATCCGCATCAACCGCAGCGGCACGCCCGATGCGGTCGAGGTTACCAGCAGTAGTGGCAGCCCCATATTAGATATGGCAGCGATAGAGGCGCTCCTGCAATGGCGCTTTGCTCCCGTGCGGGACGGCAGCCGCGCACTGTCGGCTGGCTACCCTTTGGACATCAAATTTGTACTGGTGAACACCGAATGATCCGAATCGACCGAGTCGTGACCCGGGGGGGAGACGGGGGCGAAACCTCGCTAGGCGACGGCACCCGCGTGCCGAAGGACGCGCTACGGGTGGAGGCGTACGGCACGGTGGACGAGGCCAACGCCACCATCGGCCTGCTGCGGCTGCATACTGAGGGTGAAACCGACGCGATGCTGGCGCGCGTCCAGAACGATTTGTTCGACGTGGGTGCCGACCTCTGCGTCCCCGGTGCCATGGGAGAGCGCCTGCGCGTGACCGACGCGCCTAGCGCCCGGCTGGAGGCGGAAATCGTGGCCATGAACGCCACGCTCGTCCCGCTCACGAGCTTCGTCCTGCCTGGCGGTACACCTGCCGCCGCTTATGCCCACCTGGCCCGCACCATGGTGCGTCGCGCCGAACGGCTGGTGGTGCGCCTGGCGCGCGAGGACCGTAGTCCGCAAGGGGGGGTGAATCCCGCCGTAATCCGGCTCCTGAACCGCCTATCGGACCATTTATTCGTGCTCGGCCGCACCCTTAATCCAGGTGGCGACGTGCAATGGACGCCGGGGGCGAACCGCTAGAGCACGTTCCGCCCAGGCTGCTTTACCTGGGCGGACGTCGTGCTCGCCAAGTCTCAAGATCTAGAGATCAAGCCGACCCGCTTTGGCCGGATTGGGCTCTAGAACCGCGCTTTGGTGCCAAACAGAACGCTCGGCCCCGGCGTTGCAAACCCGCTCGCCGGCTCGAAGCGGGAGCCGCCGATGTTGCGGGCATAGGCGTAAAGCGTAAGGCTGGGCAGCACGTCGTACGTCACGTTCAAGTGTCCGATCAGGCCACTCTTGGACCGGCCTACCGCCCGGCCAAAGCCGCCATCGTCCACCAAGAAGTCCTGGAACGCGCCAGTATATAACAGCTCGGGCGCGACGATCAGGCCGGGCAATGGCTTCAACCGTAGCACCGCACTCGCGGCGTTCAGCGGGCGGCGCAGCAGGCGGGCACCGGTCGCCGGGTTGCGCGTGTCGGTATAGGTGTAGGTCAGCACCGCTTCCGCCCACTCCACCGGGCGCAGCGTCACCGACGTCTCCACCCCCCGCGCCGTCGCTTGCGCTACGTTCACGACGGTCGACACCGGAAAGAACACGCCCTGGATCAGATTCCTGATCCGGTTGTCGAAGTAGGTCGCCGCCACGCTCAGCCCCTCCGGCGTCACCAGCGGCACATCCGTCACGAAGCCCAGCTCGTATCCCCGGCTACTTTCGGGCTTCAACGCCGGGTTGCCGATGTAGCCGAAGCTGTCCACGCCATAGCGGTCGAACAGCGACGGTGCCCGGAATGCGGTGCCATACGACGCCTTGAACGTCGTGAGCACCTCCGGCACTGCGAACGCGCCACCTACGCGGTACGTCACCGCCTCCTTCGTCAGCGTATTCGTCTCGCCGCGCACATTGCCCGTCAGTGTCAGCCGCTCGAACAGCCGCCCCTGCAGCCCCGCGTACCCGGCCGACTGGTCCGAATGTGCCAGTGCTGATTGGCTGAACAAGAAGCCTGAGAAGTCGCTGTTCGCCCGGACCCGCGCCTCGTCTGCGATATGCTCGGCCCCGAACGTCAGCGCTGCCTTCGACACCGGGCCAACATCTGGCAGGGTGACGGTGTTGTTGAACTGCAGGTTTGTGCGCGTCCCATTATACTTGCTCTCGCCCGCGCCCGTGTCGCCTAGGCCCGGGAAGACCGTAAACCGCCGGTCGGTCTGCAACCGCCCGAGCACGAGGCTGGTCTGCCAGCGCCCATCCAGCAGGGAACTGGTGACCCCCAGCCGGCCATAGAGCGAGTTATCCCGCCCCGTCCGGTTGGCGTTATCCGACCCTGGGAACCCGCCCACATTGTCATATCCGAACACGCTTTGACGCCCGCGCAGCAGCAGGCCGATGCGCGTGCCGGGCGTAGGCGTGACACCAAGGTTGATCTCGCCGACCTGCGTGCGGAACCCGTCCCGTTCCCCCGTGTAGATGCGCTCTCGCCGGGGCGTCACGTCGGACCCGCGATCGGACCGGCCTTCCGCGCTGGCCGCGTAGTCGAATATGCCCGTGGCACCCGACACCGCACCCCGCCCCAGCAGGGTGCCTGGCGGACCGCCCGCAACCTCCGCCTCGCCCTTCAGCGCACCCCGCCCCTGCCGGCTGATGATATTGATCACGCCGCCGATCGCCCCCGTGCCGTACACACCGGACATCGGGCCGCGCACCACCTCGATCCGCTCCACATCTTGCAGCGTGTCCACGCCAAAGTTGAACGCGTTGCCGCTATCGGACGGGTCGTTGATACGCACGCCGTCGCGCAATACCTGCACGTGGTTGGAGTTGGTGCCACGAATGAACACGCTGGCATTTCCGCCCGGCCCGCCAGACTGGACGACGCGCAGGCCAGGCACGCTGGCGAGCGCTTCCGCAAGCGTAGTGTAGCCCCGCTCCTCGATCGTGGCGCGGCTGATAATGGTCGACCCGGCCGGCACGAACGCCGCCTGGGTCGGGACCCGCGTGGCGGTGATGGTGAGGTTGGTGGGCTGTTCGGACGACACAGCGTCCGCCGGTTGGGCATGGCCGGTCCATGGCAGGACCAGAATGGGCAGTATGGGCAGTAAACGGCGCATTTGGCGCAACTCCACAGCGCGGCCCCCCTGCTTTGAGGGTGGCCAGTACAAACAGCGATTGCCGCCTGCGGGTCTTGCTCCCGTTGCCACAGTGCATCCCGCCTGTAACGCGCGCGCAGTCTCGACGCCGGCCGGTCTCCTGGCTCGCGGGTCAATGTGCAGACCCGCCTTCTCACCGGCCCACGGTGGGCCGGCAATGGCTGGTTGGGGCGCACTCGCCGCCTACAGTTGCGGGGGCAGCCGCGGCTTGGCCCGGGTGCTCTCTTCCTGAGCTGGGGCGTCGCGCGTTCCCGTTTCAGCCCTTTCGGGCCACCGTCGTCTGCACGCGGCATACCATCACGTTACCGCGATTACAAAGCGGCCTGCACCCACGCCGCCCAGGTCAGCATGGCGGCGTCATCGTCTGGCCGGCCCACGATCTGCACACCCAGCGGCACGCCACCCGGCCCGCTGCCCGCCGGCAGGGTCACGCAAGGCGCATGCAGGAAAGTCCACAAGAAATTGAAGCAGGGGTCGCCGGTATAGGCCAGGCCGACGGGCGCTTCCCCAGGCGCGGCAGGCGTGACCAGGATGTCGAATTCCTCAACCGCTGCTGCAAACTCTGCTTGTAACGCCCGCTGCGCCTGCCGGGCGGCTACCACGGCCGCGTGCGGATGGGACAGGCCATAGTCCAGTCGCTCCTGCAGTGCCACGCTGATTCCGTCGCGCCGCTGTGTGATCTCCCATCCCATGGCGCGGGCACTTTCGGCGTTCATCAGCACGCCATGGGTGTGTTCGGCGTCATGCGCGCCGGGCAGCGCCCAATCGGCGACCGTTGCCCCGGCGGCACGCAGCCGGTCTGCCAGGCCCTCGAATAGCGCGACCGTCGCCGGTTCGGCCCGCGGCCAGGCAGCGCTGCGGCATAGGCCGATCCGCGGCGCGCGGCCGGGCCGACGGTCCGGGTCGCCCATCTCCGCCCCGGCCACCGCGCCTGCCAGCAGGGCGCAGTCGGCCACGCTACGCGCAAACACGCCGACAGTGTCGAGGCTGACCGACATCAGCTTCATCCCATTACGGTCGATCAGGCCAAAGCTCGGCTTGTATCCCACCACGCCACAATACGCGGCCGGGCGGATCACGCTGCCCGCGGTTTGGGTGCCGAACGCCAACGGCACCATGCCCGCCCCGACCGCCGCGGCCGAGCCAGAGCTGCTACCGCCCGGTGTACGCGTCGCATCATGCGGATTGGTGGTGGGGCCGGGCATACGGGTCGCAAATTCGGTTGTGACCGTCTTTCCCATTACCGCCGCGCCAGCCGCGCGCGCCCACGCGACGCACGCCGCATCCGCCCGCGGCTGGTGCCCGGCCCAGATGGGCGAGTTGTACTCGGCCGGCAAGTCCGCCGTGTCCAGCACATCCTTGATGCCAATTGGCAGCCCCGCGAGCGGCCCCTCCCCGTGCGCCAGACGCGGGGCCAGCACCGTGAACGCCCGGACCACGCCCTCCCGCCGGGCAATGCGGTCGCGGCATGCCTCCCACAACGCATCCGGGGTCAGCGTCCCCGCGTCTATCGCCCGGCGGGCGGCGGTCGCGGTCAGATCGGCAGGATCGGTCATCAGCCAAACCTGGCGCAACCCGGCCCGTAGGTCCACATGTCTCGAATGCCCGCGCCCCTAATTCAGATCAGCCACACGCCTGACGGGGCCGTCACCTACCTGGTGGCTATGCCGGTCGAGGCACTGCCACCAGTCCGCACGCGCGACCTGGCCGCGGCGTGGGACGCAGCGCGCGACGCCGCGACTGGCGCGCTGTGGGGCGCAGCCCGGCTATTCCGCTTTGCGCGGCCAGACGGCGCGGTGCTGGATCTGGCGCTGGATGACGAAGACGCGCGCTGCTGGGCGGGTGCGGTCGACCTTACGACTGGGATGCAAACCAGCTACGGCCTTTCATTATGCCTACGCCTGCTGGCATTGGTGGCGCTCATGGCCCGGGCCCCCTGGCTGGGTGGCCTATACCGGCTCAGCCGCGCCGGCGTGCAGCTAGACCCGGCCTTGCTGCGCGCCGCGGCCGAAGCGCAGTTGACCGCGGACGCGCAGTTCGATGAAACCGGGTTCCGGCGATGCCTCGCCACCCTTCCAGCACCTGGAGCTTCTATATGACCTATCGCGCTTTGCTGCTGTGCCTTGTCGCCGCCGCGTGCCAGCAGGCACCCCGATCGCGCGCCGATGGACAGACCCAGGCGCAGTGCCGGCAGGAGGTGGACCGGGTCTATGCCGCACAAAACCGCGGCGACCTGTCGCGCCGTGATGAGCGCGACTCGCCCTTCGCCGGTGCCTATTTACCGGGCATCACGACGCGTGAATTGGGCGCACGATTTGCGCGGGACAATCAGATGTCGTCCTGCCTGGCGCAGAACCGGGGTGGGCCGGCCACAGATATCAGCCCCGCGCCGACATTCTCGCCCGTCCAGCCCTAATCTTGCAGGCCCTGAAACCGGATCGTAAAGGTCCGGCTTTCACAGGAGCGCCTCATGAGCAAGATAATCCGCACCGAGCCGAACAAGGTCTTGAGCAAAGCCGTGGAATATCACGGTTTCGTGTTTACTCAGGGCGTCACGGCTGACGATCTCACGCAGGACATCACCGGCCAAACCCGGCAGGTCTTGGCCTCGCTTGACGCATTGCTCGAGCTGCATGGCACGGACAACACCCGGATCCTGCAAGCGCAGATCTGGCTTAAAGACATCCGCGATCGGGACGCGCTGAACGTGCTGTGGTCTGCGTGGCTACCCGAGGGTGCCGCGCCCGCGCGCGCCTGTGTGCAGGCGAACATGGCCGATGCCCGCCATCTTGTTGAAATCATGGTTACAACCTGTAAATAACCGGCCTGGTCGCGGCCGGAACCGCTCCGGCTGCGACCCGCAATCAACAGTGTTGCATAATTGCCATCACAGAAAAATTTTTGTTTCAAAGGGTGAGCGATTCACCGTGGTTAAGACCACTGTCCTAGTAAAGTGACTTGTCCACAGGGTCGATCACGGAAACACGAGCCATCCAGCAGGCTTTCAGTTGAGCCCGGT
Organism: Rhodospirillales bacterium; assembly: GCA_031420655.1. Taxonomy (GTDB): domain Bacteria; phylum Pseudomonadota; class Alphaproteobacteria; order Acetobacterales; family Acetobacteraceae; genus JANPPS01. Next base: position 2,846 of record JANONC010000079.1, on the reverse strand, counting down.
TGCCACGTCCAATCACGCACCGTTACCCATTCTCACAGTTGAGTGACCTAAAAGAGGTAACGGATGATCGCCTGGACACGCCGCCTGACCCAGACTTTGTCCATTATTGCTACAGCGCTGGCTGTGACGACCGTCACGCATGATGCCGATGCCCGGATGTCTGGCCGGAGCGGTGTAAGCCATGCGCAAGCGGGGCGTGGCCATGCCCGCATCATTCTGTCAGGCATGGTCTACCGCAGCTATGGCGGTGGCCGTCTGCAATGCGTGCCGTTTGCCCGTGAGAACTCCGGCATCGAGCTGGCGGGCAACGCGGCCAATTGGTGGTCTGCCGCAAATGGCGTCTATGAGCGGGGCGCCCGGCCCGAGGTCGGCAGCGTGCTGAACTTCCGCGCCAATGGCCGGATGCGGATGGGCCATGTCGCCGTAGTGTCGAACGTGGTCGACAGCCGCAACGTCGAGATCGATCACGCAAACTGGTCCGGCCGTGGTGCGATCGGGCGCAACGTCCGCGTCGTGGATGTCTCAGCCGCCAATGACTGGTCGGCGGTGCGCGTCGCTCTAAGCCAGGGCGATTACGGCAGCGTTTACCCGACTTATGGTTTTATCTACGACCGGCCGGACCGGGGTACGATGGTCGCCAATAACGGTGTCGCGTCCGGGCAGGGCCTGGCCATAACGGCGCCGGTACCGATGCTCGCAGCCGCCCGGGATTTCCGTGCACCCGCCGACCGCATCCAGCTCGCCCCGGCCGAGGAGCAGGAAGTGGCCGAGGCGTCCGACGAATTCGTTGGCCAGAGTCGCTACAGCCGGGCAGGCGTAAGCCATGCCGGACGCACGCACGCCGCCGGGCACAGTTACGCAAGCGCGTCGCACGCCGGCACCCGCCTGCATGAACGGCGGAGCCCGACCCCGGTTGTCTCCGTCGCAAGCCACCATACCCGCGTCGCGCAGGCCGTTCCGGCCAAGCGCCGCCGCTCCTAGGCGCCTAGCTTCTAGGCACCAGCCTCTAGGCACCCAACACGCCCAGCGCCGCCCCGGCTGCCAACAGCAGCACCGGGTGCGCCCGGGTGGCCACCAGCGCGGCGGCGGCCGTGACCGTGACCAGCGCCGTACCGGCCCCGGTGGTGGTGGAGCGAACCAGCAGGATCGACGCCGCAATCACCAGTCCGGCTGTCAGCGGCACGAGCCCGGCCTGCAGCCGCCGCCGCCATGCGTGGTCGCGAAACCTGTGCCAGGCAGACGCCACGGCCAGGATCAGCAGGCTGCTCGGCACCAGCATCGAAATCGTGGCCACCGCCGCTCCCGGCAACCCGGCCACCCGCGCGCCAACCAGCGTCGCCACCAGCAAGTTGGGCCCCGGCGCTGCTTGGCCCAACGCGAACAGGGCGGCGAACTCCTCGGCCGGCATCCAGTGATGCACCGTCACCACCTGGCGCTGCATCTCTGGAATGACGGACTGCACGCCGCCCACCGCCAGCACAGACAGCTGGCCATAGAGCTTGGCGAGTTCGAGCAGGTCGTTCACCAGTGCAACCAGACGCTGAACGGCACCAGAACGAGCATGGTGGGAAGCAATGGCGTGCGCAGCCCGGCCACCGCGCCGATGACGATCGCAATGACCAGCACGCTGCGCCCCAGACCCCGTAACGGCCAAGCGATCTTAAACCCTGTGCCCACCACCAACCCGGCTGCGGCGGCGGCCAGCCCAATAAAGCCGCGCTGCACCCATGGCACGTGCCCATAAGCGGCGAACAGCCCGCCCAGCCCAAGCGCGATCGCCACCGGTGCCGCCAGCAGCCCGGTCAATGCCACGACGGATCCGGCCAGCCCATGGAAGCGCGCACCCAGGGCCACGCTCATGTTGCACATATTGGCCCCGGGAACGAGTTGGCACAGGGCCAGTAACTCCGTGAACTCCGACCCTGTCAGCCAGCGCCGCTCTTCGACGATCATGCGTCGTGCGACCGGCAACACGCCGCCGAAGCCCGTGATGCCCGCTATGAAGAAGCCTGAAAACAGTCCGGTTTTGCTTGGAACCGTCATCGGACCAGGTTGGCCGGCGCGCGCCCGGCCAGCACCGCGTCGATCCCGTCCAGCACGCAATGGCCCATTGCAATCCGGGTATCGGCCGTCGCACTGCCCAGATGCGGCAGAAGCACGACGTTTTCGCGCGCACGGTAGCCCGGATCGACAGCCGGCTCCTGCGCATACACATCGAGCCCGGCCGCTGCGATATGCCCGGTGCCGAGCGCCGCAACCAATGCCGCATCGTCTATCAGCGCGCCCCGCGCCGCATTGACGACCACCGCACCAGCCGGCAGCAGGGCGATGCGCGCCGCGTCCAGCCAATGATGCGTCTCCGCCGTGCCGGGCGCATGCAATGACAGCACGTCGCACACCGGAAGGAACGTCGCGTCGCTGTCATGAAACACGGCCCCTTGCTCCAGCTCCGCCGGTAGGCGCTGCTGGTCGCGGTAGTGCACGGCCATGCCGAGGCCCCGCGCCATGGTGGCCAGCTCCCTCCCGATACGGCCCATGCCGAAAATACCGAGCCTGCGGCCCGCAACGCCGGTGCCCAGCAGTTGCGTGGGTGCCCAGCCGGTCCAGGTCCCGCTGCGCACCAGCCGCTCGCCCTCACCCGCCCGGCGAGACGCGGCCAGCATCAACAGCAACGCACATTCCGCCGTCGCCCGGCTCAGCACATCCGGGGTGTTGACGACCGCCAGACCCCGGGCGCGCGCAGCATCCATGGCGATATGATCGGTGCCGACGCTAAAGGTGCCCAGCACGCGCACGCTGGCCGGCAGGGCGGCAATGGTGCCGGGGCCGAGCGTTTCGGCCGGGCA
>JANONC010000078.1:0-6205 GCA_031420655.1 Rhodospirillales bacterium | reverse complement strand
CCTTTTTCAGGCCGGTCACGTTGGAAAATCCGTTGCGCTCCATGCGGCGGCGCGCCTCACCGGAAGTGAACGAGTTGGAACCGCGGGCCGGCTGCGGCGCGTTGGCACTGGTCGTGGTCACGGCCTGGTTGCGGTCCCCGGCGGCGGCTGCGGGACCGGTGTTACGGCCCACAATGCCCGTATTCGGGGTCACACCCGTGCTGGATGACACGCCGGGCATCGGCGCGTTAGATGTCGCACCCGGGGCGGCGGCACCTGGCGTGCCAGTCGTGGCCGACTGGGCGAAAGCCGGGCCTGCCATCAACAGGGCGGCTAGGGTCCGAGTTATCTTGTCCATCGCTGCGTTCCTTGTTCTTTCTTAGAACGGCAAACTGGGGCAGCACGTCCCGCCTCAGCCTATCGTTGCCGACCTAACGCCCGGTTATACCTTCCGGTTCGTTCCGCTCAGGTTAGTATTGGGAGTCCGTTCGATCGCAGCCGCGATGCCCGTGTCTGTGGTGCCCATGCCTCGACGGGCTTTTGGACATCATAGGACCGTACGCGGACCGATCTACCCTCGACAGCCCACTTGCCCACGACCAGCCGTTCCTGCACGACCTTGATTGCCCCATCCGTGCCAAATCGATGGCAAGTGAGATCAGTGGCGGAAGTGGCGCATCCCGGTCAGCACCATCGCCACGCCCGCACGGTCAGCGGCCGCCACCACCTCGGCATCGCGCATGGAGCCGCCCGGCTGGATCACCGCCGTGGCCCCGGCTGCGATGGCCGCCTCCAGACCGTCTGCAAATGGAAAGAACGCGTCGGATGCGACGACGCCACCCTCCGTCAGCGGACGATCGAGCCCCGCCGCCCGGGCCGCCTCCGCCCCTTTCCACGCCGCGATGCGGGCGCTGTCGACGCGCGACATCTGCCCGGCACCGATGCCGGTCGTGGCCCCACCCAGCGCATAGACGATCGCGTTGGATTTCACATGCTTGCACACCCGGAACGCAAACAGCAGGTCGCGCAACTCGGCCTGGCTCGGTGCGCGGGCAGTAGCGGTTGTAAGCTGTTGCGCCGATACTTGCCCGGCGTCGCGCGTTTGCACCAAATAACCACCCGCGACGCTGCGCACCATCAGACCCGGCGCGGCCGGGTCCGGCACGCCACCCGTCAACAGCACCCGCAAGTTGCGTTTGGCGGACAAGATGGCCTGGGCGTCGGCATCGGCGTCCGGCGCCACGATAACCTCGGTAAACAGCGCTGCCATCAGACCTGCGGCGCTAGCGTCCAGCGTGCGATTGACGGCGATCACGCCGCCAAAGGCCGAAACCGGGTCACATCGCAGGGCTAGCACCCAGGCCTCTGCCAGGGTCGCGGCCGTCGCGACACCGCAGGGGTTGCCGTGCTTGACGATCACGACGGCTGGCGTCGCGAACTCGGCCACGCACTCCAGCGCGGCATCCGTATCGGCCAGATTGTTGTAACTGAGCGACTTACCTTGCACCTGGCGGGCGTTGGCGATGCCGGGGCGGGTGCCCGAGCGGGAGCTGGCAGCGTAGAAGGCCGCTTGCTGATGGGGGTTCTCGCCGTAGCGCAGCATGTCCCGCCGGGTCGCGGACAGCAAAAGGTGGGGCGGCAGCGCCGTGTCCCGCATGAACCAGTTGGCGACGGCGCTGTCATAGGCGGCGGTGTGGGCGAACCCCTCCGCGGCCCAGGCCCGGCGTGCGGCAAGCTCCGTGCCGCCCTGGCCCAGCGCCTCGATCACGGCGTCGTACTGGCCGGGATTAGTCAGCACGGCAACGTGGTCGTGATTTTTCGCCGCCGCACGGATCAGCGCCGGGCCGCCAATGTCGATCTGCTCCACGCATGCGTCGGGCGATGCACCCGACTGCACCGTCTGCTCGAACGGGTAGAGGTTGACGCAGACAAGGTCGATCGGCGCGATGCCATGCTGCGTCAGCTGGGCCATATGCGCCGGATCGTCACGGCGGGCGAGAATGCCGCCATGGATCGCGGGCACCAGGGTCTTGACCCGGCCGTCCAGCATCTCCGGCACGCCGGTATGGTCCGCGACTTCCGTCACCGGGATGCCCGCCTGCTGCAAAGCCCGGGCCGTCCCTCCGGTCGAGAGTAGGGCAACACCATGGGCCACTAGCGCGCGGGCGAGCGGCACCAGGCCCGACTTGTCCGAAACCGAAAGCAGGGCGCGCCGGATGGGTGTTCTCATATGCGCCGCTTACCGGTCCAGGCCGAGCAGGTCCAGCGTTCGTGCAAGGACGGCCGGCTCGTTATACAGGGCCAGCGCCCGGAGCCGCCCAGCCCCACCATACTCCAAGCGCAACGCAGGGCTGCCAGCCAGCAGCGTCAGGGCGTCCGCCAGCGGCTGCACTTGGAATGGCGGCACGAGAAGACCGGTTTCGCCGTCCAACACCTGCTCACGCGGGCCACGGATATTGGTCGCGACTACAGGCAGGCCAGTCAGCATCGCCTCGATCACGCTCATCGGCAGGCCCTCGAAGTGGCTGGGCAAAGCGAAAATATCGGCGGCTGCCAGCACGTCCGCCACGTTCGTCCGGTAACCGAGGCGGCGGACGTGCGGTTGATCCAGCAGGGGGCCGATATCCTCGCCGTGGTCCGATGGCAGGCGCTCGCCCACCACCCACAGCTCGGCGTCCGGCAGTTGCGCCATGGCGGCGACCAGTTCGGGATGGCCTTTGTGGCGCACGAGGCGACTGACGATCACCACCACGCAGCGTGCGTTGTCGACGCCAAGCCCGGCGCGCACGTGGGCGCGGGCGGCCGGGTTGGGGCGGTACCGGCTTCCGTCGCGGCCATTGCGGACGGCGACGGCCCGGCCGATGCCGAGGCGGCGTGCATCGGCCGCCTCGTCCTCCGACACGGTCAGCAACACGTCCGTCATGCGCCCGCCCAGCCACTCCATGACCAACGCGAGCGTCCGCCGCCACCAGGGGCCGGGCTGGTTGAACAGGAACCCGTGGCAGGTATACGCGACGCGCGGCACCCCAGCGCAGCGTGCGGCGAGGCGTGCGAGGAAGCCGCTGATCGGCATGTGCGCATGCACCAAATCCGGCTTCTCTGCCCGCATGAGCGCCAGCAGCGCTCGGAACGCCCGCCATTGCGCCAGGGGCGACAGGCTGCGCGCCATCGGCACCGGCACCACGCGCAAGCCCTGGGCACGCACGCCTGCCAGCAGCGGGCCGTCGGCGCACACGCCCACGACCTCATGCCCCTCCGCCTGGATCGCCAGCATCAGCGGCACCAGAAAGTGCGCGAGCGAGAAATCGACGTTCGTCACCTCCAGAACCTTCATAGAGTGACGCCGCCATCGACGTGGATGCACTGGCCGGTAAGGTAAGCGCCGTCCGGCCCCAGCAGGAAGGCGATGACGCCCGCCACTTCGTCCGGCTGGCCGAACCGCCCCAGCGGGATGTGCGCCAACGCCCGGCTGCGGGTGGCCGGGTCGAGCTTGGCGCTTCGGCCCGGGTCCTTGGCAATGAAGCCCGGCACGACGCAGTTGACGGTAGCACCCGGCGCGAGACGCGCGGCGAGCGAGCGGGTGAGCGACACCAGCGCCGCCTTTGCCGCCGCTGTGGCCGGGAACGCGTAATCCGGGCCCAGCCGGTAGGCATGCGCCAGAAACGAACCGACTGTGACCACGCGCGACACCGCTTGTGGCAGGGCCGTCGCCATCGCCAGGAACGCGCCGGCATTGACCGCTACCGCCCGCTGGAACCCAGCCTGGTCCACTGTGCCAAAGCCACGCGGATCGGCACCGCCCGCCACGTGCACCAGCCGGTCCACCCGGCCAAACGCGGCCAGGGCGGCGGCGATGACGGTACTCGCGTCGCCCATTTCGAACGGCTGTACGCAGGTTCCGACCTCCGCACCGGCCACCCGTGCCGCGTCCGCCACCGCGTCCAGCCCCGCCGCATTGTGCCCGGTGTGCAGCATCAACGCGGCCCCGGGTGCGGCAATTCGCCGGACCAGCGCGGCCCCGGCCCCGGACGCAGCCCCGGTGATGACGGTCACATGTTGCATGATGTCCGCTTTCGCACCCACGATGCCCCATGGCAAATGGCTTTGTGCGGGCCCTGGGGCTCATGAGCGGCACGTCGGCCGACGGCGTGGACGCAGCAATCATCACGACGGATGGCGAGAGCGTGAGCGCGTTCGGCCCGCGGCACACCGTCCCCTATACGGCCGGGCTGCGCGCCCGCGTCCTGGCGGCAATGGCGGCGGGCGAGGCACCCCCGGGCCTGGATCGTGAGGTGACAGAAGCCAACGCTGCCGCCGCGCTGGCTATCATGGCCGGACAGGACGTCCAGCTCGCCGGGTTGCACGGTCAGACCATCCTGCACGATCCGTTGCGGCGGCGAACGGTTCAAATCGGCTGCGGTGCCAGGCTCGCGGCCAGGCTGGGCGTGACGGTCGTGGACCAGTTCCGCGTGGCCGACGTCGCGGCGGGCGGGCAGGGCGCGCCGCTCGTGCCGGTGTTTCACGCCGCGCTGGCCCGGGGGCTGGGTCCGGTTGCGGTGCTGAACGTGGGGGGTGTCGCCAATGTGACGTTCGTGGGTGACGGGCCGTTGCTTGCCTTCGACACTGGGCCCGGCGGCGCGCTGCTGGATGACTGGGTGCGCCGGCATACCGGGGCGCCGTTCGACGCCGGTGGCGCGCTGGCCGGTGCCGGGCAGGTGCGGCACGACCGGTTGGCGGCGCTGCTGGACCATCCGTATTTCAACCGGCGCCCGCCCAAGTCGCTGGACCGGAATGCATTCTCGCTGGCCGCCGTCGAGGGTCTACCGGCTGCCGACGGCGCGGCCACGCTGCTGGCGTTCACGGTGGCCGCAATCGTGCGTGCCGCCACTTACGCGTCGCCCCGTCGCTGGCTGATCGCGGGTGGCGGGCGGCACAACCGGGCGCTGATGGCAGCGCTGGCGGCCGTGTTGCCGGCCGTCGATCCGGTCGAGGCCGTGGGCTGGGACGGCGACGCGTTGGAGGCGCAGGCTTTCGCTTTTTTGGCCGTCCGGTCTCAGCGCGGGCTGCCGCTCAGCTTTCCAGGCACCACGGGCGTGCCGGTGCCGATGCCGGGCGGCACCCTGCATCTGGCGCGACCGTCCAGAATGTGACAGTTGTACGCTATGCTTTATGCGTTGCACGACGCGGCCTACGCCGCGATGCTACCCGCCCGGATGTTTGCCCGTACCGCCAGCGCCCTCATGCGCGACGTGCCGGGACCCGAAATGCTCACCTGGCCCGCCCGCGCCGTCGTCGCGTGGTCGGACGTGACGCACGATCTGCTGCGCCCGCGGGGCAAGCCCGAATGGGGCATTTGCCAGTCGCGCGGCGACCAGACGCCCCTGGCCGAAACGGTTGAGCTCGACCAGCCCTTCGTCCGCCTGCTGCGGTTTGCCAAGCCGGACACGACCGGGCCCCGCGTTCTTCTGGTGGCGCCCATGAGCGGCCATCATGCGACGTTGTTGCGCGGCACAACGCAGGACTTGCTGGATACGGGGCACGAGGTGTTCGTAACCGATTGGCGTGACGCGCGGGTTGTGCCGATCGGTGCGGGCGCGTTCGGCCTGGCGGATTATGTCGAAGCGCTGATCGTCTTTCTGCGTCACCTTGGCCCGGATACGCACGTGATCGCTGTTTGCCAGCCAGCCCCCGCCGTGGTGGCGGCCGTAAGCCTGCTAGCCAGCCGGCGAGAGAACTGCCAGCCGCGCAGCATGACGTTGATGGGCGGCCCGGTCGACACACGCGCTGCGCCCACGGCGGTGACAAAGCTGGCCGAGCAGCACTCCATCGCCTGGTTCGAGCGTAACCTGGTCGCGACTGTGCCGGCCTGGCATCCGGGCGCGTTCCGGCGGGTCTATCCGGGCTTCATGCAGTTGGCTGCCTTCATGTCGATGAACCCTGACCGCCACGTCGAAGCCCATCGCCGCATGTTCGACCACCTGATCAAGGGCGACGAGGACAGCGCCGCCGGGCATCGCAAGTTCTATGACGAATACCTGGCGGTCATGGACGTGCCGGCCGACTATTATCTCGAGACGGTTGACCAGTTCTTCATCCAGCACACGCTGGGCCGTGGCACGATGATGGTGCGAGGCGAGCATGTGAACCCAGCCGCTATCGAGCGGACGGCGCTGATGACGGTGGAAGGTGAGCTTGACGACATATCGGCACCCGGCCAGACGCTGGC
>JANONC010000077.1:0-4004 GCA_031420655.1 Rhodospirillales bacterium | reverse complement strand
TGGCTTACGGCGCGGCGACGCGTCCGTCGAGGGGAGAAAGCAGGTCGACTGGGGTGAGCAGGTCGACTGGGGTGAGCAGATCTGGCCGGCGTGACCGGGTCAGCGCCAGTGCTTGGTCGTGCCGCCACCTGCCAATGGCGGCGTGATGGCCGGACAACAACACGTCTGGCACGGCGCGTCCGTCCCACACGGCCGGCCGGGTGTAGTGCGGGTACTCTAACAAAGGTCCGGAGAAGCTTTCCTCCGCTGCGCTGGCCGCTGCACCCATGACGCCGGGCAGCAGGCGCACGCACGCGTCGAGCAACACGAGAGCGGGCAACTCACCGCCCGACAACACATAGTCGCCGATGCTGATTTCTTCCATCTGACGCGCATCCAGCACCCGCTGGTCCACGCCTTCATACCGGCCGCAGACGAGGCTGACGCCGGGGCCACTCGCCAGTGCGCGGATGCGGGCCTGGCTGAGCTTGGCCCCGCGCGGCGACAGATAAATCAGGGGCCGGCCGTCGGGTATGCCCAACGCACGGTCCAGCACGTCCGGCCGCATCACCATTCCAGCACCACCGCCATAGGGCGTGTCATCGACCGTGCGGTGCCGGTCGGTCGCGGCGTCGCGAATATCGTGCACCTCCAGCCGCCATACCGCACCCGCGGCACGCCCGGCTAATGACTCCCCGAGCGGCCCTGGAAACATGGTGGGGAACAGCGTGTACACGCTCGCATGCCAGCTCATTCGGGCGCGTCCGGCACGATGATCTCGTCGGGCAAGACGACCGTCACGTGACCGGCCGGCACATCGACGGCGGGCACGCAGGCATGGGTAAAGGGCACCAGCGCCCCGGTATCCAGCTCCAGGCTGGCCCCGGCGCCGTAGTCGTGCACCACCGTCACCCGCCCCAGCACTGCGCCAGATGGGTCACGCGCTTCGAGCCCCTCCAGGTCGGACAGATAAAACTCGTCCGGCGGCGGGGGTGGCAGGCGGTCGCGCTCGACATAAAGGCGCGTGTTGGTCAGTCGCTCCGCCGCACTACGGTCCGCCAAGGGCACCCCGGCCGCGTCCCGCAATTGCGCGACGCCTGCCTGCTGCCACGCCAACGTCCAGTGCCGCCCGGCATCATCCAGCAGCGCGCCGTACTCGGACAGCGCCGCCGGCTCGGCCGTGTAGCTTTGCACGTGCACCAGCCCCCGCACGCCATGCGGCCGGCCGACAACGCCCATCAGGATACGGCGCGGCTCCATCATTACGCCGCGGCGTTAGCCTTGGCGCGTTCCTGCGCCTTCTTCTTGGGCGCAGACTGCACCGGCTGCTCACGATACACGGGCATCGGCGCCAACCCGGCCACACCCAGGAAGCGGGCGACACGTTCCGTCGGCAACGCGCCTTCGCTCATCCAATGCGTGATCCGCTCACCCACCAGGCGCACGCGCTCGGCATGGTCGGCGGGCAGCATTGGGTTGTAGCTGCCGACCTTCTCCAGAAAACGCCCGTCACGCGGGCTGCGGCTGTCGGCGATGACGATGTGGTAATACGGCCGCTTCTTCGCGCCCGCCCGTGCCAGCCTGATCTTGAGACCCATGTGTACGTTCCTGTTATATGTAAGTTTTAGAAAGGACGGCGCTGCTGCATCGACTTCGGCATCAGGGCGCTCATGCCCTGCCGCATCAGCCCCTTTTGCCCCAGCTTCGTCATCCGCTTCATCATGGTGGACATGTCGTCGAACTGCTTCAGCAGCCGGTTCACGTCCTGCACACTCGTGCCCGACCCGGCCGCGATCCGCTTCTTGCGGCTGGCCTTGATCACGTCCGGCGTCTTCCGCTCCTTGGCCGTCATGCTGCTGATGATCGCAGCCTGCCGCCCCAGGACCTTGGTATCGAGTTTGGCCCCCGCCAACTGGTCCTTGATCTTGCCGACGCCCGGCAGCATCGCGAGGATACCCTCCATGCTGCCCATCTTGGTGATCTGGCGCAGCTGCTGGGCGTAGTCGTCCAGGTCGAACTGGCCGCGTGCCATTTTGCGGGCCAGGCGCTCGGCGTCCTCCTGGTCCACCGTCTCGCTGGCACGCTCTACCAGGCCGACGATGTCGCCCATTCCCAGGATGCGCCCGGCCACCCGTTCCGGATGGAACTCCTCCAGCGCGTCAAGCTTTTCGCCCTGGCCCATGAGCTTCAGTGGCGCGCCAGTCACCTGCCGCATCGACAGCGCCGCGCCACCGCGGGCGTCACCATCCATTCGGGTCAGCACGATACCGGTAATACCCAGCGCGTCATTGAACGCGCGTGCGGTCTGCACCGCGTCCTGCCCGGTCATGGCGTCCACCACCAGCAGCGTTTCGGCCGGGTTGGTGGCAAAGCGGATTTGCTGCACTTCGGCCATCAGCGCCGCGTCGATCGATAGGCGCCCGGCCGTATCGAGGATGACGACGTCGTACACCTCGCGCCGGGCGGTTTCCATCGCGCGCTGAGCGATCTGCAACGGGGTCTGGCCCGGGATGATCGGTAGGCTGGCCACGCCCGCCTGCTGCGCTAGTTGCTGCAATTGCAGTTGCGCAGCTGGGCGTTGCGTGTCCAACGACGCCAGCAGCACCCGCTTCTTGTCGCGCCGCGTCAGCCGCAACGCGAGCTTGCCGGACGTTGTGGTTTTGCCCGAGCCCTGCAGCCCGACCATCAAAATCGGCACCGGCGCGGCGGCAGCCAGGTTGAGCGGCACCACACCAGCGCCGCCCAGTGCCTCCACCAGCACGTCGTTGACGATCTTTATCACGGTCTGGCCGGGGCTCACGCTAGCCAGCACTTCGGTGCCCAGTGCCCGGGTGCGCACCTGGTCGATGAAATCCTTCACCACCGGCAACGCAACGTCGGCTTCTAGCAGCGCTAGGCGCACCTCGCGCAGCGCGTCGTTCACGTCCGCTTCGCTCAGCGCACCGCGCCGGCGTAGGCCGTCGAACACTCCAGAAAGCTTGCCCGACAGCGTGTCGAACATTGTATGCACCCCACAAAACGCAAAGGCGCCGCTGCGCGATCACGCGGAGCGACGTCATGGACAAGGGGTGCTGCTACGCCCGGGCCGCCGCACTGTCAACGATTAGTGGTTCCCCTGCCACCAAACTGACGCTAGACCGAAGCGCACCGTACCCGGCCAAACAGAGTTTCTACCGAGGTCCCCACGACCATGACCGACCGCCCCCGCGTGAGCTTCGTCGTCCCGGCCTTCAATGAAGAGCTATTGCTGCCCGCCTGCCTGGCCGCAATCAAGGCCGAACTGGTGCGGACGCCGTGCGCTGCAGAGATCATCGTCGTCAACAACGCCAGCACCGATGGCACTGCCGCATTGGCCGCAGCCGTGCCGGGGGTGACCGTCGTGGACCAACCCATCAAGGGCTTGGTGCAGGCCCGCAGCGCCGGGTTCGAAGCCTCGACCGGCGTCCTGGTCGCTAATATCGATGCCGATACGCTGCTGCCGGAAGGCTGGCTCGCCCAGGTTCTGGCCGCGTTCGAGGCCGATGCAAAGCTCGTTTGCCTCAGCGGACCCTACGATTACCACGATGTGCCGTGGCGGATGCGGATCGCAACCCGGGCGTTTTATGGCCTGGGCTACGCGGCATACTTGTTCAACAAGCGCGTGCTGGGCGTCGGCAGCATGGTGCAGGGCGGTAATTTCGTGGTGCTGCGCGACGCGCTGGCAGGCATCGGCGGAATCAGCGACCGCTTTACGTTCTATGGCGAAGACACCGATATCGCCCGGCGGCTGAGCAAGGTGGGCGACGTCGTGTTCACCTACGCGCTGATGGCCAAATCGTCCGGCCGTCGCCTGCGGGGCGATGGCGTCATGATGACCGGCATCCGCTACGGCGCCAATTATCTGTGGGCCACGTTCTTCCACAAGCCGTTCACGACCGCCTGGCACGACTACCGCTAATGTTCATTCAGGCGAACGGCCGGATCGTCCATGTGCTGGTGGACGGTCCGGTTGCTGCCCCGCCGCTGCTGATGCTTCACTCGCTCGG
>JANONC010000076.1:0-1886 GCA_031420655.1 Rhodospirillales bacterium | reverse complement strand
GAAGCGAGGCCAAAGACGAGATCGTGTCCACCAGCAACAGCGCCGGATGCTGGGCCGCGTCGATAGCAGCGCGCACGGCCGGTAGCGGCAGGGCCATGCCGGTTGCCGTCTCGTTATGCACCGCCAGCACGGCCTTGATCGTATGGCCCGTATCGGCGCGCAGCGCGGCCGTGATGGCTGCCGGGTCTACGCCGCGCCGCCAGTCGGCTGCGACCGTCACGACGTGCAGGCCGAGCTTCACCGCCATCTCGCTCCACGCGTCGCTAAACCAGCCCGTTTCGATCGTGAGCACCGTGTCGCCGGGTGAGCAGAGATTGGTGAGAGTCGCTTCCCATGCGCCATGGCCGCTGGCGGTGTAGAGGAACACTTCGCCCTCGGTCTGCAGCACGCGCTTCAGGCCGGTCACGCAGTCCTGGAACAGGGCCACGAACTCTGGGTCCATGAAGTCCACGGTCGGGCGGTCCATGGCCCGCAACACGCTGTCCGGAATGTTCGTGGGGCCCGGATTCATGAACAACTGGCGACCGGCTTTTCTGCTCATAACTCGTGCTCCCCCAGCCCTACCCAGGGCCAGCGCTCCGTCCTACGCTTCTCGGCCACAGACGAAAAGGGCTGCCATGATCGACGCGCGACCCGGGTACGGCCGGATGTTCGAAGGTATCCTGATTGAAAAGGACGAGAGCGGGTATCGCGCGGGCCTGACGCGGATGGACGACGACCGGCTGGCCGAGGGCGATGTGACGATCGCGGTCGAGTATTCAACGCTCAACTACAAGGACGCTCTGGCCATAACGGGCAAGGCGCCTGTGCTCCGCGCATTTCCGATCATCCCCGGCATCGATCTGGCCGGGACCGTCTGCGCGTCCAGCACTCCCCGCTTCACGCCCGGCGACAAGGTGCTCGTGACCGGATGTGGCATCGGTGAAGTTGTGCCGGGCGGCCTTGCAACCAGGGCGCGGGTGCATGCGGATTGGATCGTGCCGTTGCCGCCCCGCTTCACGACGCGGCAAGCCATGGCGATCGGCACGGCCGGGTTCACAGCGATGCTGTGCGTGCTGGCACTCGAACGTCATGGGGTCACACCTGGCCGGGGCGACGTGCTCGTCACCGGGGCGAGCGGCGGGGTGGGCAGTATCGCCGTCGCGGTGCTGGCCCAACTTGGCTACAGCGTCGTGGCCATGAGCGGACGGCCAGCGCATGCGGAGTATCTGCCAAGCCTGGGTGCCCGCGAAGTGATTGGCCGGAGCGGCTATGATCAGCCCGGCCGGCCACTGTCGCGAGAGCGGTGGGCCGGCGCGATTGACACCGTGGGCAGCCATACCCTCGCCAATGTGTGCGCCTCCACACAGAGCCGCGGCGCCGTGGCAGCGTGCGGCCTTGCCCAGGGCATGGACCTACCTGCCTCCGTCGCGCCGTTCATATTGCGGGCGATCACGCTGGTGGGTATCGAAAGCGGGACGACCCCCACGGGCGCCGAACGGGCCGAGGCCTGGCAGCGCTTGGCGGCCGATCTGGACACGGATAAGCTGGATGCCATGACGACGGAATTCGGCTTGGCAGACGCCATCACGCAGGCTTCCGCGCTCCTGGCCGGGGCGCACCGGGGCAGGGTGGTCATCGGCATGGGCGCGGACAGGCTGGCGTAGGGCCTGACCCGCGCCTATGAGACACCTCCACATGTCGCAGGAGCCTGCCGGTGATCAAGTTCTACTACCACCCCTCACCCAACCCGGCGAAAGTCGCGTTAATGCTGGAAGAGACCGGGCTGCCGTACGAGATCGTGCCGGTCGATACCCGCAAGGGTGAGCAGCATGCGCCGGCATTCATGGCCATCAATCCCAACGGAAAGACCCCGGCGCTGACCGACGGCGATGCGGTGCTGTTCG
>JANONC010000075.1:0-9156 GCA_031420655.1 Rhodospirillales bacterium | reverse complement strand
ACTGCGTCCTGGAAACCACACCGGTATAAATCGCGCTGGTGCAACATGTTGACGCTTGCTTCTACCGTCCTGGTTCAGCCACGGTCTGCCCCGATGGCGCTCTCCCTTGTTCCCGACCCTTCGGCGTTTAGCCCGCTCACGACGGCGCGGCTGACGCTTCGTTCGTTCGAGCCTGCGGACGCCGGATCGCTGCATCGCCTAGTGAACGACTGGGCCGTGGTGCGCATGCTGTCCCGCCTACCCTTCCCGTATCCGCGCACGCTGGCCGACGAATGGATCGCCTCTGCCATGCGGCAGGTGGATTCCGGGACAGGCTATGCGCTGGCCATCACCGGCACAGAAAACGGGCAAGAGACGCTGATCGGCTGCGTTGGCCTCCGAATCGAGGGGCAGACGGGCCACCTGGGCTACTGGGTCGGACGGGCATACTGGCGTCACGGCGTGGCCACGGAGGCGGCCGGGCGGCTCGCGCGCTGGGCGCTGGCCAACCTCGACCTGGACGGCCTGGAAGCAACGGTCGCGGCGGACAACCCAGCCAGCGCTACCGTACTCGACCGGATTGGCTTCCGCCGGGTCGGGACCGGGCGCGAGGCGTTTCTGGCGCGGGGTGGCGAACACACGGTGGTGCGCTTCGCCGCCGGGCGGGACGATCTGTTTCAGGAGCCCGTTGGGCCAGCTGCGACAATTCATGTGCTGTCAGACGAAGACCAGCCGCGGCCGGCCGCGCCCAGCAAACCACTCGTACTCGTCGCCGCCTGTGCGCTGATCGACGCCGACGGCCGCATCCTGCTCGCGCGCCGGCCCGAGGGGCGTAGCATGGCCGGGTTGTGGGAGTTCCCCGGCGGCAAGCTTAATCCCGGCGAAACGCCCGAGGCCGCTCTGATCCGTGAGTTGCGGGAGGAGCTTGGCATCGACGTATCCGTCAGTTGCCTCGCCGCGTTCGCCTTTGCCAGCCACGCGTACGACAAGTTCCACTTGCTGATGCCGCTCTATTTGTGCCGCCGCTGGACAGGCCGGCCGGTGGCGCGCGAGGGGCAGGCCCTCGCCTGGGTGCGGCCCGGCCAACTGACCGAATATCGCATGCCCCCGGCCGACCTACCGCTTATCCCTTTATTGCGAGACTTCCTGTAGGCTCCCAATCATGAGCAATCCCACCGCCTGCCTTATCGTGATCGGCAACGAAGTCCTGTCCGGACGCACACAGGACGCCAACATCGCCGTCATCGCGCGCGGCCTGGGTGAAATCGGTATTCCGTTGCGGGAGGTGCGCGTGATCCCTGACGTAGCGGAGACGATCATTGCGACGGTTAACGCCGTGCGCACCCAGTATGATCACGTACTGACCACGGGCGGGATTGGCCCTACCCATGACGACATCACCAGCGAATGCGTCGCCCGTGCCTTCGGCGTGCCGTGGGTTGCCCATCCGGACGCCTGGGCGCGCATGGCCGCGTACTACAAACCCGGTGAGTTCAACACCGCCCGCCAGCGCATGGCGACCATGCCAGCCGGTGCGACGCTGATCGACAATGGCGTCAGCATCGCGCCCGGCTTCACCATCGGCAACGTACACGTCATGGCGGGCGTGCCGCGCATCATGCAGGCCATGCTGGCGACACTACTCCCCACCCTGCCCGGCGGCACCCCGGTGCAGAGCCGCGCCGTCCACGCCAACGGGCTGCTGGAAGGTACCATTGCTGCTGGGCTGGAGGCGATCCAGGGCGAGTACCCGGACCTCGACCTCGGCAGCTACCCCTATTACCGCGGCGGTGGCGGTGGGGTATCGCTGGTCGCGAAGGGCACGGACCCGGTGCGGTTGGAGGCGTGCATTGCTGCCGTCACGACGCTGATCAAGTCTCTTGGGCTTATACCAGTGCAAGGCGAGCCGCCTGCGGCGTGATGGCGGCAGCGACCCCCAGCTGAGAACCCCATTGCGGGTTTCCTCTTTCTCCACCAATCTCAATACGGGATCATAAGGAAGGGGCTTAGTGGTGCAGACTCGTCGAACGGTCCTGATGGCCGCCGCCACCACGCTGGCCGCGCCCGCAATCGTGCGCGCCCAGACGCAAACCACGCTCAAGCTGATCCCGCAGGCCGACCTCACCGTCGTCGACCCGATCTTCACCACCGCGTACGTGACCCGCAACCACGCCTTCGCGGTGTTCGACACGCTGTACGGCCAGGATTCGCAGTTCCGCCCACAGTTGCAGATGCTGTCCGGGCACACGACTGAAGATGACGGTAAGCTCTGGCGCTTGACGTTGCGGAGCGGGCTGCGTTTTCATGACGGCACGCCCGTACTCGCGCGCGATTGCGTGGCCAGCATCAAGCGGTGGGGCGCGCGGGATGGGTACGGTCAAAGCCTCATGGCGGTCACGGCCGACCTGTCCGCGCCGGACGACCGCACCATCCAGTTCCGCCTGCGTGTGCCGTTTCCGTGGCTGCCAGACGCGCTGTGCAAGTCGGGGCCGAACATGTGCGCCATCATGCCGGAGCGTCTGGCCAGCACGGATCCGTTCAAGCAGGTGACGGAGGTCGTCGGCAGCGGTCCGTTCCGCTTTTTGGCCGACGAACGGGTCGCCGGGTCCCGCGTCGCCTACGCCAAGTTCGACGGCTACTTCCCCCGGCCGGACGGCACGCCATCCTGGACCGCCGGGCCAAAGCACGTGTTTTTCGACCGGGTGGAGTGGACGGTGATCCCCGATACCGCAACCGCATCTGCCGCCATCCAGCGTGGCGAGGTGGATTGGTGGGAGCGGCTCGACTTCGACCAGAAGCCGTTGCTGCAGAAAGACCCGAACCTGCAGACTTTCGTGATCGAGACCACCGGTAATTGCGGCCTGCTGCGGTTCAACTGCCTGCATCCGCCGTTCGATAACCCGGCCGTCCGCCGGGCGCTGCTAGGCGCGGTCAACCAGCTCGACTACATGCAGGCCGTCGCCGGCGAAGATCCGTCGGCTTACCGCACCGGCGTCGGCTTCTACCCGCCGGACACGCCCATGGCGAGCGATGCGGGCATGCGGGCGCTGAACGCCAAACCCGACTTCGGCGCGGTAAAACAGGCGCTCGCTTCGGCGGGTTATAACGGCGAGCGGGTGGTCGTGATAGTCGCGTCGGACTTTCCGTCCCTAGGCGCGCTCGGCAAGGTGGGCGCCGACATGCTCCGGCGCTGCGGCATGAACGTGGACGAGCAGACGACCGACTGGGGTACGATTATTCAGCGCCGGGCCAGCAAATCGCCGCCTGGCAAAGGTGGGTGGAGCGTGTTCTTCACCACCTTCACCGGGCTCGACACCATGAACCCGGCGGTCAACTACGGCCTGCGCGGCAACGGCGAGGCTGCCTGGTTCGGCTGGCCCACGGCGCCGAAACTAGAAGCGTTGCGCGCCAGCTGGTTGGTCGCTCAGGACCAGGCAGCGCAGCAGGCAGTGTGCCGGGAGCTCCAGCAGCAGGCTTTCCAAGACGCGCCCTATTTGCCGCTCGGGCAATATTTCCATTCGACCGTGCAGCGCCGCTCGCTGACCGGAACGCTGACCGGCCTGCCGCTATTCTGGGGGGTACGCCGCGCCTGAGGGCGTCTTTCTAAACCTTGCCGTGGCAGTGCTTGTACTTTTTGCCTGACCCGCATGGGCATGGCGCATTGCGGGCGATGTCGCGCCAGGTGGTGGGATCGGCCGGGTCGATTGCCGTACGCGGGCGATCTGCTTCCAGTACGTCGCCGCCCGCATACTGGGCCGCGGCCCCCGGGTCCGAATAGCTGGTGATGTAGGGCACGTGCGGCGGCTCTGTCACCGGCTCTGGCCCGAGCTCCACCCGGGACAGGGTCGAGGTCACGCGCTCCTTCAACTCGTCCAGCATCGCGTTGAAGAGGGCAAACGCCTCACTCTTGTACTCGTTCAGCGGGTCGCGTTGACCGTAAGCGCGCAAATTGATGCCCTGGCGCAAGTGATCGAGCGCCAGGAGGTGCTCCTTCCACACCGCATCAAGCGTCTGCAACAGCATGGACTTTTCGACGTAGCGCATGAGTTCCGGGCCGAGATTGGCGGCTTTGCTGGCCATGTGGGTCGCGACGGCAGCCTGGAGCCGCTCCCGGATGCCAGTCTCGTCCATGCCCTCTTCCTTGCCCCAGGCCACGATCGGCAGATCGAGGTTCAGGATGCGGCGGACCTCATCGGCCAGTTCGGTCGTTTTCCACTGCTCGGCATAGGCCTTCTCGGGGATGTGCCGGCTGACCAGGCCCTGGATCACCTCTTCGCGCATGTCGGACAGGGTTTCGCTCACATCGTCCGCGCGCATGAACTCGCGCCGCTGGGCATAGACTTCGCGCCGCTGGCTATTCATGACGTCGTCGTATTTCAGCACGTTTTTACGCGTGTCGAAGTTGCGCGCTTCAACCTTCTTCTGCGCCTTTTCCAGCGCCTTGTTGATCCACGGGTGGATGATGGCCTCGCCGTCCTTCAGCCCCATGCGCTGCAACATGCCACCCATCCGGTCACTACCGAAGATGCGCATAAGGTCGTCTTCGAGGCTCAGGAAGAACCGGCTGGCGCCCGGATCACCCTGGCGCCCCGAGCGTCCGCGCAATTGGTTGTCGATCCGGCGCGACTCGTGCCGTTCCGTGCCCACCACCAGCAGACCGCCTGCGGCCTTGACCCGCTCGTGGAACTCCGCAACCTCGGCCGTGATGGCCGCCGCGCGAACGATCGCCTCTTCTTCGGGTAGATCGGCCGTTTCCAGCTTGATCCGCATGTCGGCGTTGCCGCCGAGCTTAATGTCCGTGCCTCGGCCGGCCATGTTGGTCGCAATCGTAATCGCTCCTGGCGCACCGGCTTGCGCCACGATCGTCGCCTCTCTTTCGTGGAAACGCGCGTTCAGGACGGCGTGCGGCACTTGCTTACGGGTAAGCAGCTCGCTGATCACCTCGCTCTTTTCGATGCTGGTTGTGCCTACCAGCACCGGCTGCCCACGCTCCCGCGCTTCGGCGATCAGGGCGGCGACCGCGTCATACTTTTCGGCCGCCGTGCGGTACACCTCGTCATCGGAATCCGCACGCTGCACCGGCACGTTGGTTGGTGCCTCGAGCACGTCCAGCTTGTAGATCTCGGCAAATTCGTCCGCTTCCGTCAGTGCCGTGCCAGTCATGCCAGCCAGCTTCGGATAGAGCCGGAAATAGTTCTGGAACGTGATGCTGGCGAGCGTCTGGTTCTCCGGTTGCACCGTGACGTGCTCCTTGGCTTCCAACGCCTGGTGCAACCCCTCGCTAAACCGGCGGCCGTCCATCATGCGGCCGGTGAATTCGTCGATCAGGATCACCTTGTCGTCGCGCACGATGTAATCCACGTCGCGATGGAACAGCGTGTTGGCGCGGAGCGATTGCTGGACGTGATGCAAAACGCCCACGTTGAACATGTCGTAGAGGTTACCCTCGGTGACGATCCCCGCCTCGGTCAGCATCCGCTCGACCGTCTCCGACCCGGCTTCGGTCATCGTCACGGTCTTGAACTTTTCGTCCTTTTCATAAATCGCCGGGTCGCGCACCAACTCGACCATCACAGTGTTCACCGTGCGATACAGATCACTGCTGTCTTCGGCCGGGCCGCTGATGATGAGCGGCGTACGCGCTTCGTCGATCAGGATGCTGTCGACCTCGTCCACGATCGCGTAATAGAAGTCGCGCTGGCACATCTCCTCCAACTGATACTTCATATTGTCGCGCAGGTAGTCAAAACCGTACTCGTTGTTGGTGCCATAGGTGATGTCGGCCGCGTAGGCGGCGCGCTTCTGGTGATCTTCCATGCCATGCACGATCACGCCGACCGTCATGCCAAGGAACCCGTACACCCGGCCCATCCACTCTGCATCGCGGGTGGCCAAGTAATCGTTGACCGTAACGACATGCACGCCGCGGCTCGTCAACGCGTTAAGGTACACGGGCAGGGTCGCCACCAGCGTCTTACCCTCACCGGTCTTCATCTCGGCGATCTTGCCGTCGTGCAGCACCATGCCGCCCAGCATCTGCACGTCGAAGTGGCGTAGGCCGAGCACGCGGCGTGCCGCCTCCCGCACGGTCGCGAACGCTTCGGGCAACAGGTCGTCCAGTGTTGCCCCGGCGGCCAGCCGGTCCCGGAATTCCACAGTCTTACCTGCCAGCGCCGCGTCGCTCAGCGCCTGCAACGCTGGCTCGAATCCATTGATCGCCATGATGCGGCGCTGGTACGCCTTCAGTGAGCGGTCGTTGGTCGAGCCGAAGACGGCGCGGGCGAGGCTGGCGAACATGAGTGGCCTTCCGGTGTGGCCCGTGCGGAAGCGTGCAGCGTGCCTTGGCGATGTTGCACAACGCAGATAGGTCCCGGGCCGGGCCGGGTCAACGATCCGTGGGCGCGCTTGTGACGCGCGGCCGGTTCGGGCATGGTCCGCGCCTCTGGTTGACCGAGGGTCCTGATGCGCCGTTTGAGCCTGTTTGCCGTATTCCTGCTCGCTTCCACAAGCCTCGCCGCCGCGCAAACGCCAGTTCCGGTGCCTGGCGCTGCGTCTAGCCCGGCAACAGACCCCGTGGTTGCACGGGTGGCCGGTGAGGAAGTGCATGCGAGTGAGTTGACAGAGGCGGCGCAGAACCTGCCGGAAGAGCTGCGTGGCATGCCGGCCCCGGTTCTGTACCCAATGCTGATCGATCAGCTGATCGATCGCCGCATCATCGTGCTTGCGGCCCGCAAGGCCGGGCTCGAAAAGGACCCGGGCGTCCAGAAGCAGATCAGCCGTGCGACGGACACGGCGCTTCAGAATGCCCTGCTGTCGCGTGACATCGCACCCGGGCTGACCGATGACGCCGTCAAGGCGCGCTACGAGCGCGATTATGCCGGTAAGCCCGGCGAGGAAGAGGTGCGCGCCCGTCACATCTTGGTCCCCGATGAGGCGACGGCGAAGGCGATTATCGCGCAGCTTGCGGGCGGCGCCGATTTTGCCGAGCTGGCGAAAACCAGCAGCAAGGACCCGGGTGCAACCAATGGCGGCGATCTCGGCTTTTTCAAAAAGACCGACATGCTGCCGGAGTTTGCCGACGTGGCGTTTGCCCTCAAGCCCGGCGAGGTGACGCAGACCCCGGTGCAGACCCGGTTCGGCTGGCACGTGATCAAGCTCGAAGAACGCCGGTCTGCTCCGCCGCCCACGCTGGAGCAGGTGCGGGACGAGGTTCGCCAGCTCATGATCCAGGAGGGGGTCAGCCGTGTCCTGTCCGCCGCGCGTGAGGGCGTGCCGGTCGAGAAATTTAAGATCGACGGGTCGCCGCTCGACCTACCGGTAGTGACGCCGCCGGCCGAACCCTTGCCGCCTGGGGCTTCGGCAGCCCCGGCCGTTCCGTCGCCATCCCCGGTCGCCACACCGTCCCCGGCCCCGGCACCGGCCCCGGCTTCGGCACCAGCACCGGCCGCACGCCCGGTTACGCCCGTCCGTCCGGCCCGCTAGACATGGCGCTGCCCGTGTCCCCTCTGGCCGTCCCGATGCCGGATCTGCCGCCCTTGGCCGGGGTGAAGTTGGGGTCAGTGGCGGCTGGCATCCGCTATGCCAACCGAGCGGACCTTGTCATGATGACCTTGCCGCCGGGCACGGTGGCCGCAGGCGTGTTCACGCGCAATAAATGTCCCGGCGCGCCTGTCGATTGGTGCCGCAAAACGCTGGAACATGGGTCTGGCCGCGCGCTGGTGGTGAACGCGGGCAATGCCAATGTGTTCACGGGCAAGGCGGGTGCCGATGTCGTGCGCCAGACCGCCGCCGCCGTTGCCGCCCTGGCCGGATGCGAGACGCATGAGGTGTACGTCGCCAGCACCGGCGTGATTGGTGAGGCACTCCCCGTCGATCGCCTTCTCACCGCCCTGCCCGGCCTTTATTCTAGTTTGGCCGAAGATGGCTGGGACGCCGCCGCCCGCGGCATTATGACAACCGATACTTTTCCAAAGGCGAGCACGCGCACCGTGCATATCGAAGGCAGCCCCGTGACCATCCAGGGATTTGCCAAAGGCAGCGGCATGATTGCGCCGGACATGGCAACGATGCTCGCCTTCGTCGTGACCGACGCCAACCTGCCCCGCGACTTGCTGCAGGACATGCTGGCCCGCGGCACCAAGCGCAGCTTTAATTGCATCACGGTCGACAGCGACACCTCCACCAGTGACACGGTGCTGCTGTTCGCAACCGGCCAGGCCAGCCACGCCCATGTTGGCAAGGACGACACCAAGTTAGTGCGTCGATTCCGGGACGCGCTGGACGCCGTGCTGCTCGATCTGGCGCTCCAGGTGGTGCGCGATGGCGAGGGCGCGCAGAAGCTGGTGCGAATCGACGTGACCGGGGCCGTGACCGGCAAGTCAGCCCGCCGGGTCGCGATGGCCATCGCCAACTCGCCGCTCGTCAAGACCGCGATCGCCGGGGCGGATGCGAACTGGGGCCGGATCGTGATGGCTGTCGGCAAGTGTGGCGAGCCGGCGGATCGCGACCGGCTTTCCGTGGGCGTCGGCGGAACATGGATGGCGCGCGACGGGGCCGTAGTGGCTGGTTACGACGAGGGTCCGGTGGTGGAGCACATGCGCGGCCGCGACATCGGCATCACCGTCGACCTTGGCCTAGGCAAGGGCCGCGGTACTGCGTGGACCTGCGACCTCACGCACGGCTACATCGACATCAACGGCAGCTACCGCAGCTAGGGCGTTCAGCCCGACCAAGCCGCGGATTCGACCAGCATGCGCCTTCACTCGCGGGGTAAGCGCCCAATCGATGTACCGCGCAAAGTGAAATACCCGCGCAGTAAAGCCGTTAAGCACCACGAGCGAACCGTGACTTACTGCATGGTCAGGCACGCGTACGCGGCAATCGGCGGCACGGTTCCGTGCATGATCGTGTGAGCCTCCTGCGCCGTGCGGCGCTCGCGTGTGGCGAGGATTGCACCACCGCCATCACCACCGTCGTAATCCAAAGTACCTTTTGCGGGATCATCCTGGTTCCACCGATCCGGTGGGATGATTGCGGGCGGCGAGGGAGAGTTCCCCTTCCGCCAGGCCCTTGATAGAAGCACCCGATGAATAGCCTGGCGATAACGGAAACTGATCGCGCTGCCCGGCAGGAGCTGCGGCGGTACAAGGCGATTGCGGCCGGGCTGCTGGTTGCGAT
>JANONC010000074.1:0-3675 GCA_031420655.1 Rhodospirillales bacterium | reverse complement strand
TCGGGCAGTGGGTGGAGGACGCGGCCCTGCTCATTACCACACTCGTCACCGGTCCGGTCGTGCTGGTGGGGTCCAGCATGGGCGGCTGGATCGCGCTGTTACTGGCCCGGCGCATGCCCGCACGGATCACGGCGCTGGTCGGCGTCGCCGCCGCACCGGACTTTACGGAGCGCCTGATGTGGGACGCGATGACGCCGGACGAGCGGACCCGCTTGAGGCAAGCTGGCGTCGTGTACCAGCCCAGCGGGTATGGCGACCCGCTCCCGATCACCGCCCGGCTGATCGAGGATGGGCGCCGGCACCTGCTGCTCGACGCGCCCATCGCGGTCACGGTCCCGGTGCGCCTGATGCAGGGCCAGCAGGACCCGGACGTCCCGTGGGAGACGGCGCTAGCGATCGCGGATCGGCTGACGGGTGGCGACGTGCAGGTCACGCTGATCAAGGACGGCGACCACCGGCTGTCCCGCCCGGCGGACCTCGCCCTCCTACTTGGCCTGCTCCGCCCGTTCCTGAGCCAGGGTTGCGGCCAGACCCTCCCGGTAGCTGGGGTAACGCCAGCGTAGCCCCAGCACGCGCTGCGTCTGTTCGCTCCGGACCTGCCGCGATTCGGCCCAGAAGCTGCGCGCCATCTCGCTTAGCGCCGCCGGGTCATAGGGCGTCAGCGGGGGAGCCGGGATTCCCAGCAGCCGCGCCGCCTCGGCCAGCACGTCGGCGCTGGCGGCCGGCTCGTTATCCGTGAGGTTCAGCACGCGCACCCCATCCGGATGCAGCATGCCGGCCAGCACGGCACCCGCAATATCATCGCGATGGATGCGGCCGAACCGGTGGTCGGGCTTGTCGATCCGCCGCGCGGTACCGGCCAGCAGCTCGGCAAATGGCGAGCGCCCAGGTCCATAGATGCCTGCCACCCGGAACAGATCGAGCGGGCGCGCCCCGGCGATGGCCCGCCAGGCCCCCTCGGCGGCCAGGCGGCGTTGGCTGCGGGCGGCGGTGGGCGCGGGCGGCGTCGCCTCATCCACCATGGCCCCGCCCCGGTCGCCGTAAACGCCCGTGGTGGATAAATAGCCGAGCCATTGGAGCGGCGCAGACGCCAGTGCCTCACCATGGGCCAGCAACGCCGGGTCCCCCTCTGGGCCGGGCGGGGCGGTTTGCAGCACGTGGGTCACGCCGTCCAGGCTGGCGTCCGCGAACGGCACCACCGTAACCCCCGCGAGGGGCGGCACGCGCGCCGGGTTACGGCTGGTGGCGGTCACGCGAAATCCGGCCGTTGTCGCGGCACCGGCGATCGCTGCCCCGGTGTAGCCCAAGCCAAAGATCAACAGATGGCTCAACGCAAGACGACGCCCCCGGACGCCAGCACACCAGCAAACCACCTGTTCAGCATCCACCCATCCTCAGCATCCGCCTATCTTCAGCATTCAATCGTCCCAGATGGCTTCAGTGATTTCTGGCGGCCCCTCATGCTAGCAGCAGATCACCCAAGCCTGCATAGCGGGACGCAGATGTAACAAGACCTGCATCACGACGAACTCCCCGCCGTTGCCCGGCACGGCGGGGCAGCGTATGCAACATCTTAATGAGAAGGGGCCTCACTTTCGGTGGCGTGCCGGCCGTGGCCATCGCCGCCGCACTCGCAACCGCGCTGGTCGCCGGCGCGCTGATCTGGTCCGGGTCCGGCTGGTTTGGCCTGGCAGCCAGCGCATCCGACGACCTGCCGCTACCGCTGCCGCCCATTCCACCCCGGATTGCGGAGGGCGAGGACTATGACAAGTGCCTTTCCATGCTGAACACCGATCCAGAGGGAGCCAGCGCCTTTGCCGACGCATGGGAAGCGACGGGCGGCGGTGAGGGTGCGACCCATTGCCGGGCGCTGGCCGAACTGGCGCTGGGTGAAGCCGAGACCGGGGCGGCCCTCATGGACAAACTCGCCACCTCCAGCACCGCAGGCGCTGCCGCCCGCGCCTCAGTCTTCGGCCAGGCTGGCCAGGCATGGCTGATCGCTGGCTCGGCCGACAAAGCCTATCGCTCCACCACGCTCGCCCTGTCGCTGACGCCCGACGATGAGGATCTATTGATAGACCGCGCGATTGCCGCCGCCGCGCTAGAGCGCTATCGCAGCGCCGTGGAAGACCTGGACCACGCGCTCGAAACCGACGCCAAGCGAACCGATGCGCTGGTGCTGCGCGCGGCAGCGCAACGCGGGCTGAACCAGCTGGACCGCGCACGGGAGGATGTGGAGCGGGCGTTGGTGCAAGATCCCGATAACCCGGAGGCATTGCTGGAGCGCGGCATCTTGCGGCAGCGCCGGGGCGACCGGCCGGGTGCCCGGCGCGATTGGGAACGGGCGGCGGCGCTGGCTCCGGATACTGCGACGGCCGACCTGGCCCAGCAGAACCTGCAACTACTCGAAGCCGGTCCAGACCGGCGTTAACGATACGGAGTTTTAGTTTTGGCGTTCAAAGGCGACAAATTCGCAGACCGGGCGGCCGCAGCGGCAGCAGCCAAGCGGGCCCTGGTCGACAGCTTCAAGGCCAAGCCCGCGCCCGACGACCCGGCTGTGCTGGCCCGGCAGGCGGAGCGCAAAGCCATCGCCGATGCGCGAGAGCTGCGGGCGATCGAGCGTAAAAAGCAAAAGGAGATCGACGATCTGCGCCGCCAGGCGGAAGATGTGGCAAAGATCGAGGCTGAGCGGCTGCGCGCCGAAGAGGAAGCCACCCGCGTCACCGAAGCCGCCGCGCGCGACGAAGCAATCAAGGCGCAGCGCAAGGCCGAACGGGACGCCAAATACGCCGCACGCAAAGCCCGGCGCTAACCCAGAGCACTTCCCGACCAGGCTGCTTCGCCTGGGCGGGAGCAGTTCTCGCTAAACCTCAATACTTAGAGTCCAAACCGACCCATTTTGGTCGGATTGGACTCTAACGTGCGGGGTTAAAAGCGGGAGTTCGCTGTCTGTGCGAACTTCAGGACCGCAACACTAGCCCGCGCACCGCTGCCCGCACGATCTGACCCAGCTGCGCTCGTAATACCGGTAGCTGCAGGACCGTAATCCGTTCGTCGAGGCCCAGCGCCACCACCCCATGCACGGCCGAAAACAGGGTGCGGGCCGCCAGGCCGATCTCTGGCAAGGTGGGGTGGAGCGCCGCCAAGGGTGCCTCGATCAGGCGAAACGCGGCCTCTTGCCGGTTGGCATAGGACTCCGTGATCGTCCGGCCCGGCGGAAGCCGGTGCTGGAACAGGGCCGCCCAGCGATGCCGGTTGCGGGCGGCATAATCCAGGTAGGCCTCGGCCATTTGCACTAACTGGTCCTCCGGCCCCGCGCCGCGTGCATCACGGCCCATGTCGGCCACAAACGCGTCAAGCGTGAGCGCATTGACTTCCAGGACGATGGCGTCGAGATCCTCATACACACCGTAGATCGCGCCAACCGAGCACCCCACGACAGATGCGAGTGCTCGGGCGCGCAGAGCCGGCAAGCCGTCCGCCGCAATCACCGCCTCGGCCGCACCGACCAGCCGGTCGGCCAAGGCGCGCGATTTTTCTGAACGTCGTTCAATTTTATCTTGAACGCTGTTCATAACCGGACTAGTCCTTCGTGTGAACAACGTTCATAGAAGCGGGCGCCGCCATGTTCAAGCTGATTACAACCCTTGTCCGCGGGCAGTCCGCAGCCGCAGC
>JANONC010000073.1:0-1905 GCA_031420655.1 Rhodospirillales bacterium | reverse complement strand
ACCGTCAAGGACGCAATCGACTTTATCGAGAAGCAAAAGGCCGCCTGAAACTCCCATGTCCGGACCATCCAGCGGGCGTCGCGTCGTTGTCACCGGCATGGGCATTGCCTGCCCGCTCGGATTGGGAGTGGAGCATGTATGGTCCCGCCTGATCGCGGGCCATAGCGGCATTAAGACGATCCAGTCGTTCGATACAAAGGATCTGCCTGCCAAGATCGGCGGGCAGGTGCCGGCCGGCACGCGGGCCACGGGTGGGCTGGACCTGTCCGAATGGGTTCCGGTCAAGGATCAGAAGAAGATGGACCGGTTCATCCATCTGGCGATGGTTGCCGCGACCGAGGCCGTGGAGGATAGCGGCTGGGTGCCGCCGGACGAGGATGCGCGGTGCGCCACCGGCGTCATGATCGGCTCTGGCATCGGTGGCCTGGGCACGATCTATGAGGCCGCGGTTATGGTGGCCGAGGGGCGGTCGCGACGGCTGTCGCCCTTTTTCATCCCGTCGGCGCTGATCAACCTGGCGTCCGGCCACGTTTCAATCCGGTATGGGTTCAAGGGCCCGAACCACTCGGTCGTCACCGCCTGCGCTACCGGCGTCCACGCGATCGGCGATGCGGCGCGGCTGATCATGTGGGGCGATGCGGACGTGATGGTCGCGGGCGGGGCGGAGGGCACCGTCAACGAACTCGGCATGGCCGGGTTCTGCGCCAGCCGTGCGCTCAGCACCGGTTTCAACGACACGCCGGCCGAGGCATCGCGCCCCTGGGACCGGGACCGCGACGGATTTGTGATGGGTGAGGGGGCCGGCATCGTCGTGCTGGAGGAACTGGAGCACGCGCGGGCCCGCGGGGCCAAGATCTATGGTGAGGTCTGCGGTTACGGCATGTCCGGCGACGCCCATCACATCACGGCGCCGGCGGAGGGGCATGAGGGAGCGTTCCGGGCCATGAAGGCGGCGTTCCGAAATGGCGGCATGGACGCGTCCGATGTGCAGTATGTGAACGCGCACGGCACCAGCACGCCGCTCGGCGACGACTTGGAGTTGGAGGCGGTCGAGCGCTTTTTTGGCCCGCACGCGCAGGGCCTGGCGATGTCCAGCACCAAATCCGCGACCGGCCATCTGCTAGGGGCGGCCGGAGCGATCGAGGCGATTTTCTCCCTGCTCACCATTCGCGATGGCGTGGTGCCGCCCACGCTTAATCTGCGCCACCCGAGCCGGGAGAGCGTGATCGACCGGGTACCGCTGCAGGCGCAGCAGCGGCGGGTGGATGTGGCGCTGTCGAACAGCTTCGGCTTTGGCGGCACCAATGCGTCTATCCTGTTCAAGCGCGCCGCTTAGTCGGTTCAACGCGGGCCTAGCCTGATGCGCTGGCTTTGGGCGGTATTGGTGGCTGTCGCGGTCGTAGGCGTGGGCGGGGTACTGCTGGCGAACCGGCTCTACACGCAGCCCGGGCCGCTGCTAGCCACCACGACGGTTATCGTACCCCGGGGCGGCCAGGACGGTATCGCCGCCGCCCTCGTCGCTGGCGGGGTGATCGGCCCTGGCCCGGTGTTTCAAGCGGCCGCCGGCTTTACGAAGTCGGCAGGTGCGCTGCATGCCGGGGAGTTCGAGTTTCCAGTCCATGCCAGCGTGCAACAGGTGCTGACGATCCTGCGCGCGGGCCGCAGCGTGATGCATAAGTTAACCGTTGCCGAAGGCCTGACCGCGCTCCAGGTCGCAGCGCTGCTGAACGGCACAGATACGCTCGATGGTCCACCGGCCCAGGTGGCGGAGGGGATGTTTCTGCCCGACACCTATGTGTTCGAACGGGGAACGCTACGCTCCACCATCGTCCAGCGCGCCCGTTCGGCCATGGAGCGGACGCTGGACCGGGCCTGGCAGACCCGCGCCAAGAGCCTGCCACTTGG
>JANONC010000072.1:0-1718 GCA_031420655.1 Rhodospirillales bacterium | reverse complement strand
GCGGGTCGCGTTCCGAGAGGGTCATGCCGGCTCCAGCCACGGTTCGTACAGCTCGATCACGATCTCACCATCATAAACCGCGTCGGGCCACAACGACGCCGGGTCGAACGCAACGTGGTAGAGCGGCAGGCGCGGTGCCGGGCGGCGAAAGGCGAGGTCTTCCGGGTTGGGATACGCACCCAGCCCGCGCACCACCCGGCCCACATGGCCACGTACGTAATGTGGCGTGCGGATGTGGCACGGGCCGTCCCGCTCCGGCCAGGCGTCCCGCACCCGTACCCGCGCGCCCTCGGCAATCATAGCAGCGCCGCCAGTTCGGACTCGGTGATTACGCCGGTCCGCAACAGCGTCGCGGTGATCGAGCACAGCCAGCGTTCGTAGTAACTCAGCCGATGGTACTCGGCTTCGGGCAGTGCCTCGATGCCGCGGCGCAGTTCGTCCACGCTCATCAGCCCCCGGGCGGCGACTAGGCCGCGGATGGCGTCGACGGTGCGGTCGAACTCGGTCAGGACATGCTCGGTGGTGTCGACCGGCTCGCACATGAACTTGGCCACGCCGCCGATGTCGTGGTGCGCGCGCGCGCTCATTGAACAGCCTCCCCCGGATAAACGCCCCACACATCCGTGCGGCGGACGTAGCCACGATAGTCCTGGATCTGCGCCGCGCACCAGTCGGACCCGGCGTCGCAGCTGCGCAGCCGCACGATCACGCCGGGCTTGAGCCGTGCCACGGCCGGGCTGTCGTCCCGCGCCTCTTTGCGCAACGCCCGCTCGATGGGGACGGCGGGGTTGGGGCCCGGCAGTACGACACCGCTGCGGCGTGGCGCGAGCGTCTGCGTGTTCACCCAACCGCGCACGCCCTCCACATCCCGGACAAGGCGCCAAATATCGAATTCCCGCTCGATCTCGACCGGGTAGTCGCGGCGTTTGTATACCCAGTCGACCGGGTAGCGGGGTCCGGGTCCGGCGCGCATGAACACCTCGTCGGAACGGAGGCTGGCGAAACGCGGCAGCACCAGGCCGGAGTTGGTGCCCTTCGTGGGGGCGGCGGGCGGTTCGGGCTCGGGCGGGGCCAGGGGCACGACCGGTGCGACCGGGCGGGGCGGGGCCGGTTTGGCCGTCACTGGCCGGTGCGGCAAGGCCTGGTGATGCGGCGGCGCGGGCTTACGCGCTGGCCCGGCAGGCGCGGGTATGGCTGGCGCGGGTATGGCTGGCGCTGTTGCGGGAGGCCGCACGGGCGGCTGCACAGGGGGCCGTACGGGGGGCCGCACGGGGGAAGGGCCGTTTGACAGCAGTGGCACCGGCGGCGGCAAGGGCGCGGCCAGCGCCATCGTGGGCACCAGCAATATGGCAAGCCAAAGGGTAAGCCGCGTCATGTGCATGCAGTCGCAACCCCGGGCCCGCTGGTCAAGACGTGCAATCACGCTACAGCGTGATGACCTGCCCGGGCGACGCCGCCAAAAAGCTCGGCACCCCCGCTACCGTCACCCCAGGTGCCAGCGGCGCCGCCTCCAGCCCCGCCAGCCGCAACCCGGCCGGGCAGGCCAGTAACCGCACGCCGATCGCCCCTGCCGCGTCCCTCAACTCGGCCAGCGTGGCCACGCCGGGCGCATGCGGGCCATCGTAAGGTAGGACCGCCAGTAAAGCGTGGCAGCCGGCGTTGGTAGCAAAAAGGGTTACGTCCCGGCCGATCGCCGCCGCCGCGGTGGCCAGCACAAA
>JANONC010000071.1:0-1766 GCA_031420655.1 Rhodospirillales bacterium | reverse complement strand
CGCTTGGAACAGACTGGCCGACCAGCCCTGGCGCGTCATGAGCATCGGGCTGCGGAAATGGGTGCCAGGTCATATGCCGTGAGTCTTGGTATAAGAGAAATACAGCGTGAAGCGTATGACGTCGTTGCTCACCTCGCGCCCGGTCGTCTTCGTTGTGTCCCCGTTGATGCTGGTGACCGCGATGCGGTTGAACGTCGCTGTCTGCACTCCCACCAGCGGCGTAATGGCATGATTGAAGGTCAGCAGCGTGACCGTCGGGCTGTCGTAGCTGTAGCTCGGCAGGCCCAGGATTTTGGTACCGACCTCGAACCCGGCCGTGATTTTGCCCGCCGCGTTGAACGCCGAAAGCGGGTCAGACGTCAACTGGCTGATGAGCGGTCCCAGGTAGTTCTTGCCGGTATTGGCCAGGGAGAAATCCACCTCGCCGCCGATGCCGCCGGTTCCCACCACCTCCAGCCCCGGGATGCCCAGACCCACGCCGATGCCGATCCGGCCCGCGATCTGTAGCACCGGTGCGGCCGCGCCATTGGCCACGGGGTAGGTCACGTACAGCCCGTCCAGCAACTTACCCGGGTCGATATACCCGCCGGCCGCGTAGTCCAAGATCCCCTTGGTGTCGACGCCGAAGCTGATGCCGGCGGTGGCTGACAGCGCCCCATTCAAGACAATGTCGATCAGCGGGAACACCGGCTGGTCGAACAGCGTGACCGTGTCGGCAAGGAACACGGCATCCTGCACAAGCTGCCCAAGCCATATCACCCATGGACCAATGGCCAAGCCGAACGCATGAACCGAACCGTCAAGGAAGCTACCGTCGAGGCGTTCCACGACCAGGACTTGGAAAGCCTAAGAGTCGATCCAAGATCATTTTGTTGTTTGACATAGGCGTCGGAGCATCAGCCTGATCGAAGCCCAACGCAGGAACGCGAGGGCGTTGCGGTTGAGGCGTTCCCAATCCTTGGCCAGCCGCCGGCACCGGTTCAGCCAGGCGATCGTGCGTTCGACGATCCAGCGTTTTGGCAGCACCACGAAGCGCGCGGCATCGGAGCGCTTGACGATCTCGACGTTGACCTGACCGCAGATGCGGGCCAACCCGGCCTGAAACTTCGGCCCCTGATAGCCGCCGTCGGCGTAAAGCTTCAGCAGGAATGGGTAGAGCCCGAACAGCGAGGCCATCAGCAGCACGCCGCCATCGCGGTCCTGGATGTCGGCGGCGTGCACAATGGCCTGCATCAGCAAGCCTTGCGTATCGACGAGGATATGTCGCTTCTTGCCGACGTCGAAGCCCGGCGGGTCCGAGACCCCCCTTTTTCGGCGCTCTTGACGCTCTGGCTGTCGATAATGGCCGCACTCGGGCTCGCTTCGCACCCCGCCTGCTCCCGGCAGGCCACATAGAGCGCATGGTGCAGCCGGTCGAGCGTGCGGTCATGCTCCCAACGTTTGAAGTAAAAGTTCACCGTGCTGCGCGGCGGCAGGTCCTTCGGGATCGCCGCCCACTGGCACCCGGTGCCCAGCACATACATCAGCCCGTTGACCACCTCACGCATGTTCACCGTCCGCTTGTTGCCACCCCGCTTGGCGCGGGGGATCAACGGACTGATCAGCGACCACTCGGCATCCGTCAGGTCACTCGGGTAACGCAGCTTGCTGCGGTCATACCGACGCCGGTTCTCCACTGTCCACATTCAATCACCCCTGCGAATCGGCGCAGAACTGATGGAATCACAACCGACTCACCCGACTCAACATGATCTTGGATCGACACT
>JANONC010000070.1:0-13780 GCA_031420655.1 Rhodospirillales bacterium | reverse complement strand
ATCACCGAGCGACGCCTCCACCAGGCTGCGGGTTGCCGGGTCCGCGTGCAGCGCTACGAGCAAAGCCGTGGCGGCGTCATCGCACGGGACCAACCGGTCGGGCCGCGCCCGCCGCACGGCTCGGGCCAGGTCCGGCCCCATGCGCCAGGGGCGAAGCCGGTGCCAGGCGAGCGGCGCGGCACTACGCCCAAGAAAGCCATAGGATGGCGACGCTCCCTCGACATGCGCGCCGGCCAGGCGCAAGGCCATGCACAGCCGGGCGGGGAAGACCCAGGGCTGGGTCGATACCAGTAACAGCCGGTCCACGCTTAGCGGCACGGACAGGTCGCGCCGCATCGCGCGGGGCTGGCATCCGCCATGCCGCCGGCAAAGATCGTTTTCAGCACTACCTCCCGTTTTTTGAGGAATTAGGTGGAGAAGCGGCGGCATTAACGCTTCTAAAGGTTCAACAGACTATACCGAGTTCGGTGCCCTCGGCTATGACTGACACGGGGCTCGCGGTCACGGATACCCTACAGGTTCGTTTGGGCGGGCAGCGGTTCCGCACGCCGCTAGCCGATCCGCCATGGCGCTTTCAGAATGTCACCGGCAAGGGGGCACCTGGACACAAGCGGCTAGGTCAGCATGAGACTTTGCTGCCAGGGGACATTAAGCCGGGCCCGCTCAGCTCCGTCGTTGAGCCTACCAGCCGCGTGCGAGACGTCCGTCGGACATCTGGGCAGTCTGGCCAAAGCCCGCGACTCGTCACCCCGGGCTGACGAACGACCCACGATGCCCTACACCGCCCGCCATGCCTCAACTTCTTTTAACCCGGCGTTTCCTGCCGCTGTTCCTGTCGCAGTCGCTCGGCGCGCTCAACGATAATTTATTCAAGAACGCGCTCGTGGCGCTGGTCATTTTCCGCACCGGCGAGGGTGGGACGGCGCTCGTGGCACTGGCCGGTGCACTATTCATCCTGCCCTACGTGCTGCTGTCGGCCACAGCCGGGCAGTTGGCGGACAAGCTCGACAAGTCGCGCCTGCTGCAAATGACCAAACTGGCCGAGATCGCCATCATGGCCGCGGCTGCCGTGGGGCTTCTACTGCAAAGTGTTCTGGCGCTGCTGGCAGTGCTGTTCGCGCTGGGCGTACAGGCAGCGTTTTTCAGCCCGCTCAAGTTCGGCTTGTTGCCGGAGCACTTGGCGCCGGACGAGCAGGTGGGCGGCAATGCGCTGATCGAAGCCGGGACCTTCGGCGCTATCATCACCGGCACGATCGCGGGCGGCGCCTTGGTGCTGCTCACCCATGGGCCGCTTATCGTGGCGCTAGTCGGTCTGGGACTAGCAGGGGCCGGGGCGGCGGCGGCGTTTGCAGTACCGGCCGCAAACGCTGTTTCGCCAGGTTTGGCGATCGGGCGCAACGTGCTGCGCGAGACGGTGGTCCTGCTGCGCCTGGCCCGCGCTAACCGCCCGGCCTGGACGTGCATCATTGGTCTGTCATGGTTTTGGACCGTGGGGGCGGTGTATCTGACAGAGTTCCCGTCGCTGACCCAACGCACGCTGGGCGGTGACGTGCGGGTGCTGAACCTATTGCTTGTCGTGTTTGCCGTAGGCATTGCGGGCGGCTCACTGCTGGCGGGGCGGCTGTTACGCGGTCTGCTGAGCGCCCGGCCGGTTGCACCCGCGGCGCTCGTGCTGTCGGTGCTGACGCTTGCGTTCGCCGGGCTCGTGTCGCTACCGGACGCCGCCGGGTGGCATAGCCCGGCGGCGCTCCTGTCCAGCGTGCCGGGTGTGTTGGCGGTGTTGTGCGTGCTGGGGGCAGCCGGGGCGGGCGGGGTGTTCAGCGTACCGCTCTATACGATGTTGCTGCACCGGTCGGACCCGGCCCGCCGCGGCAGCATGATTGCGGCCAATAACGTGGTAAACGCGGCCTTTATCGTGGCCGGGTCCGGACTGGTGGCAGCCCTGTCGGCCGCCGGCATCGGGCCTGCGCACACGCTGGCCCTTGCGGGCGTGCTCAACCTCGGCGCGGCGTATGTGTTGTGGCGGCGTCCGCCAACGTAGATCATCGATCCGCCACAGACAGACCGGGTGCCGAGTGGTAGCTCCGTTCCATGCTGAGTGGACCGCGCCGCAACGTCTTGCTGATTGTCGTCGACCAGTGGCGGGCCGACTGCATGCCGTATTTGGGCACGCCGCATTTGCATACGCCCAACCTCGACCGGCTGTGCCGCGCGGGCGTCACGTTCCGCAACCACGTGACCACCACCGTCCCCTGCGGCCCGGCGCGCGCCAGCCTGCTGACGGGCCTGTACGCCATGAATCACCGGGCGGTGCAGAACACGATCCCGCTCGATGCCCGCCACGTCACCCTGCCCCGCGCGCTGCGCGCCACCGGGTACGACCCGGCGCTGGTCGGCTACACCACCACCACGCCCGACCCGCGCGCTACGTCCCCGCATGATCCACGCTTCTCCACGCTGGGTGACAACATGGATGGCTGGCGCAACGTGGGCGCGTTCGAGCCGGATCATGACGGCTATTTCGGTTGGCTGGCGCAACAGGGCTACCCACTGCCGCCCAACCGCGAAGATATCTGGCTGCCGGAACATGAGACGGCGCGCGGTGCCACGATCCACCCGGCGCGCATCCCCGCGCATCTGAGTGACACGGCGTTCTTTACCGAGCGCGCGCTGACCTACCTGAAAGGCCGCGACGGCAAGCCGTTTTTCCTGCACCTCGGCTACTACCGCCCGCACCCGCCGTTTGTCGCCAGCGCACCCTACAACGCGCTGTACGACGCGGCTGACATGCCCGGCCCCGTGCGTGCTGCCAGCCCGGAAGCGGAGGCGGCACAGCATCCCTTGCTGCACTGGTACCTGACGCACCAAAAGCAGTTGAGCTTTTTCCAGGGCGCAGACGGTATGGCGTCTGGCCTAGACGAAGCCTCCGTCCGCCAGCTTCGCGCTACGTATTACGGCATGATGACCGAAGTCGATGACCAGCTGGGCCAAGTTTTTGCGTTTCTAGACCAGACCGGCCAGTGGGACGACACGCTCATCATCTTTACCAGCGACCATGGCGAGCAGTTGGGCGACCACTTTCTACTCGGTAAAATCGGCTATTTCGACGAAAGCTTTCGCATTCCGCTCGTGATAAAGGCCAGCACCAACCCGCGTGCCGGGGCAATTGAGAATGCGTACACCGAAAGCGTCGACGTTATGCCAACCATCCTGGACTGGCTGGGCGGTGACATCCCGCCCGCGACAGATGGCATGAGCCTGGTGCCGATCCTGGCGGCGCCGGGGGTGACGCGCGATGCACTGCATTACGAGTACGATTTCCGCGACGTTTACTACTCGGCGCCGGAGCGGGACTTGGGCCTGCATCATGACAACAGCAGCCTGTGCGTGTTGCAGGACGCCCGGTACAAATACGTGCACTTCGCCGCGCTGCCGCCATTGCTGTTCGACATGGCGGCCGACCCGCACCAGTTCTACAATCTGGCGGCAGACCCAGCCCATGCTGCCACCGTCCGCGATTACGCGCAGCGCATGCTGTCCTGGCGGATGTGCCATGCCGACCGGACGCTGACTTATTACCGTGCCAGCCCCACCGGCCTGGAAAGCCGCCTTGCTGACAGAGACACTTCGTGAACCGCCGCGCCCTGTTGATCGCTACCTCGGCCCCGTAGATCGGCGTGAATGCGCGGTGCGCCGTAGGTCTGGCGCGAACTGGCGTACACGATCCGAATGCGTTTCAGTAGCGCCGCATCAGCCACTGCGTAGCGTGACTGCGGTCACTAGCGCCACGCGGTGAAACCAACCTTGGACACGCCGAGCATGCGCGCTATGGTGGCGGTCATGAACCAGGCCTGGTTCGTGCTCATGAACCGGAAGGGCCCGACGGCACCGCCCCGGTTTCCCAGGCAAACCAAGCCGCGGCTTTTGAAAGGCTTGAGCCGGGACCGGATCAAGGCGCTCCTCACGGAGTTGCCGTTTCTCCCGCCGAAGCCGGGACAACTCGTCGGGTTCTTCAGGCGGCTTTACCGGACTGGTCCGCTGGAAAGTCGGCGCCACGGCTCACCGCCTCCCACGCCACGAAATTAGCGCGCAATTCTGCAAGGGTGGCCAGCGCGCCATCATAGGCATCATTACCCAGTAGCAGATGATGTGGCGGGTTCGGACCCTCGACGGCTTTGATGATCGCCTGGATTGCACGGACGGGATCCCCAGCCTGGTGGCCCGAGACGGCCCTGACGCCCTGGCGCCCCCGCCCGGCGGTTTGCGCATAATCGGCGATTTGAACCGCGCTCTCATGCGCCGAACGCCCAGCCCAGTCCGTGCGGAATCCGCTGGGCTCCACCACCATCACGCGAATCCCCAACGGCTCGACTTCCTGCCACAGTGCAGCAGACAAGCCTTCGACCGCGAATTTCGTGGCATTATACCAGCCGATCGCCGGGAATGACCGTAGTCCACCGATCGATGACACGTTGATAATGAAGCCCTGCCGCCGCTCCCGCATGCCCGGCAGCACCGCCCGGATCATGGCGCCCATGCCGAACACGTTCACGTCGAACATCCGCCTGATTTCGGCGTCCTCGCCTTCCTCGACGGCCGCGAAATAGCCGATCCCGGCGTTGTTCACCAGCACGTCGATCGGGCCGAACGACGCCCCGACCGAGGCGACCGCGGCGGATACCTGCACCGGGTCGGTCACGTCCAGCTTGAGCACCTGAGCATTGGTCTTGCCTTCAAATTCCTTCAAAGTATCCGGGTCCCGGGCTGTGACAGCCACGCGAGAGCCCTGCGCCAACAGTTGCGTCGCAAGCTCCCGGCCGAACCCGGTCGAGCAACCGGTGATGAACCAGACGGCTTGTTTCGAAATCGGATCAGGCATTAGTTTTCTCCGGTGACGGGCTTGATCGTCCACAAATGCGGTCGGCGCGGCAGCACGATCAGGGCCGGAAATTACTCAGGGGCGACGTCACGTGCGTCCATCACGCATACCGACACCGCGGCAGACGCGAACAGTGGGCCCCCGCCGAAGACAAGTGTTGGTTACTTCGGCAGACCGGTAAATCAGCTTTCGGATTGGCCGCTTCGAATGCACCCTTCAACCAATCCTCGCCCTATGAGTAATTCCCGGCCCTAGATTTCCTAGTCCCTTGCGATTGAACGTCATCCCCAGAGAGGCGGAGCCAGTCGCGTTGGCTCGCAAGACAGACAGATGAAGGACCATTACTGTGGAACTATCGACCGAAGCACGCAACGCGTTGACCGATAGCGCATTTGGTCTGCCGCATAAGCGGGCCTACCCAATGCCTGATGCGAGCCACGCGCGCAATGCAAAGGCGCGCGCGGCGGAAGAGTTCAATCGGGGTAATCTTTCGTCAGCCGAGAAGGCTCAAATCGACCGAAAGGCCGACGTAATTATCGGCGCAGCCTGATGTCCGGCCAATCGCGTAATCCACCGTTTAGGATCGTTCAATGACCCCGCTCCATCCGGCCCGCACGAGCCACGCGCTCTTCGAACCCACGCAGGCGGGTGCATTAAGGCTCGCGAACCGTATCGTGATGGCACCGCTCACCCGGAATCGCGCTGGGCCCGGCTTGGTACCCGGTCCATTCGCGCTTGAGTATTACGCCCAGCGCGCCTCGGCCGGCCTAATCATCGCCGAAGCCACGCAGGTTTCGGCGCAGGCGCAAGGCTATGCCGATACGCCGGGCTGTTATACGGCTGACCAGGTCCGCGGTTGGAAAAGGGTCACCGACGCCGTCCATGCCAAGGGCGGCACGATGGTCATTCAGCTTTGGCATACGGGCCGTGTCTCTCACACCAGCTTCCAGAAGGACGGCGCGGCCCCGGTCGGTCCCTCAGCGATCCGGGCAAACACCAAGACCTTTGTGGCCGGCCACGGGTTTGTGGACGTCTCAATGCCCCGCGCACTTCGGCTTGACGAGATCCCGGGCATCATCGCGGACTTCCGTCATGCCAGCGCCTGCGCCATCGAGGCCGGGTTCGATGGGGTCGAAATCCACGGCGCCCACGGCTACCTGCTCGACGCCTTTCTGCGCGATGGGACCAACCATCGCACCGACGCCTACGGCGGCTCCATCGCGAACCGCGCCCGCTTCCTGCTTGAGGTCACGAAAGCCTGTGCGACGGCCGTTGGCGCCGATCGGCTCGGGATTCGGCTATCCCCGGTCTCCACCGCCGGCGATTCCCATGACAGCGACCCGCAGGCCTTGTTCAATTACGTCGTCGAAAACCTCAATCCTCTGAAACTGGCCTACGCGCACGTTGTGGAGGGCGAAACGGGTGGTGCCAGAGACAGTATCGCGTTCGACTATGGAGCGCTTCGCGACCGTTTCGAAGGCGTCTGGATGGTCAATAACGGATACGACCGGCAGATGGCCATCGAAGCCGTGGCGAGCGGCCGGGCCGACTTGGTCTCGTTCGGACGGCTGTTCATGGCAAATCCAGATCTGGTTGAACGTTTGCGCGTAAACGGGCCGCTCAACACCCTCATGGGCCAGGAAACGTTCTATGGCGGAGGCGCCCACGGCTATACGGATTATCTCACCCTCGAACAAAGCCGGGCCGTTGCAAGCTCACGCGAGAAAGCGCCCGCTTAACCGGACAAAGGGCGTCACGAACCTGCCGATCTACTGAAGGCCCGACCTGGCATATAACTGGCAGAACTGAGTGGTCTTCGAGCCTACCGCTGCATGGTCCACCGGTGTCCATCGATGGTAGGTTGGTGAGCCCTGTGCGCGGGTTGGTTCATCACTCCGGCCGATGGCTCAGTTTTCAATCAACGTTGGTAGCGTTTCAACCTTACAACACTCGGACTGTGCATCGACGGACTTCATTCCAGTCTGGCCTGGCGGCTGTGCGTGTCATGATTTCAGTTGCTCGCAGGATGGATTTTCCTCACGGGTCTGTTTGCATCAGCATCGCGGCTGGATTGGACCGCTCATGGCGATCTCTGGCCTTGATCCAGAGCAGTCTCAGACTGGCCGCCTGCGCAGCGCGGCGTTGTCGAGTCCGGCCGAACGGCCGGCTGCCCAGAGCTGGAAAGCGAGCCCGAGCAGCGCTGCGCCGAACACGATTGCATAGCCGCCGAGCCACCACGTCATTATGACCGCCCCGTTGATAGGCCAGGCCAACAACAAAGCGCCCCACATGATCGAAACTGCAGCGCCCAGGGCCATCAGCCAGCGCCCGTCGATGACCCGCAAGGCAAACGCGGCGATGAACAAGGTGACGCCGGTCAGGATCGCCCAGGCCCCGGCCAGATAGATCAGCGCGACCACGGTCCCAACCGGCGCGACGAGCGCGATTGACGCGGCCAAGAAATCGAGCGCTCCTTCCACCACCAGCAACGACCAGCGGTCATGCCGCGCGGCGGCTCTTACCCCGGCGGTAATGGTCCACACACCATCGATCAGCATGTAGATCCCAAACAAAACCACCAAAGTCTCGATCGTCAATCCCGGCCGGAACAGTGCAACGACTCCGAACAGGATGGTGAAGCCGCCACGTAACCCGATCACCCACCAGTTACGGACCAATAAAGCTGCACGGCCAGCGTCATCAACTGAGTTTTTGACATCGCTCATGTCGTTGCTCCCAGGCCAGCATTACGATCTCGGGTAGAAAAAACCGCCGCCAGCAGGGGGCGAGCCTGTCGGCAGCGGACCCGCGGCGTGGAGCAGCACCCGCCCAGTCAGAAGATCGCAATCCGGTCCACGACGTACGTCACACCCGGCGCCGACCAAGCCGCGCGTTCGGCCACCTCGCGGTCATGCCAGGACCGCACGTGGCCGCTGAGCGTGACGGTATGGTTCTCAGTCTCAACCTTGATGCCAGCCGCCTCAAGCGCTGAGTCACGCTTCAACGCATTTTCGACCTTAAGCGTCACGTCGGCTGGCTGAACTTGTTTCGCCAGTCCGATCTGGTTCGATATCCCTTTTACGCCGTTCAAGCGATGCATACCCTGTTCGGCCAAGACGCGTTGGTATTGCCAGTCCACCTCGCCGGTGAGGCTGACCCAACCATGCTCTACCTTCACCGCGATCCGACCCGAGGGAAGCATCGTATCCCAGGACAGAATGTTGGCTGCCTTCACGGCGATGGCTTCGTCATCGGTCGTGGCCTGGCCAAGATAGTGGACCTCAATCTCCTCGGCGATCGCCCGCACACCCTTGATCCTGCTGGCCACACGCTCGGCTGCCACCTTTTCAGCATAACGATCGACGTGGCCCGTCAGCGTTACGACCCCGTCTTTGGCCGCAACGCCAATGTGCGCCGAACTCACGTCGGGCGCCCATTCCAGTGCCGCCGACACGCCCTTCTGCAGCTGCTTGTCATCATATTCCATGATTGATCTCCCTTGAGAAAACATCCCATGGGCGATTTTCGCCCGGACCGACCCACCATGGCCAACCCGTGAGGTCAGCACACTGATCTGGATCAACGACCGGACACGCCGGACATCGTTGTCCCGTGCACCTCGATCCCGCGTCAACTTTGGGTCGGCAATGTCCATTGCTGGTCAAATCGGATCGGACCGGACACACGGCCGTGCACGAACTGGTCCACGAAAGGATTGCCGGACACGTCGAGCTGGTCCGCGGGACCAGTCCAGACAATACGGCCCTGCCACAGCATCGCCACCCGGTTGGCAATCCTTCGAACACTGCCGACGTCTTGTGTGATCGACAGGCCGGTCGTTCCCAGGGTACGAAAACGGCCGGCGATCAGGTCGTCCATCTCATTCGTCAGTATCGGGTCCAGGCCTGCCACCGGGTCGTCCAGGAAAAGGAATTCCGGATTGGCCGCCAGCGCCCGCGCGAGGGCAACCCGCTTTTGCATGCCACCTGACAAGTCCGCGGGCAACAGATCGGCGGCAGTCTCGTCCAATCCAACTTCCGCCAGCTTCTCGATCGCCATCGCTCGCGCCGATGCGCGCGACATCTGCCCTCTTTGCATCAGGCCGAACACGACATTTTCCCAAACCATGAGCGAGTCGAACAACGCATTCCGCTGGAACAGCACACCAACCCGAGACATGAGCGCGTCGCGCGCCCGGGCGCCGAGTTTCGTCGTTTCCTGTCCATCGATCTGGATAGATCCTGAATCAGGCTGCAACAGCCCGATGATACAGCGCAGCAGCACTGTCTTCCCGCTGCCCGAGGTGCCGATGAGAACCAGGTTCTCGCCTGCGCTGACATCTAGGTCGACCCCGTCCAGCACTGTGGTTTCGCCAAATGAAACGCGGAGGTCACGGACCGTAATCCGAGCAAGCGAGGTAGCGGGGCGATGGGTATCGGGCACCACAGGTGCATCTATACCTTTGCCAAG
The DNA here is from genome assembly GCA_031420655.1 of Rhodospirillales bacterium. GTDB lineage: Bacteria > Pseudomonadota > Alphaproteobacteria > Acetobacterales > Acetobacteraceae > JANPPS01. The sequence goes on along the minus strand of JANONC010000070.1, from coordinate 4,431 downwards.
GGGCTTCATTGCGTTCCATCGGTCCGATAGGGGCATTGCTGGCGGGCGGCGTGTTGGAGCAGATCGAGCGTGATGACCCGCAGCGCTTCCGGGGCCTGGCTAGAGTCTACGCGGTGCCACATTACGGTGCCGACGGCCTGCTTCGCTTGAGACACCACGACGGAGGCCGTCGCGTCCGATGCATCGTGCCTTCGGTCCTTGACGCGCCGAACCAGCATCTCGGTTGGCGCCTCGAGCCATAGCCCTATGAACGGGACACCTGCGCGCGCTGCCACGGCGGCGATTGCATCACGCTCCTCCGAGAGCAGGTGCGTGGCGTCCACGATCACGGCCTGTCCAGCGCGGAGCGCCGCTTCGGCGAGGTCGTTGAGTGTGTCATAGACCGCGGCCGAGATCTCCGGCTTGTAGGCGGTGCCTGGAAGCCGCGCCGTCTCCGCTACGGAAAATCGATGTTTCCGCACGATATCGCTGCGGAGATGAAGCGCACCCGGCGCCCGCCCGAGCGATGGCGCGATGGCGGTCGCAAGAGTGGTCTTGCCCGTCCCAGATAGGCCACCGATCGCGACCAGCTGCGGCGGAACGGGCGCCAGGAACCCGATCGCTGCCTTGAAGTAAGCCAGCGCCTCGCCCCGAAGATGATTGCTCCCGGGGTCCAGGCGAAACTGGTCGGCGATGACCTTCGCCCGGATCGCTGCGCGGAAGCTTAGGAAGAGCGGCAAGGCCGCGAGGCCTTCGATCTGCAACGGCTCATCGTCGGAAAGAGACAGATAGCGATTGAACAGCCTGTTCGCGTTGTTGTGCAGACAACGTTTGGAGAGATCCATCAGCAGGAAGGCGAGGTCGTACAGGACGTCGCACGTGGCGATCGCCTCGTCGAACTCGAGCGCGTCGAACAAGACCGGCGCGTCGTTGATCAGGACGAGATTGCCAAGGTGAAGGTCGCCGTGGCACCGGCGGACTTGTCCCCGCTCGCCGCGGCGGAGCAGTACCGGCTCGGCCCGGTCGAATGCTGCAACGAGTGCCGCGCCGAACGTGACAACCTGACCCGGCGGAAAGACGTCTGCAGCGGTGCCGAGCTCATCGACCGTTTCTTGGAGTAGACGGCGCAGCGTGCGTGTAGCCGCGTCGCCAGATCGAAGCGGCGCCCGCCGATGAGCGGCGACGATTGCCTGTGCCAGCTTGTCGATCAGCGCCGCGCTGAAGGGGCCGTTCGACGCGAGGCGATCGAGGGTGGCGTTCTCGTCGAAGCGGCGGAGATGAACGGCCCATTCGATGACCTCGCCGCTGCCGCCCAGGTGGAGCGCGTCACCGTCGCAGGTGATGGGCACAATGCCGAGATAGAGGTCGGGGGCATTACCCCGGTTGACCACCAATTCGGCCTCGCAGACCGCATGCCGCTTCTCCAGGGTGGAAAAATCCATGAAAGGAAAGCGCACCGAGCGTTTGACCTTGTAGACGTCCGGGCCAGCCAGGAACACGACGGCACCGTGGGTATCGATGCGGATAACAGGCTCCGTGCGGCCATAAGTCGCGGGATCCTGCAGAAAGGCGAACACGTCGCGCTGACCTCTGGACTGAGACAGAATCATCGGTTCCATGCCAGAAACCCGTCAGGAGCAAGCACGGGAGTCATTTGGGCGCAGGATCGCGCAAGCCGAGGATGTAGCTTCCGAGGTTGTCGATCTGCTCCTCGGTCAACATCAGATCTGGCATGGCCGGGTGCGGTGTGCGCAGAAAAATACGGATCGATAACGCCGTCGTGGACGGCCTGTTCGCGACCGCCCGGAAGCTTGGAACGGCGTCGCTGGCGAGGTTGCCGGGCAATGGGCCGATCTGGCGGCAGCTAGCGCACCACATCGTCACGAGCCGGCCCGCATCCCCGTAGGGCTCGCAGGCGCGGGGCTGGAAGCGAGCAGGGGCAGCAGAACCAACCCTAGAAGCGGGACGGCGAGGCGACGTGGCGACTTCGCAGCGACACTGGACAAGAACCGCCTCGTTTTATCCATGGTCTACATGCGCTCCCAAAGACCCGTCTCCGTGTCGAGCCGATCGTGCTCCGAAATGCGGAAGTCGCCCCAGGACACCACGCCAACAACCACCCCGTGATCCACCACGGGAACATGGCGGAAGCCTCCGTCCTGCATTAGCCGCATCGCCTCGATTGTCGTGCAGCCAGGCGGCATAACATCGGGTGCGCGGGTCATCACCGCCTCGATCGGGTCGGCTGCTCCGCGCCCTTGGGCCAGCACGCGCACGGCGTCCCGTCCGGTGAAGATCCCCAGCAGATGATTGTCCGCGTCCGTCACCAGCACTGCGCCGACCCGGCGTTCGCCCATCTGCCGGCACGCCTCCGCAATGGTGGCGTCCGGACGGACCGTCATTGGGCGTTGATGGCGCACCATCTCTGACATCTGTCGTCCCGGCATCTGTTTTGTCCTTCTCCCTGCCCGGCCGGTCTCCCGTCCGTCAGCCGATCTTGCGCCTTACGAGCATAGAACCACTCCGCAGAGGACAGGATTGATCGAGATTAAAGACGCCTGCTCCGGGGCTGCGATATTCATTTTGTTTGCGGCTCATCAGGGCGGGCGGGTCCTAGGGGAGAATGACCATGGCCAGTTATGGCTTGCATCCTGCGGCTGAGCGGCCGGGTCCATGAAGTATCCCAGCACTTGGCTTGCCATCGTGGACGGGCAAAATGCACGCTTCGTCGCCCACGACACCCACGGTTTCCACACCCTCCAGAGCCGTGCATCGAACACGGCCGGTCCGGTAGCCGCTAGACCATCGCGGTCAACGCCCAGGCGTCGTCTCGCAAACCTAGGCACCGCCCGTGATAAACGACGGTTCGCAGCGCTCGTCGCGGGCGAGCTGAACAATGCGGCAGCGCGGCGCTTGTTCACATACCTGATCCTGGCAGGCCCTTCGCTTGCACTCCGGTGGATCGAAGAGGCGCTCGACGAGGCCGTCCGGCGGCGGGTCGTGGGCCGGGTCGTTCGACACCTGGTGACGGTCCTAGACCACGACCTCCCGGCCTATTTCCCGGCATGGCCCCGGGTGCAATGAGCCAAAACGAAAGTTGGTTTCCATCAAGGAACCCGATGCGTCGCTTATCTCCCGATATTCACAGTTCGAACGGAAGAGTCCCATGAACGCTAGCGATGTAATGACACGAAACACGGCCACGCTGCACACGGATGCGTCGCTCGGAGAAGCGATCGGCGTAATGCTGGGGCGCGGCGTAAGCGGCCTGCCGATCGTGGATCAGCAGGGAAACCTGGTTGGCGTATTGACGGAAGGCGATCTGCTGCGCCGGGTCGAGGTCGGGACTAGCGAGCGCCGGCAGTTTGCCTGGTGGGATGTCCTGCGCAGCACCGGCTTAAGCGCCGAAGAATACGTGCGCACCCACAGCCGCAAGGTTGGCGATCTGATGACCCGCGACCCGGCGACAGTTACGGAGGGCACCTCGCTCGAGGAAATCGTCGAGCTCATGGAGCGGCGGCATATCAAGCGCCTGCCGGTCGTGCGGGAGGGGAAGGTTGTCGGGATCGTCAGCCGCGCCGACCTGTTGCGCGCAGTCGGGGCCAAGCTTGGCGCGATGGCTGAGGCCGGTGGCGACGCCGCGTGTCACCGGCGGCTGATTACCGAGTTGGAGCGGCAGGCCTGGTTTTCCTCGCACAGTGTCTCGATCGGCGTGAAAGACGGGGTCGTCACGCTGGATGGGACCGTCACCAACCAATTCGTGCGGGACGCGCTCCGGGTGGCGGCGCAGAATGCGGCTGGTCCGGGCCAGGTAATAGACAACCTCGTGCTGCTCGACACAGGTGCGGGGCTGGCCAGTATCGGTCTGTGACGCCGCGGTTTCGGCATCATCCAGCCCTGGCCAGCCCCGGCTGATCGATCGTGGCCTGGGTCCGCCCGTGGCTACTATGGCCTGACTACGATCCGATCCAAGACCTGCGTCACGCCCGGTGCTGACCAGACCGCACCTTCGGCGGCGGTGCATTCGGCCCATGAGTGTGCGGTGCCGGCGAGAGTGACCTTGCCGCCGTCCACACTGACCGTGATCTGGCCGGCATCTAAAGCCGCCGAACGATGCAGCGCTGTCTCGATCTTCCGGTGCAGGTCCTGGGGCTCCGCCACGGGATAGAGCCGGACGTGGTTGGTTACGCCCAAGACACCGCCAAGGCGGTAAGCCAGGTTCTCGGCCCGGGCACGCTGGAACTGCCAGCGCACTTCGCCGCCCAGGGTGACAAGGCCGTGCTCCACTTTCACCGTCACGGCACCATTCGGCATCGTCACATCCCAGAGTAGGATATCGATCATGCGGCGTGCGATTTCGTCATCGGATCGCTTCTGATCGGACGGCAACCGCACTTCGATCTCCTGCGCGATGGCCCGGACGCCTTTCACCCCACGGGTGGCACTTTCGGC
>JANONC010000069.1:0-2979 GCA_031420655.1 Rhodospirillales bacterium | reverse complement strand
GCGCGAGCGCGATGGCGGTGGCCGCGCCGATGCCCCGGCTGGCCCCCGTGACGAGCGCGACGCGGCTCACTGCCGTTCGGTCAGCAGGCTGAGCTGGCGGTCCGCGTTATCGATCTGGTCCGGCAGTGGGATCGGGTAGTCGCCGGTGAAGCACGCATCGCAAAAGTGCGGGCGCGCGGCGTCACGACCGGGCTTACCCAGCGCGCGATACAGCCCGTCTAGGCTTACGAACGCCAGGCTATCGGCACCGATCAGCCCGGCCATCTCCGCCACCGTGTGCTGGGCCGCCAGCAACTTGCTCCGCTCTGGCGTGTCGATGCCGTAGAAGCATGAATGCGTGGTGGGCGGGCTGCTGATGCGCATGTGTACCTCGGCCGCCCCGGCGGCGCGCACCATCTCGACAATCTTCCGGCTAGTGGTGCCGCGGACGATGCTGTCATCGACTAGCACCACGCGCTTGCCCGCCAGCACGGCCCGGTTGGCAGAGTGCTTCAATTTCACGCCCAGATTGCGAATGCTGTCGGTTGGTTCGATGAAGGTGCGGCCCACGTAGTGATTACGAATGATGCCGAGTTCGAACGGAATGCCGCTTTCGGCGCTGAAACCCATGGCCGACGGCACGCCGCTGTCGGGCACGGGCACGACCACATCGGCCTGCACCGGGCTTTCGCGCGCTAGTTCTGCGCCGATGCGCTTCCTTGCATCGTAGACCGGCATGCCTTCCATGATGCTGTCAGGCCGGGCGAAGTAGATATACTCGAACACGCAGAACCGGCCGCGATTGTTGCCGAATGGCTTGATGCTGTGCACGCCCTGGTCGTTGATCACGACGATCTCGCCGGGTTCGACGTCGCGCACGAACTCGGCGCCCACGATGTCGAGGGCGCAGGTCTCGCTGGCCAGTACCCAGCCGCCGGTGCCAGTGTTGCCAATGCGGCCCAGAATCAGCGGGCGCACGCCCATCGGATCGCGCACGCCCATCAGCGCCACATTCGACAGCGCAACCAGCGAATAGGCGCCCACGACTTGCTTCAGCGCGTCGATGAGCCGGTCGACGACGGTCGAGTAGAGGCTGATGGCGATCAGGTGGATGAACACCTCGCTATCGGTCGTAGACTGAAACAGGCAGCCGCGGCGAACCAGGGCGCGGTGCAGCGTGTGGGCGTTGGTGAGGTTGCCGTTATGGGCGACGGCAAAACCGCCAAACTCAAAATCGGCGTAGAGCGGCTGCACGTTGCGTAGGATGGTATCGCCAGTGGTGGCGTAGCGGTTATGGCCGACGGCATTGGTGCCGGGCAGACCTGCGATCACCTTGGCGTCGCTGAAATTATCCCCCACCAGCCCCAGGCCGCGATGGCTATGGAAGCGCCGCCCGTCATAGCTGACCACGCCCGTCGCTTCCTGACCGCGGTGCTGCAAGGCGTGCAGCCCCAGGGCCGTGACCGCTGCCGCGTCCGTCACATTCCAGACGCCAAACACCCCGCATTCCTCGTGCAGCGAGTCTTCGTCAGACAGATGTGTCGTTTGCATGACGCTTCCTACTCCCGGGCGGCCTGGCTGCCCAATGGTTTCACCCCCGTTGCCCGCCCGGACGGCGTGGCGCGCAGCAGGTCCTCGGCCCTGGTCACCCTACCCGCTGGCAGGGCGATGACGCTGGGGCGGTATGGGGCGGGCAAGGCAGACGCCAGCCGCTCCGCCCCGGCATGGATCAGCGGTAGCGACCGCGCCTCCAGCAGCGGAGCCGGCCATTGCTCGGTCGTAACCGCCAGGCCCATCACGATATAGGCTGCCGCCAACAGTACGACGCCACGCGTCGCGCCGAACAGCACGCCCAGCGTACGGTCTAGCCCGCCCAACGCCGAAGTTCGGACCCGGGAGGCGGCCCAGCCGACGAGCAGCAACAGGACGCCGAGGACGACGATAAACACAACACCGAACGCGACGGCATCGGCAATCGTAGGCTCGGTGATATGGGCCCGTGCGAACGGCGCCACGGCAGGGAACACCCCGTACGGACTTGCGACGAGTGCAGCCACAGCCCAGGCACCCACGCCAAGCACTTCCCGCACCATGCCGCGCAGCAGCCCAACCAGGGCCGATACCGCAAGCACGCCAAGCACCACTAGGTCAACCCAGTTCATCTACTGCTATCTAGGCTTTGCGCTTGCCCGTGAACAGGGCGACGAGGTCGGTCAGGTGCCCGATCTCATGCAAGGCGAACCCTTCCAGCGCCTGGGCGGGCCGGTTACCGCGGGCGATGCGCCGGGGCAGGCACGCGCCGGTGAAGCCAAGCTTTTGTGCCTCTTTCAGCCGCGCGTCGGCCTGCGCCACCTGCCGGACCTCGCCGGACAGCCCGACCTCGCCAAAATAGACCATGCCGGCGCTGGTGGGCGTGTCGGTGGCGGCAGAGGCCAGGGCGGCGGCCACGGCAAGGTCTGCGGCGGGCTCCGTCACGCGCAGGCCGCCGGCGATGTTCAGGTACACGTCGGTCGCGGCCATGCGTAGCCCGGCGCGCGACTCCAGCACGGCCAGCAACATGCCGAGCCGCCCGCTATCCCCCCCGACCACGCTCCGCCGGGGTGAGCCGCCGGCGTTGGGCGCCAGCAGCGCCTGGATTTCGACCAGCACGGGGCGCGATCCCTCCAGGCCGGCGAACACGGCGGAGCCTGCGATGTTACCGCGCCGCTCGGCCAGGAACAGCGCGGACGGGTTGGGCACCTCGGCCAGGCCGCGGTCAGTCATTTCGAACACACCGATTTCGTCCGTCGCGCCAAACCGGTTCTTGACTGCGCGCAGGATACGGAACTGGTGGCCGCGGTCACCCTCGAAATACAGCACGGCGTCGACCATGTGCTCCAGCACACGGGGGCCGGCCAACGTGCCTTCCTTGGTCACGTGCCCGACCAGCACGAGCGAAAAGCCGCGCGACTTGGCCAGCCGGATCAGTTCGAAGCTGGTGGCGCGCACTTGGCCCACGGT
>JANONC010000068.1:0-2067 GCA_031420655.1 Rhodospirillales bacterium | reverse complement strand
CACCCCGACATGGGTGACCCCAAGCGCCACGCCGGCCAGCATCGTTATCGCAGCCAGTCCGAGCGCCGCCCGTCGCGCCCTGGGCCAGGCCAACGCGAGCCCGGCAAGACCGGCCAGCAGCCGGAACGGCCACCGCTCCAGGAGGCAGAGGGCGCATGGGACCAAGCCCAGCTGCGTTTCTGCCATCCAGGCACCGCCGAGCGCGAGCCCAGCAGCGGCCAAGGTGAGCAGGGCAACAGTGCGAGTGTTTGGCGCGCGCATCGGAATGGGTATGGTCGCCCTTGCAGGGCCCGGCAAGACGGGGCTGTAAGGAGCCAAGATGAACCGAGTGCTGTTAGGCCGCGCGAACTCCAGCAATGTGATGAAGGTGATCTGGCTTTTGGAGGAGCTTGGCCTGACCTATGAACGCCGGGAAGTAGGCGGCCCGTTCGGTTACCCGGCAGATTACCGCGACATGAACCCCAACGGTGTCGTGCCAACGCTGGTGGAGGATGGGTGGGTGCTTTGGGAGAGCAACGCCATTCTGCGGCACCTGGCCCACACCCACTCTGCGCCGGCCTGGCCGGCAGGCCCACGGCCCCGGGCGGTCGTGGATCAATGGATGGATTGGCAGCACACCGTGCTCGGCACTCCGCAATCAACCGTGTTTCAGGGGTTAGTGCGCCAAACGCCACCACAGCGCGACGTGGCCGCGATCGACCGGGCATTCGAGGCCCTCAGCCGCCATTACACGATGCTCGATCAACAGGTGGCGCGCGATGGTTGGGTGGCAGGGACCGATTTCACGCTGGCCGACATTGCATTAGGGGTGCATGTGCACCGCTGGTTCTCGTTCGACAGGGACCGCCCCGTCCTGCCCGCCCTACGCCAGTGGTACGAACGGCTTTTGACCCGGCCGGCCTACGCCACCCACGTCGCCATACCCATGACGTGAGTAGCGAGGCGCGCAGTTAGGATCGGCGGCGAATGTACCCCAGGCCGAACAGTGCAAGCGCCACCAGGGCGATGCTCGCAGGCTCCGGCACTGCGGCCGGTACGGTAGTACCGGGAGCTGCGTACGCGGTCACGGTGTAGCCGACAAAGGTGTAGTCACCCGTCGTGTTCAGGTTATTGGTTGGATAATAGAACAGCGGCAGGTCGTCGATACCCCCCGTCTTGGCTTGGTACACCGCGCCCCGGTACTCGAGCGGACGGGTCGACATCGGCAAGAACGTGCCGTACGGCACGATCAGCCCTGTGTAGTAAGTGCCTGCCGTCGTGTTGGCGATGGCAATCATGTTTTGGAACGTCTGATTGGCAACGATAGCTTTTGCAGCGTCCGACGCATGAACGAAGGTGTCGAACGAAAACTGAAACGCCGACGAAATCTGAGATAAGGATGCGTCAAAAAACGTGACGCTGTATGCCGCGCCATCAATAGCGATGCTGCTTATCGTCTTGCCGGCAAGCGGCGTGGCTTGCACAGGCGCTATGGCAGACAAGGAAAACGCAGCGGCTATAAAGTACGCCCGGGCGAAATTACGCATAATGACTCCGTAGAAAGCTGTTGAGCGGCTTATACGGAGTTTGCCCAACTCTTAACAAGCGTTAACGGGGCTAATGAGCGAGACAGTGACGAATGTGTAACAGGTGTGCCGGGAATGAATTGCAATGCGCCCGGCAAGAGCTGGCCGGGCGCATTGTCTGCATCGTGCAAGCCTAGTTGAAGCGGCGGCGGGCCCAGCCCAGGCCGAACAGGCCGAGCGCTACAACAGCAAAGCTCGCCGGCTCTGGTACCGATGCGGGCTGGAACTGCGCAATTGCATAGCCGACGACGGAGTAGTCACCGTTCGTGTCCGGGTTCGTCGATGCGTTGTAATAAAAAGGAAAGTCACCCACGGTGGACGTACTGGCCACGTAACGCGCGCCTTTGTACTGCAACGGTGCGGGGCCGAACGGTGTGCTGTACGCGACGATGAAACCGCTATAGTACCCGCCCGCTGCTGTCAGGCTCGCGTAGCCGCTCGACGACGTGACCGCCGTAATGGCGCTACTCGCGTCCGCGTAGGTCGTAAAAATGTTCTGCGG
>JANONC010000067.1:0-5911 GCA_031420655.1 Rhodospirillales bacterium | reverse complement strand
GCCACTCGCGATCACAACGGTCCGGAACATTCGACTGCGTCACCGTCGGCCTGAGGTTCTAGCCGAGGCGCTACTGCAAGCAATAATGCGGTCGGGGCTGACCGAAATAGCGGAACTGCTCAGTCCGGAATGCTACGCACTCTAATACGTCGTTTAAATCCAGCCCTGCCGCTTGAACCAGAGCAGCGGTAACACCCCACTCAGCACGATCAACACCAAGCCATAAAAATACCCGTACTCCCACTGCAGTTCCGGAATCCATTTGAAATTCATACCATAGATCGATGCAATCAGCGTCGGCGGTACGCCCACGACCGAGACGACGGTGAGCACCTTGATGCCCTGCGCCTGCTCGATATTGATGAAGCCCAGCGTCGCGTCCAGCAGGAACTGCACTTTGTTGGTGATCTGGTTGTCGTATTCCGTAAGCGACGCGACGTCCTGCCGCACCGTGGCGAACCGCGGCACCAGATCGGCCGGGATCCACGGCCCGGCCACGTCCCTGACATACAGCAGGATACGGTTCACGCCCATCAGGCTGTCGCGGATGTTGCTCACACGCTCACCAGCCAGGCCCACGTCGCGCAACGTCGAACGCAACGCCCGGTCCGCCATCGCCGCGTTGTGGCGCTTGGTGGCACCGGGCTGGAACACACGGCCCGAAATTGCGGTCAGGTCGGAACCTACATGCTCCAGCACATCCGCCAGCCGGTCGACGATGCTTTCAACCAGGCCCAGGAACGCACCCACGCTGCTTGACCCGGCACCGGCCGCGGCAAACCGCTCGGCATACGTGTCAAAGAACGACATCTGCGCAAACCGCACCGTGACCAGGTGCCGGGGCGACAGAATGAAACCTAGTGGCCCGATCAGGCTTTCGCCGGCCGGGCCGCGATAGGTCATTGGGGTACTCAGTGTCAGCGTGTCGCCCTGTACCGAAAGGCGGCTGCTGCTCTCGATTTCTGCCAAATCCGCCTCGGCCGGCACGGGCGCGCCCGTCGGGCGCTCCGTAGCCAGGCGCTCCCCATCGCTTGGCAGGCAGAGGTCGATCCACACGGCGTTGTTAAGGCCCGAATGCCCACCCTCTGCCCCATGCTCCACGTTGGCGGCGCGGCGGGGTGCGGCACCCGAATTGATGTACAGCATTGAAACCCCTGAAATTACACCGATCGTAATCAACTCGCGCCACCGTTTCCAGCCGCCCCGGAACGCAGTATGACCACCGCCACGCAAACAGGAGCCTCGCCGTGAACCAGGTCGCTCGCCCCAATAGCTTACGCGCCGGGCCCGATGCCCGCGGCCAGTTCGGTGGCTTCGGCGGCCGCTTCGTGGCCGAAACGCTGATGCCGCTCATTCTGGCGGTGGAAGATGCATATGAACGGGCCAAGCGCGACCCGGCGTTCCAGACCGAGCTGGACCTGTACCTCAAAGACTACGTGGGCCGTCCCAGCCCGTTGTGGTTTGCCGAGCGGCTCACGAAGGCGATCGGCGGCGCGCGCATCTACATGAAGCGGGATGAGCTGAACCACACCGGCAGTCACAAGATCAACAACTGCTTGGGCCAAATCCTACTAGCCCGGCGCATGGGACGCACGCGCATCATCGCCGAAACCGGGGCAGGCCAGCATGGGGTGGCGACGGCCACGGTCTGCGCGCTGTTCGGCCTGCCGTGCACGATTTACATGGGTGCCACGGACGTTGCGCGCCAATCGCCAAACGTGTTCCGTATGAAGCTGCTCGGCGCCACCGTGACTCCCGTCACCAGCGGGGCCGGCACGTTGAAGGACGCGATGAACGAGGCGATGCGCGACTGGGTCGCCAATGTGGCCGATACCTATTACCTAATCGGCACGGTCGCCGGGCCGCATCCGTACCCGGCCATGGTGCGCGATTTCCAGTCTGTCATTGGTACGGAAGCGCGCAAGCAGATCATGGCGGCCGAGGGCCGGTTGCCGGACGTGCTGATCGCGGCCATCGGCGGCGGCAGCAACGCCATGGGCCTGTTCCACCCATTCCTGGACGATGACAGCGTGCGCCTGGTGGGGGTCGAAGCCGCCGGGCACGGCCTGGATACGGACGCGCACGCCGCCAGCCTGTCGCGCGGCCGGCCTGGCATCCTGCATGGCAACCGCACCTATTTGCTACAGGATGCGGACGGCCAGATATCCGAGGCGCACAGCATCTCCGCCGGGCTGGACTATCCGGGCATCGGGCCAGAGCACTCTTGGCTGCACGAGATCGGCCGGGTCGAGTACGTGGCGGCAACGGACCAGCAGGCGCTCGATGCCTTCCAGCTGTGTACCCTGACGGAGGGGATCATCCCGGCCCTGGAACCCGCCCACGCCATCGCCCACCTGATGACCCTGGCGCCCGAGCTGGGGCCGGACGGCGTGGTGGTGATGAACATGTGCGGACGCGGCGACAAGGACATCTTTACCGTGGCCGAGCGGCTGGGCGTTAAGCTGTGAGCCGGATCGCGGCCCGTTTCGCGTCTTTGCGGGCCGAGGGACGCGGTGCGCTGATTCCGTTTTTGGAAGCCTACGACCCGGACCTGGCCACCAGCGCCGCTATCCTGGCCGGCATGCCCGGCGCCGGGGCCGACCTGATCGAGATTGGCATGCCATTCACGGACCCGATGGCCGACGGCCCCACCATTCAGGCGGCGGCGTTGCGGGGCCTGGCCGCGGGTGCCACGCTCGCGCGCACGCTGGCCATGGTCGGCACATTCCGCAGCGCGGACCACGGCACGCCGGTCATCCTGATGGGCTACCTGAACCCCATCGCCAGCTATGGCCCTGCGCGCTTTTGTGCGGATGCGGCGGCGGCGGGGGTGGACGGCCTGATCGTGGTCGATCTGCCGCCGGAGGAAGCGGACATGCTCGCCCCCCATGCGGCGCAGCATGGGCTGGATATCATCCGGCTGGTCGCGCCCACCACGACCCCGGCGCGGTTGCCCTACGTCCTCAACGGCAGCTCTGGCTTTGTGTACTACATCAGCATCGCCGGCATCACCGGCACCGCGAGCGCCACCCGCGCCAGCCTAGAGGCGGCGATGCCTGCGTTACGCGCCGCAACGGACCTGCCAGTCGCCATCGGCTTTGGCATCCGCACCCCGGCGCAAGCGGCCGAGGCCACACGCATATCCGATGCGGCCGTGGTCGCCTCCGTGCTGATCGACACGCTGCTTGGAACCTTGGACGCGCAAGGCCGGGCGCAGGCACACACGGTGGATGCGGTGCTGGACCAGGTACGCGCGCTGGCCGGCGCAGTGCGCACCGCGCGGTTGGTTCCTGCATGAGCTGGCTTGCCGAATATGTCCGTCCGCGCATCCGCACCCTGCTGGGCCGGCGGGAGGTGCCGGACAACCTCTGGCAGCAATGCCCCGAATGCCAGCAGATGCTGTTCACCCGTGACCTGGAGCGCAACCTGAAGGTCTGCACCAGTTGCGGCCACCATCTTCGCCCCACCGCGGGCGAGCGCCTGCAGTACACGCTGGACGAAGGCTATACCCGGATCGAGCTGCCGCGTGCCCCTGCCGACCCGCTCAAGTTCCGCGACAGCAAGCGCTATGTGGACCGGCTGAAAGAAGCGCGGGACCGTACCGGCATCGAGGATGCGGTGCTGGTGGCGCATGGCGAAATCCTAGGCCAGCCCGCCGTTGTGTTGGCGATGGCGTTCGAGTTCATGGCCGGCAGCATGGGCGCCGCGGTGGGGGAGGCCATTGTTGCCGCGGCACGGCTGGCCGTGCTGCAACGCGCCCCCCTGATTGTGTTTACCGCCAGCGGCGGCGCGCGCATGCAGGAGGGCGGCCTCAGCCTCATGCAAATGCCGCGCACCATCATCGCGACGCAAATGGTCAAAGAGGCGGGCCTGCCCTATTTGACCGTGCTATGTGACCCCACGACGGGCGGCGTCACGGCAAGCTTCGCCATGCTGGGGGATATCCAAATCGCCGAACCCGGCGCGCTGATCGGCTTTGCGGGCGCACGTGTGATCGAACAGACGGTGCGCGAAACGCTGCCGGAGGGCTTTCAGCGTGCGGAGTACCTGTTGCAGCACGGCATATTGGACATGGTTATCTCACGCCTCGAGATGCGGGAGACGCTGGCCCGGGTGCTGGGCTTGCTGACCGCGCCGGCCATGGCTGCGGAGCCCGCCGAACCGTGACGCATCACGCGCGGATCGACCCGTTGATCGACCGGCTGCATCGCCTGCATCCCCGGCTGATCGATTTGGGGCTAGACCGGCTGCAGCGCCTGCTGGCGGCTATGGGCCACCCGGAACGGCGGTTGCCGCCGGTGCTGCATGTGGGCGGCACCAACGGCAAGGGCAGCACTTGCGCCATGCTGCGCGCCATGGCGGAGGCGTCCGGCGCTCGCGTACACGTCTTCACCTCGCCCCATCTGGTCCGGTTCAACGAACGCTTCCGTATCGCCGGGCAGTTGGTGAGCGACGGCGCGCTGGCGGACGCGCTGGAGCATGTCGAGCAAGTGAACGATGGCGCGGCGATCACGGTGTTCGAAGTCATCACCGCTGCCGCGTTTCACCTGTTCGCGGGCACGCCAGCCGATTTGTGCGTGTTGGAGGTGGGCCTGGGCGGGCGGGGCGATGCGACCAACGTGATCGAACACCCGGCCGCCTGCGCGATCGCGTCATTATCGCTGGACCACCAGGACCTGCTGGGAGACACGCTGGCGCAGATCGCGACCGAAAAGGCCGGGATTTTCAAGCCTGGGGCACCGGCCGTGACCGTTGCCCATCCGACGGAGGCAATGGATGCGCTGCGCCGGGCGGCGAATGGGCTGTGCCCGCTGCTGGTGCGTGGTGAGGCTTGGGATATCACCGCGACCCCGGCGGGCGTGCGATACTGGGACGGGGCCGGGGTGTTGGACCTGCCCGCGCCGGGCATGCTGGGCGCACATCAGGTTGAAAATGCCGGGCTGGCGTTGGCCACGCTGCGTGCTGCGCGGCTACCGCATGCACCGGCCGGGTTGGCGCAGGCGCATTGGCCCGCCCGGCTGCAACGGCTGCTGCATTGGGCGTCCCCGCATGAGGTATGGCTGGATGGCGGGCACAACCCCGGCGCTGGCGTAATCCTGGCGGCCCAGGCAGTGCAATGGGCAGACCGGCCGTTCTACCTGATAGTGGGCATGAAGCAGGCCAAAGACGCGCCCGCGTTTCTGCGCCCGTTGCTGCCGCACGCCGCCGGGCTGTGGGCGGTGCAGGAACCGGGGCAACATCTGGCCTTACCGGTTGAGGCAATCGTCGCCGCATCTGGCGGTATCGCGACGCCGGGGCCGACCGTGGCGGGCGCGATGGCTCAGCTGGCTGGCCTGCCGCCGGGGCGTGTGCTGATTTGCGGCAGCTTGTATTTGGCCGGTGAGGTGCTGAAGGTAGAATTACAGCGCCAGATTGAACGCGGGGGGGTTCCGATTGTTTAAGCCGCACCATGTAAACAACTTGGCTGCCTCGGGCGGCATAGGGATGGCATAGCAAATGGACGTCCTGGAATTACAAGTTATTTCAAAACTGCGTGCAACTCCGTCGGAGGGGCGTGCTGCGCCGCCCGATCCCGGGCGGCACACTGTTCCGGTACTGTGCAACGGCAGCATGGAGTTGCGTTGGTTTAAGCCGGACGGACCAGATCCGCAGACTCCGCATGACCGTGATGAAATGTACTTCATCGCGTCCGGCCACGGCCTGTTCATGCGGGCACGCGACGCCATGCCAATCGGCGACGACGTAAGCCTGCCGGTTACAGGTGAGGAGCGGGTGCGGTTTAAGGCCGGCGACGTGCTGTTCGTTCCTGCGGGGACGGAGCACCGGTTTGAAGAGATGAGTGAGGATTTTGGCTGCTGGATCGTATTCTATGGTCCAGAGGGTGGCGAGCACACCTGATCATTCACCATCC
>JANONC010000066.1:0-2449 GCA_031420655.1 Rhodospirillales bacterium | reverse complement strand
GCCGGAAAAGCTGCTGGTGACGCATTTCCCGGAGCTGATGCCGCCCACGATCATCACCTGGGACGCCGACGACATCCGCGCCTTTCGCGCCCAGTACGGCGACATCATTGTAAAGCCGCTGTTTGGCGCAGGTGGGGCGGGTGTATTCCGTATCCGGCAGGACGACGAAAACTTGGCCTCGCTGCTGGAAATGCACTTTGCCCGCTCGCGCGAACCGCTGATGGTGCAGCGCTACGAAGCCGCGGTGCGCCAGGGCGACAAGCGGGTGATCTTGATCGACGGCGTGGCGCGCGGTGCGGTCAATCGCGTGCCGGCGGCTGGCGAGGCCCGCAGCAACATGCATGTCGGTGGCCGCCCCGAACGCAGCGCGCTCACGCCACGCGAGTACGAGATTTGCGAAGCGATCGGCCC
The DNA here is from genome assembly GCA_031420655.1 of Rhodospirillales bacterium. Lineage (GTDB taxonomy): Bacteria > Pseudomonadota > Alphaproteobacteria > Acetobacterales > Acetobacteraceae > JANPPS01. The sequence goes on along the minus strand of JANONC010000066.1, from coordinate 2,038 downwards.
GTATCTGCGCGACCACGGCCTGATTTTCACCGGTATCGACGTGATCGGCGATTACCTGACCGAGATCAACGTCACCTCACCCACAGGCCTACAGGAGATCGCCCGCTTCGACGGGCTGGACCTGACGGCTGAGATTTGGGATGCGATCGAGCGGAAGCGGAACTGACGCGACGGCCATAGAGCCGCAAAGCCCTCCCTCGCCGAGGGAGGGCTGGGCAGATTTGAGCGTTGCCGGCCCCGCCTGCAAACACCAACCCCACCCCGGCCCTCCCCCAAACGGGGGAGGGATTTAGAACTACTCCGCGGCCGGCACCGGCGCCGGGATAGCCGGCACCTCGGGACGCAGCCGGGCCTGGTCGCGCCCGGCAGCCACGGCCCGCAGCCGGTTCATCACGGAACCCGTGCCCGCGGGGATCAAGCGGCCCACGATCACGTTCTCCTTCAATCCCAGCAAGTTATCGACCTTACCGGCCGTCGCGGCTTCCGTCAGCACCCGCGTCGTCTCCTGGAACGATGCGGCACTGATGAAGCTGTGGGTCTGCAGGCTGGCCTTGGTGATGCCCTGCAGCACCGGGGTGCCCACCGCCGGGCGCTCCTCGGCCTTCAGACGCACCTCGTTCTCCGCCTCCAATTCGAGACGGTCCACCTGCTCCCCGGCCAGATACGTCGTATCACCCGGGTCCGTGATCTCAACCTTCTGCAACATCTGGCGAACGATCACCTCGATGTGCTTGTCGTTGATCTTCACGCCCTGCAGGCGATAAACGTCCTGGATTTCGTTCACCAGGTAGTCGCTCAGCGCCTCCACACCCAGCACCTTCAGGATGTCGTGCGGCACGCGCGGGCCGTCGACCAGCGGGTCACCCTTGCGGACGAAGTCGCCTTCCTGGACCGAGACGTGCTTACCCTTCTGGATCAGGTACTCGCTGTCCTCCCCGGTCTCATCGTTCTTCACGATGATCTTGCGCTTAGCCTTGTAGTCCTTGCCGAATTCCACCCGGCCGTCGATCTCGGCGATGACAGCGTTGTCCTTTGGCTTCCGCGCCTCGAACAGCTCCGCCACACGCGGCAGACCGCCTGTGATGTCGCGCGTCTTGCTGCCTTCGCGCGGAATGCGCGCCAGCACGTCACCGGCCGCCACGGTCGCCCCGTTCTCCACACTCAAGATGGAGTCGGGATTGAGGAAGTAGCGGGCCTCGGCGCCGGATGGCAGCTTCAGCACCTCACCCTTGACGTCCTTCAGCTGCAACCGCGGGCGTAAATCGACGCCCTTGGTGCTCTGCTTGTAGTCCACCACGACCTTGGTCGTCAGGCCAGTCACCTCGTCCATGCGCTCCACGATCGTCACGCCATCCAGCATGTCGAGGTATTCGACGCGTCCGGGCAGCTCGGTGATGATCGGCAGGGTGTAGGGGTCCCACTCGGCCAGCTTTAGAAGGCGGGTGACCTTCTGGCCTTCATCGGCCAGCAGGCGGGCACCGTACGGCACACGGAAGCGCGCACGCTCCCGCCCCTTGTCGTCCATGATCGCCACTTCGCAGTTACGCGACATCACGACTGGCAAGCCCTGACTGTTCTGCACCACGTTGCGGTTCTTGATGGTGAGCGTGCCGTCATGGCTCGCCTCCACCGCAGAAACCTCCGCACCACGCTGCGCCGCGCCACCGATGTGGAACGTCCGCATCGTTAGCTGCGTGCCAGGCTCACCGATGGACTGCGCGGCGATTACACCCACGGCCTCACCGATGTTGACCGGCGTGCCGCGAGCGAGGTCGCGCCCGTAGCACATGCCGCACACGCCGACCCGGCTTTCGCAAGTCAGCACCGAGCGGATCTTCACCGCTTCTACGCCCGATTGCTCGAGCATATCGGCTTCCGGTTCCTCGATCAGCGTGTTGGCCGGCAGCAGCACCGCGTTGGTGGCCGGGTCCAGCACGTCCTCGGCCGTCGTGCGGCCCAGCGTCCGCTCCGACAGGCTCGCGACCGTCTCACCACCGTCCAGCACGGCCTTGACCGTCAGGCCCCGCTCCGTCCCGCA
>JANONC010000065.1:0-1916 GCA_031420655.1 Rhodospirillales bacterium | reverse complement strand
GGTCGTGCGGCTGTTCATTATCCAACACGACTGCGGCCACGGCGCATTTTTTAAATCTCGCCGGGCAAACCTTATCGTGGGCGTGTTGTGCAGCCTGGCGACGTTGACGCCGTTTACGAACTGGCGGCGTCACCACGCGGGTCATCACAAGCAGTGGAACAACCTCGATACGCGTGACATGACGTCTGACATCTACTCCACCTGCCTGACCGTTGCGGAGTACGAAGCGATGTCGCCCCGGCGGCGCTGGCTGGCGCGCGCGGTCCGGCACCCGGTGATCGCTCACGTCATTATCCCGCCGGTCGTATTCCTTGTGCTGTACCGCATTCCTTTTGAGACACCGCGCGCCTGGGTCAAGGAGCGGATGGCGGTGCACGTCACCAACCTCGGGCTGATCATTATAGCAATACTCATGGCGCTCGTTGTCGGCGTGCGGCCGCTGCTGTTGTTGCAGATACCTGTGATCGCGTGTGCTGCAATCGCTGGCGTGTGGCTGTTTAGCGTTCAGCACCGGTTCGAGGATGCGTTGTGGGCGCGGACGCCGGAATGGAGTGCGGTGGCGGCTGCCGTTCACGGAAGCTCTTTTCTAGCTTTGCCCCCCGTTCTACGCTGGTTTAGCGGCAATATCGGCTATCACCATGTGCATCATCTTGTGCCACGGGTGCCAAATTACCGTCTGCGCGCCTGTCACGAGGCCTGCGCGGAACTGTTTGGCAGCGCACGCCTGCTGGGCCTGCGTGAGGCGTTGCGGGCGCAGGAGTTCACCCTTTGGGACGAAGATGCAGAACGCATGGTCCCGTTCAGTGTAATTGATGAACGGACGGCAACCGTTGCGAATTTATCACAGGAAGCTGTTGGGCAACAGATGGTTTAAGTTTAACAGTTTTTTAACTGACATTGGTGGCTACATCTGACTAGCGTCTGTCCTTAATCCTGTACCGGGTTAGTTAGTCGCTCGGCATCGCAGGTCTGCTTAAGTATACTTTAACTTTTGTCAGCTAACTTTGGGTAACAGTGCCTTCGGGCGTGTTGCCCATAAGGCGCGGTGCTGAGATGAAGGAGTGACGGATGTACATGTCTGATGTGGCGGCCACGTCGATGCTCTCTAACCCACGTGTTCTGTTGATCGAAGATGACGAAGCGGTTGCCCGCACGTTCCTGCGCGGGATTGAGCGGGCGGGCATGACCGTACAATGGGCCAATACCGGGATGTCCGGCATGGCACTGAAAGAAACCTTCAAGCCGCAAATCGTGCTCATGGACCTGACCTTGCCGGACATGAACGGCATGCTGCTGATCGGCAAGCTGGCGCAGTGCCGGGATTGCGGCATCATTGTCGTCTCCGGCTTGGGTGACGAAGCGGACCGGGTCGTCGGGCTTGAGCTCGGCGCAGACGACTACATCTCGAAGCCGCCCGCGATGCGGGAAATGATCGCCCGTATCCGCGCCGTGCATCGTCGGGTGCATCAGCGGGTCGAGGTGCGGTTGATGCCAGCCACAGCACAGGTACTCAACGTTGGCCCGATCCGGATCAACGTTCTGCATCGCACGGTTCACACGGCCGATGGGCGGCGGCTGGCGCTCACCTCGGCCGAGTTCAGCGCCCTCGAAACCTTGGCCAGCGCAAATGGGGCCGCCGTGTCCCGTGACCGCCTATCCGAGGCAGCGCTGCGGCGGCCGTGGCGGGCCGAGGACCGGAGCGTCGACCAGCTCGTGTTCAACCTGCGCCAAAAGCTGCCCCCCGACGAGGGCGGCGGCCTGCTGATCCAGAGCATCCGGGGGTCCGGCTATTGGCTACGTGCCCCCGACCAAGTCTTTCAGGACGAGCGCACAGCCGACGCTATGGCGTAAGCCGGTAAAGTATATAGCCCGCTTGCGCTGCCACGAACTCAAGCCATGGTGGCGGCGCATTGCGG
>JANONC010000064.1:0-7688 GCA_031420655.1 Rhodospirillales bacterium | reverse complement strand
CGTTGCATCGCCGTCGCCTTGTCCGTCTTTTCCAGCGCCGCGTACTCGGCGGCAAGCCGGTCCATGGCGTTTTCGTAGATCTGCCGCTCACTGAAGCTCTGATCCGGCTGGCCCGCGTTGCGGTACAGGTCGCGCACGACTTCGGCGATCTGCATCGGGTCGCCCGAGTTGATCTTCTGCTCGTATTCCTGCGCCCGGCGCGACCACATGGTGCGCTTGATACGCGCCCGTCCCTTCATAAGCGCCAGCGCTTTGTCGAACGTTACCCGGGTCGCGAGCTTGCGCAGCCCGGCCGTCCGTGCCTTGGCGACCGGCACCCGCAACGTCATGCGGTTTTCCTCGAACGTGATGTGGATCAGTTCGAGCTTGTGGCCCGCAATTTCCTCGGTCGCGATCCGCTCGACCTTGCCGACGCCGTGGGTTGGATAGACGACGTAATCACCCTCGGCAAAGTTTTCTTTGGCGGCCATGGCGCGGGGTGCGATTTGTGGGCGACCATGCATGCCAGGCATGTGCCCTGGCATCTTTGGGGGTGAGCGGAACTGCGGCTCTGGCGCAGGCTTGGCAGCCACCACGGGAGGTGCGTCAACCACGGGCGAGGCCATGGCGGGCGCGTGTCCCACGGGTTCGGGCACAGCTGGCTCAAGCTCGGGCTCGGGCTTTACGGCCGGGCTAGCCGCCTTCGCAGGTCGTATGCCAGCCTTTGCATCCAGAGCGGGCGGCGGTGATACCGGCTTGGACACGGGTCCGGCGGCTTTCGCAACTGTGGCTTTGCCCGGTGCGGCCGGTTCTTCTGTTACGGGTGCTAGAGCCGCAGAACGAACCTTTGTGACTTTTGCTACAGGGGCAGCCGCAGCGGTAACGGGCGTGTCGCTGGTCTTGGCGGAAACGGTTTTGGACGGCACTCGGCGGAACTCCTGCCCGGCGTCTGGCGGGGCGTGCAAGCGGTATGGTGCGGCTCGTCCCGGCGCATGGCAGCCGGATAACAAGCACGTCCGGATGCCCGGACGGCAACGCCATAGCACAAAATTAGCACGAAGTCAGCCTAATCGGGAGTGCCCGGCTTGGTTTAGCCCGGTTCGGCCGAAAATAACGCCTCTTTTCCCGGCTTGTGGTTCCACTCCTCCGCATCGGCGGGGGGGGTCCCCTTGCGTGTGATATTGGGCCATGTGCCCGAGAAGATGCGGTTTCGCTCCGCCCAGGCCGCCGCACGGCTATCGCTGTCGGGTACGATTGCCTCGGCCGGGCACTCCGGCTCGCACACGCCGCAATCGATGCACTCATCGGGGTGTATCATCAACATGTTGTCGCCCACGTAGAAGCAGTCCACCGGACACACCTCCACGCAATCCATAAACTTACACTTGATGCAGTTTTCAGTGACCACGTAGGTCATCAGCCGCCCCTTGAAACCAACTAGTTATCAGGTGGGGCGATATGCCCAGCTTTCACCCCCGGCGCAATCATGCGTCAGTCTTCGACCACATCGTACAGCGCGCGCGCCTCGGGTGCCGGGCCGCGCCGGGTGGCAAGCGACACGACGCGCAGGACCCGCACCGTATCGCGTAATGGCAGCGTTATGACGTCGCCTGGACGCAGGCGGGCATGCGGCTTGTCCGTCGCCTGGCGATTGAGGCGCACATGCCCTTCGGCAATCAGCCGGGCGCAATCGGCGCGCGCCTTCATGAGCCGCGCGCACCACAGCCACTTATCGAGCCGCTGCCAGTCACGGTCTTCGGTCACGGTCTGCGACGGCGCGGTCCCCCCGCTCAACGGCGCCGCTGGCCCAGCTTGAGTTGATCCAGGACCGCAAACGGTCCCTCGCGGACTAGGGCTGGCACTGGGGCCGACACGAGTGCCACGGCAGCCCGGCGGCGCGGAGCCAGCAGCATGGGTGGCGCGTCCGGCCCGTACTGGCCCGCATCGAGCGTCGTGCCGGGTACGATCGTCAGACCGAGCGCACGCAGGACCGCGGGTAACTGCTCCGCCCGTACCGACAGGCGCGGTGCAAGGCCGGATGGCAGGATGGCTGGCCCGGCCCTGGTCAGCCACGCAAGCTCGGCCGCAACGTGCTCTGCCACGTCGAGCCGGATCATCACCGGCCCCGCGGCGACAAATCCCATCGCCTCGGCAAAACCCGGCGGGCCGAACGGGAGGGTGGCGACCACACCGGGTTGCGGCAGGGTGGGGGTGGGCAGGCGGGCGGCCAGTGCCCAAAGCGCGGCGCGCCGGGCAAGGGAACGAGGCTTCAGCAACGCGGGCACGAACCACGCGAACCGCCCGGCCCGCACGCCGCGTGATTTAAGCGCCGCCCGCAGCGGGGCAGGCGGGTCGGCCACCGCCGGCAGCACGCCGCCCGCCTCGGCAATGCGATGCAACGTGCCACGCAGGGCAGGGTCGTGCGCGCTGGCTTCCTCGGCCCGGAACAGCGGAGCGAGATCATGATCCACGGCGTCGCTCACGTAACGCTGCAGGCGCTGCCGGACGCGTTCCCGGTTGGGGCCGTCCAGGAACTCGCTCTCCATCACTTCCACCTGCGGGCGCAGCAGGGTGGGTCCGGGACGCAGGCGGGCCACGGGTGCGCCGTCCCAGGTAATGCGGTGGTCGCCGGTCCAGCCCAGCGTGCCGTCTGCCGCAATCTCCAGCGCCTGCACTTGCCGGGGTGCCCATTCTCGCAATGCGCGGCGGGCGGCGCGCAACACCAGGCGCTTTTCCATGCCAGCCGCCGCTGGGTCCGGCAGGAAGGCGAACCCGGCGACGTGGCCCACGGCGTGCCCCTCCACCACCACCTCGCCCCGGCCTGTCACCGCGCTCAACAACTCCTCGCCATCGACTTCGTCCAGGCGGCGCATGAGGTGGGCGGCACGGCGGTCGACGAAGCGGGCGGTCAGGCGTTCGTGCAACGCGTCGCTAAGCAGGTCCTCCACGTCGCGCGCGCGGGCCTGCCAGGTTTCGGCGTCGCGCACCCAGTCGGGCCGGGCGGCGATGTAAGACCAGGTACGCACGCCCGACAGCCGGGCCATGAGCGTGTCGATATCGCCATCTGCCCGGGCCAGGGCGGCGATGCCTGCCTCCAGCCAGTCGGCCGGCACCCCGCGATCCTGCGCCACATGGCCGAATACGCGGGCGCACAGCTTCGTGTGGGTGTCATCGGCCAGCTTGCGAAAATCCGGGATGCCGCATGCTTCCCACAGCAGGCGCACGCGCGGCCGGCTGCGGGCCAGGGCGCGGATGTCCGGCTCACGCGCCAGGGCGTCCAGGGTTTGCAGGTCCACCGCATCCGGTCCGCGCACCAGGCCGGGGCGGGGCGGGGGCGTCTGCAGGCTGGCCAGCAGCGCGTCGACGCTGGCGAAATCCAGTCCGGCGTTGCGCCAATACAGCTCGGGCAGCGGATCGAAATCGTGGCCCTCCACCGCGCGCACCAGCTCGTCATCCAGCGGCGGGCAGGTGGCGGTTGTGCCGAACGTCCCATCTCGCATGCCACGCCCGGCGCGCCCAGCGATCTGCGCCACTTCCGACGCGGTCAGGCGGCGCGGGCGGTGGCCGTCGAACTTGTTGAGCCGGGCAAACGCGACGTGATCGACGTCCATGTTGAGGCCCATGCCGATCGCGTCGGTCGCGACCAGAAAGTCGACCTCCTTGTTTTGGTACAGTTGCACCTGCGCATTGCGCGTGCGCGGGCTGAGCCGGCCCATGACCACCGCGCACCCGCCCCGACGGCGGCGGATCAGTTCGGCGATCGCATAAACCTCGCTCGCACTGAACGCCACGACGGCAGTGCGGGGCGGCAGGCGCACCAGCTTGGCCGGGCCCGCGTAGGTCAGTTGCGACAGGCGCGGCCGGGTCTCGATCTGCGCCTGCGGGATCAGTCGGTTTAGCAGGGGGCGAATGGTCTCGGCCCCCAAAAACATCGTCTCCACCAGGCCGCGCGCATGCAGCAGGCGCTCCGTAAACACATGGCCGCGGTCCGGGTCGGCGCAGAGCTGGATTTCATCGACCGCCACGAACTCCGCCGCACGGTCGAGCGGCATGGCCTCCACAGTGCAGGAATACCAGCGCGCGTTGGCGGGAACGATTTTTTCCTCACCGGTGATGAGGGCCACGTTCTTCACGCCCTTTTTCGCCACCATGCGGTCATAGTTTTCACGCGCGAGCAGCCGGAGTGGAAACCCGATCATGCCCGACGAGTGGGCAAGCATCCGCTCCATCGCCAGATGCGTCTTGCCGGTATTGGTAGGGCCGAGCACCGCGCGGACCCGGGCGGGGAAACCGGACATTGATAATGATGGTTGGCGAGCCACGGGGTTTTTGCAAGGTGAGTGGGACGGTTTGGTGCATCGCAAACCACTCGACAGCCGCGCCGCGCCGCCTGCATACGGTTGATGCCGCCAGAGAAGCTGCAAGGAATGCAAACGGTCTTTGAAGCCTATACCGTGAGGGAGGGCAGCGTAGCTGTGGGCCTGGGGTGGCTCATATCGGGGGTCTGGGGGTGGTGTCCGCCACAAGCCCGATCGGTACGGCTACCCTTCCGTGACCGGGGTACTTCTTTCCGTTGACACGAGCCGACACTATCGCTCCGGCAAGGTCCCGAATGTTAGCGAGAACGATAGTGCTCACCTGGCCCCGGTGAAGCGGTTCAGCTTGCCTGCGTGGCTGAACAAATGCTGACGGCGGAGATTGATCGCCCGCATGGCGCATCCGCCGCGTAACGCCCCAGGCCACCCGGCATCGTTGACCCGGCGCAGACCCAGGCGCCATACTCCATGCGTGAATAACTACGTAGAACGCGTCCTTGACGGCCTTGCACCGCATGGGGCCAGGAGCCTGCCTGTATGGTCCGTCCGTAGCGGCCTGCCAGCGCATCTGACGACCGCGCAGGCGGCTTTCGTGACCGGGTCGGGCTTTACGGGCAAGGCCGGGCAAGTGGTACTCGTGCCGGGCGCCTCTGGTGTCGCCGGGGCCGTGGCCGGGCTGGGCGATGACCGCTCGCTCTGGGCCCATGGCGGGCTGCCGTTCGCGCTGCCGGAGGGGGTCTGGCGCCTGGAGCCTGGCGATTTCGACCTGGACGAAGCCACGCTAGGCTGGGTGCTTGGTGCCTACCGCTACGTGGTCTTTGCACCGGCCAAACGCGCGCCTGCACAACTGGTGACAGACCGGGCGCTTCCGCTGGCCACCGCGCGCGCGACCTACCTCGCACGGGATCTGATCAATGCGCCCGCCAACCTACTCGGCCCGGCGGAGTTAGCGGACGCGACCGTGGCGCTTGGCACCAAATACGGCGCCGTAACGCGCGTGATTGATGGCGAGGCTTGTGCGTTAGCCTATCCCGCGCTGCATGCTGTGGGCACCGGGTCTGTACGCGGGCCGCGCGTGGCAATGCTCGAGTGGGCGGGCGCCGGGCCGGACGCGCCGCTGGTGTCGTTGTGTGGCAAGGGCGTGTGCTTCGACAGTGGCGGCTATGACCTGAAACCGTCCGCGGCCATGTTGCGCATGAAAAAGGACATGGGCGGGGCCGCCCTGATGCTGGGGCTGGCGGCGCTGATCATGGACCAGCGCCTGCCAGTGCGCCTGCAGGTGCGGATCGGCTGCGTGGAGAACAGCGTGTCTGGCCACGCCATGCGCCCGCTCGACGTGCTGCGCACCCGGCATGGCCTGTCGGTCGAGGTCGGCAACACCGACGCCGAAGGGCGGCTCGTGCTGTGCGACCTTCTGGCCGAGGCCGCGCAGCAGCAGCCGGCCGTGTTGCTGGACGCCGCCACCTTGACCGGGGCCGCGCGGGTGGCGCTCGGGCCGGACCTGCCGGCGCTGTTTGCGCCGCACACGCCGGCGGGCGACCGGGTGGCGGACGCGTTACTGGCGGCCGGCCGGGCGCAGCATGATCCGCTGTGGCGGCTGCCACTCTGGGCCGGCTACGACTCATGGCTCGCCAGCCCAGTCGCCGACCTCAATACCGTGAGTAGCAAGCCCATGGCCGGCGCGATCGTCGCCGCCCTGTTTCTGCAGCGCTTCGTGCCCGATGACGTGGCTTGGGCGCATGTCGACACCTATGCCTGGAACGACGCGTCCCGGCCGGGACGGCCCGAGGGTGGTGAGGCCTTGGCACTGCGCTCTTTGTTCGAGGGCGTAAGGCAACTCACGCGTGACAACGTCACATAACGCAGCGGGCCTTCGGCGTCGTTACCATGAATATTCACGTCCGTAGCAATCGAGAGGCCCGTACATTGCCAGTGTGCGCAACCGTAACCACATGCTTGTGATCGAACGGGCAACCGCCCGTCAACCTGAAAGGACTATACGTGCCACTTACCGCTTCTACTGACCAATACGTCGGCATCCTCAAGGACACCATCGTTGCGCTAGTGCGGCGTGATGGGCCCGATCTCTCTTCGCGCCAGCTTGGCGTGTTCCTGACCTGCTACCTGAAAGACGGTGCGCAAACCGTCCGCGGCTTGGCGGCTGAGCTCAACGTGTCTAAGCCCGCTATCACGCGCGCGCTCGACCGGCTGGGCGAGCTTGACCTGGCCCGGCGCAAGGTCGATCCGGCCGATCGCCGCAGCGTGCTCGTACAGCGGACCTTGAAGGGCCAGAGCTTCCTTCGCGACCTGCGCGGCATTATGGCAGAAGCCGGTGCATCGCCGCGTAAGGCACTGGACGATGTCGGTCAGATCGCTGCCGCTGGCTGACGAGGCAATCTTTTGAGGCTTGTGGCCAGACGTACCGTCCAATTATGGGACGCGTAAGTCGGTGATGGTACACAAGTTGAGCAGCCGCTTCTCATTGGCCTCGCCATTGGCGAATACCGTTCGTAGGTCGTAAAGACACTGGCCCCGGGGTAGGCTGATGACGGTCTGCCGCCCGGGGCCGACGGTGCTGTCTCCCAGGCGGTCCTCGCCCCAGCTATCCTCGCCAGCCGGGCTTACGTACACCTCGTTCAACGCGGCGCGGCTGCGGTTGGTCAGGCGGAAGCTGGGGTCGTCGGCCGCCGGGTTGCGTGCAGTCCGCGGCGGCGGGGTGGCCGGGCCTGCGCTGGCAGGAAAGAACACGTTATCTACCGTGCAGGTGTTGACGCTGCGGCGTTCATCGCTCTGGCCTGACGCGAACACTACCTTGATGTCGTACACGCAGTTGCCATCGGCGGGCAGGCGTACAGGCCGGTTCTCGTTGGGCGGGACGGTGTTGTCGCCAAGGCGGTCCTTGCCCCAGCTCGTCATGCCGGCCGGCGATGCGAACAATTCCATGATCTCGGAGCGCGTGCGGTTCACAACATTGAACGACGGGTTGTCGGCCGCCGCCGCAAGCGTGGGGGCGAGGTAAAGCAGCGCAGCAAGCAGTCGCATCGGAGGGCCCCGGGCAATAAGGGGTGACTATGGCAAGGGTGCCCGGCCATTTCCAGCTACCATGCCATCAGCCTCTGCCGGGCCCGCCTGAGTACCCACATCCCAGCCACAACCGGTGGTGCAAGTGCCAGCAGGACAGCGATCCCAGCCGGAAGCGTCGCGCACGCTGCCCCCCATGCGGACATGGCCCACACCGCCCCGGTCACGACAGGGACCGGCACCCCGGCGCGATGCGCGAGCTGGTACAGATGGCCGCGGTGTCCCTCCGTCACCCGCTCACCCGCCCGGGCCCGGCGCACTAGGGTGAACGCCACGTCCAGCAGCAGCACACCAAGCGCGAGTGGCACGACC
>JANONC010000063.1:0-2701 GCA_031420655.1 Rhodospirillales bacterium | reverse complement strand
CGCGGGTTGCAAGCCACGGTGCCGGGCCGTGATGCGGCTGCTGGCCGTGGGGCGCCTGCGCACCGGGCCGGAGCGGGAGCTGTTCGACCGCTATGCCGCCCGCCTGCGTCCCCGCCTGGACGTGACCGAGGTGTCCGAAGGCACCGGCGCACCGGCGGAGTCCAAGCGCCGGGAGGGTGCGGCCTTGCTCGCCGCCTTGCCTGCGGAGGCCCTTGCGGTGGCGCTGGACCTGGGCGGCCCGGCGCTGGGTAGCGACGGCCTGGCCCGGCTGGTGGAACGCTGGCTTGGCCAGCCACGCCCAGTCTGCTTCCTGGTGGGCGGCGCCGAGGGCCTGGACGCGGCGGTGCTGTCCCGTGCCACCCACACCCTGTCACTAGGGCCGATGACCTGGCCGCACATGCTGGTCCGCGTCATGTTGGCCGAGCAGTTGTATCGCGCCCAGTCCATTTTGGCCGGCCACCCCTACCACCGGGCGGGCCGTCCCTGACGCCCTGCCTTGCCGTTCCCGCCGCACCCCGCCATACCCACGGGACGCCAGAACGAGGACCTCCGCCATGCCTCCCGCGCCCCCTCGCCCCGTCATGCTCGTGATCCTGGACGGCTGGGGCTGGCGGGAGGACGTTGCCGACAACGCGGTGCAGGCGGCTGACACCCCCACGTTCGACCGGCTGATGGCCGGGCCGCATGCGTTCCTGCGCACGTCGGGCCTCGACGTCGGGCTGCCACCGGGGCAGATGGGCAACTCGGAGGTCGGGCACCTCAACATCGGGGCGGGGCGGGTGGTGATGCAGGAACTGCCGCGGATCAGGCTGGCCATCGCGGACGGGTCAATGGCGGCCACCCCGGCCATCCAGGGGCTGATCGCCGCGTTGCGGGCCTCGGGCGGCGCGTGCCACCTGATGGGGCTGGTGTCGCCCGGCGGCGTACATGCCCACCAGGACCACGCCTTGGCACTTGCGCGCATCCTGGCCGACGCGCGCATCCCGGTGCGGCTGCACGCATTCACCGATGGGCGCGACACCGCGCCGCAGTCGGGTGCGAACGACCTGGCCCGGCTGCAATCCGCACTGCCCCCCGGCGCCCGCGTCGCCACCGTGTCGGGCCGCTACTATGCCATGGACCGCGATACCCGGTGGGACCGTGTGGAGAAGGCGTATCTCGCCGTCGCCGAGGGCCGCGGCCCAAGCTTTGCCGACGCGGCCAGCGCCATGGATGACGCCTACGGCAAGGGCGTGACGGACGAGTTCGTGGTGCCGGCGTGCATCGGTGACTACGACGGCATGGAGGATGGCGACGCCATACTGTGCTTCAACTTCCGCGCGGACCGGGTGCGGGAGCTGCTGGGCGCACTGCTCGACCCGGCGTTCACCGTCTTTGCCCGTCCGCGCCGGGTGAATGTCGCCGCGGCGGTGGGCCTGACCCGCTACAGCGACGCGCTGGCGCCATACATGCAGGCGGTGTTCGCGCCACAGCACATGGGCCACTTGCTCGGCGAGGTCGTATCCGCCGCCGGGCTGCGCCAATTGCGTATGGCGGAGACGGAGAAGTATCCGCATGTCACCTATTTCCTGAACGGCGGGCGGGAGGCAGCGTTTCCTGGGGAGGACCGGATCATGGTGGCCTCCCCCAAGGTCGCCACCTACGACCTGCAACCGGAGATGTCCGCGCCGGAGCTGACGGACCGTGCGGTGGAGGCCATCGAGGGCGGCAATTACGACCTGGTCATCCTGAACTTCGCCAACGCCGACATGGTCGGCCACACCGGCAGCCTGGCCGCGGCGGTGAAGGCGGTGGAGGCGGTCGATGCCGGGCTGGGCCGCATCGCCGACGCCGTCCAGGCCGCCGGCGGCGCCCTGCTGGCCACCGCCGACCATGGCAATTGCGAGCTGATGCGAGACCCGGCCACCGGCGGCCCGCACACCGCGCACACCACCAACCCCGTGCCTGTCATACTGCAGGCCCCCCGCAGCATAGATGCGGGACTGAATGATGGATGCCTGGCCGACCTGGCGCCGACTTTGCTTGCATTGATGGGTGTGGCGCAGCCGCCGGAGATGACGGGGCACTCCCTGCTGCGCCGTGCCGCGCCGGCTTAGAGCCGATTCGAGTGCTTGGCGGTTGAGGGCCGGCGAGGGGTTTCGCGTGCCGGGCAGGAAGGTCCGCCGCCCTGACATGGTTCATCGGGGCGAGGGCCTGACGCACCCGGCGTGCAAGACCCCCGCCGGACCGACCCGCAAGGCACTTGAGCAGGCCCTTGGGGCCTTGCTGCTGGCGGTGCCGCTGCTGGCTGCCGCCCCGGATGACGAGCGCCGGCTGGTCGAGGCGCGCATCGCCGCGGCGGCCGCCCTGCGCGCCACCGAGACGGAGGCGGCAGCGCTGACCGGGACGGTGGAGGGCCTGGCGGCTCGTGAGCATGAGGCCGGGCGCCGCTTGTCAGGGCATTCCGCAGCCCTGGCCCCGCTGCTACCTTTGATGGAACGTCTGGCGTTGTATCCCGCCGAGACGCTGCTGGCCGTGCCTGCGCCGCCCGACCGGGCAATCCTGGGCCTCATGGTCCTGCGCGGCCTGGCCCGGCACTTGGAGGCTGAGGCTGCCGCCCTGCGTGCCGAAGCCGCCGAGCTGGCGGCTGCCCGGGCCGCCACGGAGGCCGCGCTGCCCCGCCTGCATGCCGCCCAGGCGAGCCAAGCCGCACAGGGCGCCG
>JANONC010000062.1:0-2815 GCA_031420655.1 Rhodospirillales bacterium | reverse complement strand
AAGACCCTGGCCGCCATCGTCGGCCCCGGCCTGATCGTCATGGTCGGCGATAACGACGCCGGCGCGTTCGGCACCTACACCCAGGCCGGGCAGAATTACGGTACGTCGCTGCTATGGACGCTGCTGCTACTAGTGCCCGTGCTGTACGTGAACCAGGAGATGGTGCTGCGCCTAGGCGCGGTGGCCGGCGTCGGACATGCCCGGCTGATCCTGGAACGTTTTGGCAAGTTCTGGGGCGCGTTCAGTGTTGTGGATCTGTTCATCCTGAACGGCCTGACCATCGTCACCGAGTTTATCGGCGTCAGCCTCGGCCTCGACTACCTCGGCCTGCCCAAGCTGTGGGGCGTGCTGGCGGCGGCGGCCCTGACAATGGGCGCCGCGGCTACTGGCGACTTCCGGCGGTTCGAGCGGTTCGCGATTGCGCTGTGCTTCGGCAGCCTGCTGCTTGTGCCGGTGTTCCTGGCCATACATCCGCCGCTGGGCCAGGTCGCGCGCGACTTCGTGATGCCGCAGCTTCCGGCCGACGGCAAGCTGTCGGACGTGCTGCTGCTGATCATCGCCATCGTCGGCACCACGGTGGCGCCATGGCAGCTGTTCTTCCAGCAGAGTTACGTCATTGATAAGCGCATCACGCCGCGGTTCATGGCGTACGAGAAGATGGATCTCTGGATCGGCATCTTGATCATCATCGTCGGCGCGGTTGCGATGATGGCGTTCGCTGCCGCGACCTTCGCCGGGCAGCCGGAGGCCGGCAACTTTACCGACGCCGGCGGGGTCGCGGCGGGGCTGGAGAAATATGCGGGCGCCGTGCCGGGCACGCTGTTCGCCATCGCCCTGATCGACGCCAGCATCATCGGCGCGTCCGCGGTGTCGCTGGCCACCGCCTACGCGCTCGGCGACGTGCTGGCGCTCAAGCACTCGCTGCATCGCAAGGCGACGGACGCGAAGGGGTTCTACCTGGTGTACTCTGGGCTGATCGCGGCGGCGGCCGTCCTGGTGCTGATCCCAGGGGTGCCGCTCGGCCTGATCACCATGGGCGTGCAGACGCTCGCCGGCGTGCTACTGCCGTCGGCTACGGTGTTTCTCTTGCTGCTTTGCAACGACCGCCAGGTGCTGGGGCCTTGGGTCAACGGGCGTTGGACCAACCTGTTCACCGGGGCAGTGATCGCGATTCTGGTTCTGCTGTCGGTCGTGCTGACCGCCTCCGTGCTCTACCCGGACATTACAGGTGAGACGATCCTGGCCATCCTGGGCGGCGGCGGTGCGGCGGCGCTGGTCGTGGCCGGGGCCACGCTCCTGTTCGGCAAGAACGCAGTGGTGGCGGAGCCTGTGCTGGACCGGGCGCTGCGGCCGGGCTGGCGGATGCCGCCGCTGACGCAACTGGCGCCAAACCGCATCACCGGCGCCACCCGGCTATGGATGATAGTGCTGCGCGGCTACCTCTTGGTCGCAGTGGGAATGGTGCTGTTCCGTATCGTGCAGCTCGCATTGAGCTGAGGCGGTCTGTCGGCCAGGACACGATCTATTTGCCTGGCCGTTTACAGTGGCAACGCCGGACCCAAGATGTAAGTGACCGTCCTGAAAGGACCACCCATGAGCGAAACGACCCAGAAGGCCGGGCAGAAAGCCGGCGCCTGGACGCGGCGCGGCCGCCATATCGAAGACCTGACCGACGCCGAGATCCTGGCACTGGCCATCAGCAACGAGGAGCAGGCCAGCCGCGCCTACACCGAATTCGCTGAGGCCCTGCGTGCCGACTACCCCGACACTGCGCGCATGTTCACAGAGATGGCGCGCGAAGAGGCCGGCCACCGCCGCCAGCTTGTTGAGCTGTTCAAGTCCAAGTTCGGCGAAACCATCCCGAAGATCGAGGCTGCCGACGTGCGCGGCCTGCTGCAGGAGAAGCCGTCGGTCCTGGCGAAGCTGCAAGGTCCCGAAGGGATGCGCCGCCAGGCCCGGCAGATGGAGGCCAACGCCAGCCGCTTTTACCACCAGGCCGCCAGCCGCACCCTGGACGTGACTATTCGCAACGTGCTCGGCGACCTTGCCGTGTCGGAAGCAGCCCACGAGCAGACGGCCGATGAGATGGACGAATCCACTCCTCCGACCGAGGGCCGGGTCAAGGAGGACGACGACGCCCGCCGCCGCTTCGTGCTGCAGATCGTGCAGCCCGGCCTGGTCGGCCTCATGGACGGCTCTGTGTCCACCCTGGCACCGGTGTTTGCGGCGGCGTTTGCGACGCACAGCTCTTGGAACGCCTTCCTGGTCGGCATGGCAGCGTCGGTCGGCGCCGGCGTCTCGATGGGCTTTGCGGAAGCCTTGGCCGACGACGGCAAGCTGTCCGGCCGCGGCACGCCTTATCTGCGCGGGCTGGTGTGCGGGCTGATGACCATCGCGGGCGGCATCGGCCACACGCTGCCGTTCCTGATCGATAGCTTCTGGACCGCAACGGCTGTGGCCGGGGCCGTCACGGTACTGGAATTGCTGGTGATTGCCTGGATCCAGTGGAAATACATGGACACCCCCCCCGTCAGCGCCGCGGCCAAGGTCATGCTGGGCGGCGCATTGGTCCTTGCGGCTGGTATCCTAATCGGTAGCGGCTAGTGCAATCCGTGACCGACGCCCCGCGCTATGATGGGCGTACGATATGGCTGCATTGGCTTACGGCTGGGCTGGTAATCAGCCAATGGCTGGGTGCCCACGCGATAGACTGGTTTCCGCGCGGCCCGCTGCGGGTGGACGCCCGCTCGGTCCATATCGCACTCGGCCTGGCACTATTGGCGATTTTCGCCGTGCGGATCGTATGGCGCGCAAC
>JANONC010000061.1:0-10219 GCA_031420655.1 Rhodospirillales bacterium | reverse complement strand
TGCGCAAACGCGCCATAAACCGCCAGCCCGCCCCCGACCAGCAACGTCAGCGCCGCCCAGCGGCCCAGCCCGCCGCCGAGCAGCGCGAACAAGGGACGCTCCGCCCACACCAGCGCGCCCGCCATCGCCAGCGCCGCCAATGCCATGCGCGGAACCCGGCGGCGCAACTGCGCGTCGAACGACAGGCGACCCTTTCGCGACAGTATTATGCCCAGCACGACGACGTTGAAGATGGCGGACAGGCTGGTCGCCAGCGCCGGGCCCATGTGCTGCAGCGGCACCATGAAGGCCACGTTCAGCGTCAGGTTCAGCCCGATCGCGACCAACCCCACCCGGACCGGCGTGCTGGTGTCGCCGTGGGCAAAGAACGCCGGCACAAGCACCTTGAGCACCACGAACGCCGGCAACCCGATAGCGTAGGCGGCGAGGGATTGCGACGACAGCAGCGCCGCCTGCGCATCGAACGCGCCGCGGCCGAACAGCACAGCCATGATCGGCTGGCCCACTACGCCCAGCGCCAGTGCGGCCGGCAGGGTGACTGCCATCGTAATCTCCAGCGCCCGGCTCAGCGTTTCCCGCGCCGCCGCGTGCTCCCCGGTGCGGGCTTGGCGCGACAGCAACGGCAGCAGCGCGGTGCCGACCGCAGTGCCGATCACGCCCAGCGGCAACTGGTTCACCCGGTCCGCATAATAGAGAACCGACGCCGAGCCCGGTGGCAGCCACGACTGGATCAGGATGTCGACGGTCAGGTTCAGCTGCGTCACCCCGGCACCCAGCAGCCCCGGCACCATCCGCCGTAACAGTTGGCGCATCCGGGGTGTCATGCGCGGCCGCGGGATGCGCATCGGCATGCCCGCGCGCGACACCGACCACACCAGCAATGCCAACTGCAACACGCCGGAGCCGGTGACCCCCCAGGCCAGCGCGTGCCCGACCGTCGGCACCAAGGGCGTGAGGGCGAACATGCACGCAATCGACACGGTGTTGAACACCACCGGGGCCGCCGCAGCCGCTGCAAACCGGTCCAGCCCGTTCAGCACACCCGATAGCAGCGCCGTCAGGCAAATCAGGATCACGTAGGGGAACATGATCCGCGCCAGCGTCACGGTCAGCGCGAGCTTCGAGGGCTCAAAGCCCGACGCGATCACGCCCATGATCTGGGGCATGAACACCTCCCCCACGATCGTGAGGGCCAGCAGCCAGAACGACAGGACAGCGATGGTTTCCTGTGCGAACTGCCGGGCGGCCGGGGCGCCTTCGGTGGCCAGCACCCCGCTGAATTCGGGCACGAAGGCGGCGTTGAACGCGCCCTCGCCAAATAAGCGGCGAAACAGGTTGGGCACCCGCAATGCCACGAAGAACGCGTCCGCCACCGGGCCCGCGCCGGCCAGTTGCGCAATCAGAACGTCGCGCAGAAAGCCCAGCAGCCGGCTGAGCATGGTCCAGCCGCCGACGGTCGCGATGCCGCGGAGCACCTACTCGTCTCGCCTTGGCCGGCTGAGCAGGGCGGCGATGGCGTCGTCCACGGTGATTGACCCGGTCAGCAACGCGGCGACGGCGGCGCACACAGGCAGGTCAGTGCCGGCCGCACGCGCCACAAGGGCCGGGGCGGTCGCCACGCCTTCCACCACGCCGGCACCGCCTGGCACCTGCCCGGCGCCCAGTGCCAGCCCGTAGGTGTAGTTTCGGCTGGCACCCCCGGTGCAGGTCAGCAGCAGGTCGCCGAGGCCCGACAGCCCCGCCACCGTCTCCGCCCGGCCGCCAAGCGTCACCACCAGCCGCGCCAGCTCGGCCAACCCACGGGTGATCAGCGCCGCGCGCGCGTTCTCACCCAGGCCGCGGCCCATCACGATTCCGGCCGCGATCGCGATGACGTTCTTGGCTGCCCCGCCCAGCTGTGCGCCGACAGGGTCGTCGTTGCCGTATAAACGCAGCGTGGGCGTGGCAAGCAAATGCATGACGGCTTCTCGCCCGGCCCCGGCCACCACGGCGGCGGCGGGCAGGCCGGCTGCGACCTCATGCGCGAAATTTGGGCCGGTCAGGATACAGGCGGCCACTCCGGGGTGAAGGGTAGCCAGCAGCTCGGCCGGCAGCAGCAACGTGCCGGTTTCCAGCCCCTTCATGCACAAAACGGCCGGGCCGCCCGGGCACCAGCCGGTGAGCACGGACCGCATATGCTGCGTGGGCATGGCCAGCAGCACCGCGTCGGCGGCGCCGGGTAGTGTGCCGGTCACGTGCACAGCACCGGGCAGTTTCACTTGTGGCAGGCGCGGGCTAATGCGGGTGGTGGCAAAACTGGGATTACGCGCCCACAGCACCACTTCATGCCCGGCGCGGGCCGCGTGCACGGCCAGTGCGGTGCCCCACGCGCCGGCGCCCACGACCGCGATCCTACTCATCGGTCAGGCGCAGCAGGGCCGTGCCCTCCCCGTGTTCGCGGTTGCCCAACCGACTGAGCAGCGCCTCCAGGATCGGCCCGGCGGCGTCCAGGAAACCGTAGGGGGCGTTGCGGACCACCAGGCCGCAACCGTTCAGGCGTTGCGGGTCCGTCGGTTCGCGCCAGTGTAGCTCGGCGGCCACGACATCCGTCAGATGTGCCATGCGCAGGCCTTCGTGGAACGTCGTAACGGGGCTGCGGTGCTTAATGGGGTACCACGCAGCCAGCACGCCCTGCGGCCAGCGGGCGGCGGCCGTCAGCAGGGCCTGCTGCACGCGCGCGAACTCGCCGGGTGCTTCGTATGGCGGGTCGATCAGCACGAGGCCGCGCGCAAACGGCCGGGGCGGCAGCAGCCCACCCAGCGCCTCGTACCCGTCCCGCAGATGGACGCCGACCTGCCCAGCATGACTGGCCCAGCGCCGCAGGACGGCGCAGTCCTCCGGATGCAGCTCGCAACACACGAGCCGGTCCCGCTCGCGCAGCAGCGCCCGCACCAACGCGGGGGACCCGGGATAGAGCCCCAGCCGCCCGACCAGCGCCGTGTAGTCCGCGAGCGCCGCGGGCGGATCCTGCAGCAGGCGGCCGATGCCGGACTGCCATTCGCCGGTGCGGGTCGCCGGGCCAGCGAGCAGGTCGTAGCGGCCCAGCCCGGCATGCGTGTCGAGTACGAAGACGGGGGCGGGCTTTTGCAAAAGCGCCTGCATGATCCACACCAGGAGCGCATGTTTCATGCAGTCGGACGCATTGCCGGCGTGAAAGGCGTGTCGGTAGTTCAAGCGGCCAGCTCGGCCAGCGGCCAGCGGGGCCGGGGCGCGAAGTCCAGGGTATCGTGCAGGCCAAGGCGCAGCCGTTCCAGTGTCGCCCAGGCCACCATGGTCGCGTTGTCCGTACACAAACGCAGCGGCGGGGCCAGGAAGCGCACGCCGCGCGTGGCCGCCAGCGCCGTCAGCCGGGTGCGAATGGGTCCGTTCGCCGCAACGCCGCCCGCGACCACCATGAGCTTCACGCCGGACATGGCGTCCAGCGCGTGGGCCGCCCTGTCGGCCATCACGTCCACCACCGCCGCCTGAAACGACGCTGCCAGCGCCACCCGGTCCGCCCCACGCGCCACACGCTGCGCCACGGCGGTTTTTAGGCCCGAGAAACTGAAGTCGCAGCCGGGCCGCCCCAGCATGGGCCGGGGCAGCGGCTCGGTGTCCGGCCCGGCATAGGTGGCCGCCAGCCGCTCTAGCGCCGGGCCGCCGGGCCAGGGTAGGCCGAGCAATTTGCCGACCTTGTCGAACGCCTCGCCCACCGCGTCGTCGATCGTGCCGCCCAGCCGCCGGTATTGGCCCACGCCGTCCACGGCGACGCATTGGCAATGCCCGCCCGAAAGAAGCAGCAGCAGATACGGGAAAGCTGCCCCGCCTAGCATCGGCAGCCGGGGCGTGAGGGCGTGCGCCTCCAAATGGTTGACGGCAACGAACGGGAGCCCTGCGCCGATCGCAATGCCCTTGGCCATGCCCGCGCCCACGATCAGCCCGCCAATCAGCCCCGGCCCGCAGCTGGCGCCCACGCCGCCCAGGTCACGAAACCCCAGCCCGGCCTGCGCCATCACGCGCGTCACCAACCCCGGCAGGGCCTGCAGGTGCGCACGGGCGGCAATCTCTGGCACGACGCCGCCGAATGCCCGGTGCTCGTCCTGGCTCAGCAACGCCTCGGCCAGGACGGTCCCGTGCGCATCCAAGATGGCCGCCGCCGTCTCGTCGCACGACGATTCGATACCAAGTACGCGCTGTGCAAAAGGCGCAATCGCCACCGGTTTTGGCCTTTCTTTCCGTTGCACGACCTCATAGGACGTCTTGATGCCCGACGCACACCCCGCGCTGGCTGCGCACCTGGAGCAGAACTTCGTACGCACACAGCACCACACCCGGACGCTGCCATTGCGGGTCGGCACACGCGGCTCGCCGCTGGCGCTGACGCAGACGCGGATGTTCCTGTCGCTGCTGGGCCGGTTCTGCCCGGTGCTGGCACCCGGCGTGGTGTACGACCAGGTGTTCCAGCAGCATGTGATCCGCACGACCGGCGACCAGGTGCAGGACCGGCGGCTGTCCGACATTGGCGGCAAGGGTCTGTTTAGCAAGGAAATCCACGAGGCGCTGCTCGACCGCCGCATCGATTTCGCCGTGCACAGCCTCAAGGACCTCGAAACCGAGTTGCCGCCCGGTATCGTGCTGGCCTGTACGCTGAAGCGGGAAGACGCGCGTGACGTGCTGGTGCTGGGCCCCCGGTGTGGCGAGGCCGGGCGGTACCCGCTGGAAGCGCTGCCGCCGGGCGCAATAATCGGCACCAATTCACTGCGGCGACAGGCGCAATTGCTGCATGCCCGGCCCGACCTGCGCATGGCGCTGCTGCGTGGCAACGTGCAGCCCCGTTTGGCAAAGGTCGCGCGCGGCGAATGCGACGCGTCGCTGCTGGCGCTGGCCGGCCTGCGGCGGCTGGGGTTGGAGCAGGACGCCCGGCTCGTCCCGCTCGACCCGGCGCTGATGGTCCCCTCGGCCGGGCAAGGCATTGTCGGCATCACAACCCGGTCCGACGATACGGGCCTGCATGACTTGCTGGCCAGGATCGAGGATCCGGAGGCGCGGGCCGTGTCGACGGCCGAACGGGCGTTGCTGGCGTCCTTGGATGGCTCGTGCCTCACGCCCATCGGCGGCTATGCCCGGCTGCTGCCCGGCGGCGCGCTGCATCTAACCGGGCTGGTGGCGCGGGCGGATGGCACGTTCCTACTCAAACGCACAATGCAGGGGCCGGCGGCGGACGCGGCGCGCATGGGGGCAGAGCTTGGGGCCAGCCTGCGCGCAGACTCACCGCCGGACATCTTTGGCAGCTAACGGCGTCCTGGTTACCCGGCCGTCGCCCGATGCGGTGCAGACGGCGAGCCTGCTTGTGGCGCGGGGCTGGGCGCCGGTACTGGCACCCCTCATTACCATCGAGCCGCGAGCACTGCGTGCGGTCGGGCCCTGCGATGCGGTGCTGGTCACCAGCGGCAATGCGCTCGCAGCACTCGGGCCCGGGTGGCACCGCACGCCCCTGCTGGCGGTGGGGGACCGGACGGCGGCGCGCGCGGTGGCAGCGGGGTTTTCAGACATTCACAGTGCCGATGGCGATGCGGCGGCGCTGCTGGCGCTGGCCTGCGCCCGGTGTGCGCCTGGCGCCACGTTGCTGTTGCCCGCCGGGGCCGGGCAGGGGGCAGCGCTGGCGGCGGCCCTGCGCGCGGCGGGGTTCCGCGTGCATCGCCGGGTCGCGTATGCGGCGCAACCCGTGGCCGCGTTTCCACCGGCGGGCGGGACAGCCCTGGCCGAGGGGTGGCTGGTGGCCGCGCTGTTCCTATCGACACTGACGGCGGAGACCTTCGTTCGCTTGCTGCCGCCGGCGCTGGCACCCCGATTGGCCGTGGTCGACGCTCTGGCCATTGGTACGCCCACCGCGACCGCCCTTTCATGCTTGCCCTGGCGTAGCGTGCGCGTGTCGGCTAAGCCCGTCCTCGAACAAGTATTGGCGTTGCTATGACCGATCCCGATCCGGCCACCCCTGTTCCCCCTTCACCCGTGACGCCCCCACCCGTGACGCCGCCACCGCTCTTCCCTGCCGACCGGCCCGAGCGCGCGCGGGTTGAGCCGGTTGCAGCCAAGACGAGCGCGCTGCCTGTTCTGTACGTGCTCGGGTTGGTCGTGCTGCTCGCGGCCGGGTACTACCTGTGGCGCAACCCGCCCGGCGGCCATGCGGGCGAGGATACGGCCAGTAAGATCGACGCGCTCACGAGCCGGACGGCCGCGCTCGAGCAGCGGCCCATCGTGGAGCTGGCTGGCGTGCAAAAGCAGTTGGCCGCGCTAGAAGCCCGCCTCGCCGGCGTCGAGCAACGCCCGACGCTTGCACCCTTCGACCCGACCCCGCTCGCGGCGCGCATCGACGGCGCGGCCGCCGACCTCGCGGGTAGGCTGGCCGCGCTGGACAGGCGCTTAGCCGGTGCCGAACAGGGGGTGGCCCAGGTAGAAGGCAAGATCGGCCAGGTCGGCGCCACGATCGATACTGCCATCACGACCAAGCTGGCCGCGACGGAAGCGGCGACCGCGACGCGGCTCAGCCAGCTCGGGACGCAGCTGGGGGCGCAGGTGGACGCCAAGGTGGGCGCGCTGACCGACACGTCGCGTAAGCTGGCCGTTGTGCAAGCGGCCGGTGCGGCGCTGGAAAGCGGGCAGAAGCTCGGGCCGATCGCCGGTGCCCCGCCCGCACTGGCCCGCTTCGCCGACGTGGCCCCGCCGACCGAGTTCGCGCTGAAGCAGTCATTCGAACCGGCAGCGAAGGCGGCTGCGAAGGCGAGCGTACCAGATACCGGGGGCGGGCAGTCGTTCATCGACCGGCTGCTGAGCCGGGCGCAGCAATCGGTGTCGGTGCGCGAGGGCGATCGCGTGCTGGTCGGTGACCCGGTCACGGGCGTCCTGGCCCGGGCCCGCCGCGCATTGGACGGTAACGACCTCCCTGCGGCGCTGGCCATGTTGCAGGGCCTGTCCGGGCCGCCACGTACGGCGATGGACGGGTGGATCGGTCAGGCACAGAGCCTGCTCGATGCGCGGATGGCGCTGTCGCAGATGGCGCGCGGCTGATGCTGAACGTTATTCTCTTCGTCCTGCTGGCGGCGCTGGCCACCGCTGGTGCGTGGTGGGTTGCGGGCCTGCCGGGCCAGGTGTCGGCGACGATTGGCAACATCAGCGTCGACGCCTCGGCCCCGGTCGCGCTGACGCTGCTGACGGTGCTGTTCCTGCTGCTCTATGCGCTGATCCGGCTCATCACCAAGCTGTTTGCGGCACCCCGGCGCATTGCCCGCGTAAACCGCCGCGTCCGCCGCGCGAGTGGCGAGCAGGCCGTGACACGGACGCTCGTGGCACTGGCTGCCAACGACCCGGCCGCCGCCCGCCGTCAAGCGGAACGGAGCCGCAAGCTGCTGGGTTCAACCCCGCTTACGCTGCTGCTGGCCGGGCAAGCGCATCGCCAGGCGGGCGACGACGTGCAGGCCGCGGAAGTGTTCAAGCAGCTCGCGGCCCTTAAGGGCGGTGCCTTCTTGGGTCAGCGGGGCCTGATGCAGATCGCGTCTGGCCAGCAGGATTGGTCCACGGCGCAGGTGGCGGCGCTGGAGGCGGAAAAGGCTTATCCGGGTGCAGCCTGGATCAAGCAGGAGCGGCAGCTTTTGGCGGTGCGGACCGGGCAGTACCGCGATGCGCTGCAATTGAGCGGGGCGGAGGGCCGGGCTGCGCTCGCGATTGCGGCGGCTGATGCAGAGCCCAACCCGGCCGCCGCGATCAAGCTTGCCAAGCAAGCGTTCGACGCCGATCCGGCCCTGCCGCCGGCCGCGATCGCTTACGCCACCCGTCTGCGTCAGGCGGGGCGGGAAAAGGCGGCGCAGGCCGTCATCGCCCGGGCCTGGGCACGGCAGCCGCATCCGGACTTGGCCGCACTGGCGTTGTCGGTGCAGCCCGACCGGTTGAAGCGTGTGGCCATGGCGCGGCAACTGGCGACGGCCAATCCGGGCCACCCCGAAAGCGCTCTGATGGTGGCCCATGCTGCGCTGGATGCCGGCCTGACCGGTGAGGCGCGGCGCGCCGTGGAAGCCGCCCGGGCGGCCGGGCTCAATCAGCGGCGGCTGTTCGTGTTGATGGCCGACATTGCCGAGCGCGACGGCCACGCGGTCGAGGCGCAGGAGGCGATGCGCGCCACGGCCAATGCAGAGCCCGATCCAGTGTGGCAATGCGAGGCATGCGGCACGGTGCACTCCGGCTGGACAGCCGTATGCCCGGCCTGCGGCACGCATGGGCGCGTGGCATGGAGCGCGGGCCAGCTTGGCGCAGGCGGTTCCGCCGCCCTGATTAGGCCATCGCGGATACGGGACGCCATCACCGGCTAGCGACCCATGTGCTGAGGCGCTTGGCAGCGCGGCTGGGCCAACCACCGTGCAGCGGGATTTCGAACACGATCCGCTGACGGCCAACCGCCGGCGGTCGGCTTACGTCGAGCATGACATCGTCCGGGAACTGCACCGCGGCTGGGCCGGACGGCAGGGGCCGCAGCGCTACGAGCAGAAAGCCGCCAGGAATGGGCTCCGCCTTCACATACGGGCCGTTTGGCACGCGGACTCCGCCCACGTCCAAGGCATATTCGCTGAGGTAAATTTGCTCGAAACTGCCCTGGGCCATGATCCGGACGGCTTGATCGAGCGGGCCGAACCCGTCTGGTAAGAACACCGTATGCGGCCCCACGATGGTCGCGACCCGGCCGTCCGGCGCGAACTCCGCCCGCCAGCAAAATAGGAGTGCCGCCGCCGCCGCCGCACTCCAGCCGAGCCGGCGCGCCCGGCCCCACACCGGCACCAGCACCAGCCAAGCGGCATAGAGCCCAAGCACCGGCAGCACCCACTTGAAGTAGTGCACGTTGCCATAGCGGATCAGCCCTTGGGGGTGCAGATCACGGTAGGATAGATAGAGAAGTGTGTGGCCCGTCAGAATGCCGATGACGGCCGCGTGCCGCAGCCAGGCCGTGCCGCGTGTGACCGTGAGGCAGGCCGCCAGCCCGATCGTGCCCGGCAGCACCCACCAGAACGCCCGGGCCAACCCGATCTCGTTGGGCACGAGCGGTGCTGGGTCGATCACTAGGGTGACCCAGCGGAGCCAGAGTAACCGCCACTCGAACCCAACCTCGGCCGACGCGGCGAGGTAAGGGCTTTGATTGAGCCCATACAGGGTAATGTACAGGACCGCGAACATGGCGAAACCAGCCCCGGCCCCGGCCAAACCGGCCAGAGCGCTCCGCCAGTCCCGCCGGACGATCGTGACCGCGCCCGCCACCGCGCCTGCCCCCGCGAGCAGAATTGCGGCGTCGGCAGGGCGGAATAGTAAAACCGCCGATGCAGCCAAGCCGAGCAACGCCGCGTCCCGCGCGCTGGGCCGGTCGATGAGACGGACAAGCAGCCACAAGCAGAGCAGCGTCAGCGCCGCCGTGGGCGTGGTCGTCCAGGGTTCGACCCACATGCGCATCGTGAGCGGCGGTACGGCAACCGTTACGACCCAAACGATCGCTCCAAGGGTAGCCCCGCCCGGCCGCCCGGTGAGCCGCTTGGCAAGGGCACAGAAGGCCATGGTTGCGGCGGCAAGGCATAGTGCGTCGACCGGCACGAACGGGTCTTGCGGCAATAGGCGGACGAACGGAGCGGCGAGCAGCGCGTAGCCCGGGAAATACCAATGCTCCGACCCGTCGAGCACTCCCGCAGACCACGCCTGCGCGGCGCGGAGATACAAGCCCTGATCGGTCCAAAGCCACCAGCCCGTGCTGTTGCTGGTTGGATGGAACGGGTTGTGGTGCAGACGCAAGCCAAACGAGATGAGGGCTGCGAACAAGGCCGCCCACGGCGCGGCACGGTCAGTCGCTTTCATCGGGCTGTCATGCCAGAGCGCGGGCCTGTGTGCCATGCGCGAAAAAAAAAGGCGGCACCCGAAGGTACCGCCAAGTTTAGGGAGGAAACGTCCTGCAAACAGCGCGGCGAACCGCCTCTGCTGCGCTGCACAATATGTTGCTGCACCTGTCGCTTTACAAGCTACTTTTTGTAGGCCGGCTCACTCTGCCGCGAGTGCAACCGGAACCGCGGCCCGGGCGGCGCGGGCACGCATGGGCTTGAGCGCCAGCAAAGCCAGCAAAGCCGCCACGATATTGAGAGCCGCCGCAATCAGAAAGACAGCGTGCCAACTCCCG
>JANONC010000060.1:0-2940 GCA_031420655.1 Rhodospirillales bacterium | reverse complement strand
CCACAACGCATTCGACGCAAAGCAGAACAGCTTTACCCAAGTCTTCGGCAAGCCCGGCCTGGACGCGACGGCGCTACTAATCCCGGTCGTGAAGTTTCTTCCTTATGACGACCCGCGTGTGCTGGGTACGATCGAGGCGGTGGAGCGCGAACTGATGCAGGGCGGCTTCGTGATGCGCTACCAGTCGGAACAGGGCGCCGACGGTCTACCGCCGGGCGAGGGCGCGTTTCTGGCGTGCAGCTTTTGGCTCGCCACCGCGTGGCACAAAACCGGGCGGCGCACCGATGCAAAGGCGCTGCTGGAACGGCTCCTGGCCTTACAAAACGACGTGGGCCTGATGTCGGAAGAATACGACCCGGCCGCCCGCCGTATGACGGGCAACTTCCCGCAGGCGTTTAGCCACGTGGCACTTATAAGCGCGGTGATGGCGTTGGCGAAAGGATAGGATCGGCCTTGGTTCCGGTATGGTTTGTGTCCAGACCTCCCGCCACCATTCGCCCGGCTTTGACTGCCGCGAGCAGCGCCTGCCAGTCCGCTTCGCTCTGGTCCGCATAGGCCACGGCGAACTCGGCCAGCGCGTTATCCAGCGTGTCGTTGGTGCCCATATAGCCGGCGATGCTGGCCGGGTCGCCGGAGCGGGTGTGGGCGCGGGCGAGGGTGCGGCCGCAAAGCGTAGCGTAGAATGGCAACGCGCCCGACAAATCGGTGCCGATCGCGGCCAGGCTTCGGTCCTTGAGCTGGCGTACATAGAAAAATCGAGCTTCGGCCGGGTCGGCGGTCCAGCCCAGAAACGGGTCGGGCGTGGCTTGCATGATGCGCTGCCCGGCCACCACGCGTTCGCCCTGGTGCGGATAAGCCGAGGGGATGACGTGTGGCTCCAGTACCGATCGTCCGGCTTGTTTCAGTTGCAGCACGAGCGCTTGCCCGTCCGCGTTCACACACAGGGCCACGGCGCAGAACGTGCCGACGCTGCCGACGCCCACGACCTTGAATGCAAAGTCCACCAGCTCGTACCGGGCCAGCAGCGCCCGGCGCTCGACGGGCAAGGTTTCGGCGTAGCGGACAAAGAGCGCGCGGATCGACCCGTCCTCATCCGGCAATGGCCACATGTTGGGCGGCTTGATCTTGAACCGCCACTGGCCGTTGACCTGCACGATCAGGTCGTAAGTGCCCTCTGCCGCACGCAGCGCACTGCTGAGCCGGGTGGTTTCACGGCCGCGCAGCTTGGGGTCGGCGATGGCGGCAATTGCCTCCGGCAGGTCGATGCGGGTCGACCATTGCTCCAGCGGCGGTGCCGGTGCCAGCATCGCCATGTGGGTGCGGTACGATGCGGCGGCGTTCAGCGCCAGCGCGCGACAGGCCTTACCGGGCAGCTTCTCGTCCCGCCCGGCCAGCACGAGGCTGGTGCACAGCCGCTTCAGGTCCCATTCGAACGGCGCGGGGAGTGTCTCGTCGAAATCGTTGAGGTCGAACACCGCCGCACCCTCGGCCGAGCGGAACGTGCCGAAATTAGCCAAATGGCAATCGCCCGCGGCCTGCACCAGCAGCCCGGTCGTGGGTGTGGTGGCAAGGTCGGCCGCCATGACTGCGGCGGCCCCGCGCAGGAACGCAAAGGCGGAGGCGGCCATACGCGCGGTGCGGACCGGCAGCAGGTCCTGGATACGGCTCCGGCCCTGCGCTTCCAGGATTGCTACCGGGTCCGCCCGGTTCGCCGCGGGCTTCCAGGGGCCATGGCTGCTGCGGGGCGTGGTGGCGCGCAGGGCCGCGCCCGCTGCGGTGCGGGCGGCAACGGTTTGTAGGGTCAGCTTACTGAACTTCCATGGTAGTCAGGCTTTCGACGGTATCGAAGTCACGCAGCACGGCGTCCGACCCGGTCTCGATGGTCATGACCGCGTCCGCATGACGGTCCAGCAAGCGGCGTGCGCCCGCGTCGCCCGTGAGCGCTGCAATTTCGGCATGGTAGGCCGGGCCCCACAAGACGGGGTTGCCGATGCGGCCCTGATGCGCGGGTGCCACGATGGCGCGGCCCTCCGCCGGATCGTAGGCGTCGATCAACGTATCGAGCATGGTCCCGGTCACCAGCGGCATGTCCCCCAGGCACACCAGCGCCGCAGCCCCGGGCGGGACGGCAGCAAGCCCGGCGCGAAGGCTGGCGGACAGCCCGTCGGCGAACGCTTCCGCATGCACGAACTGCACGTCACGCCCGGCTAGGGCCCCTTGCACCTCGGCCGCGCGATGGCCGGTTACGACAATTACGGGCCGGGCGGCGCTGGCCAGCACATGGTCCACGACACGCGCCACCATGGGCCGGCCATCGCGATCGGGCAGCAGCAATTTGTGGTGCGGGGCCATGCGTGAGCTTCGCCCGGCAGCGAGCACGATGGCGGCCACACCTTGCCGCGCGGGCGGCACACCGGCCCGTGGCGCCGGGCGCGGGCCCACATCCTTCAGCAGCCCGCCCACCCCCATGCGCGCCACGGTTGCGCCGTCGCACGGAAGGCCCGCAAACAGCAGCTGCAGCACCCAGTCGATGCCATTCAGCTTCGGGCTGCGCGCGCAGCCGGGCAGGACCAGTGCCGGACGGGTGCCGATGCGGCCGAGGCAGATCAGGTTCCCAGGATCGACCGGCATGCCGAAATGTTCGATCACCCCGCCCGCGGCGACGATGCCGGCCGGTGCCACGTCGCGCCGGTCCACGACGGCGCTGGCACCCGCAATCAACAGGATGTCTGCGTCCCCGTGTCCGCCGCTGCCCATTGCGCCGAGGGCCGCGGCAATGGCCGCCGTGTCATGCGCGACCGTCACCGGCGGCAGCAGCGTGCCACCCAGGCCGTGCACCCGGTCCCGCGTCGCCTGCGCCGTGCCGTCCAGTATGCTGGGCTTCAGGCCCGGCAAACTTGTCATCACGAGGCCGACCCGGTGCGGGCGATAGGCGTGCAG
>JANONC010000059.1:0-1573 GCA_031420655.1 Rhodospirillales bacterium | reverse complement strand
GCCGCTGCGCCCGGAGTTCGCGCGCTTGCCGGTGCGAGACGACGACGCGGCGCTGCATGCCTGGCGCCACGGGCAGACGGGCGTGCCGATCGTGGACGCGGGCATGCGGCAGCTCAGGTCGCTGGGGTGGATGCACAACCGGGTGCGGATGATTACGGCGTCGTTTCTCGTCAAGCAGCTGCTGCTGCCGTGGCAGGCGGGATCGGCGTTCTTCTGGAAGATGCTCGTCGACGCGGATTTGGCCAGCAACAGCGCCTCCTGGCAGTGGATCGCCGGGTGCGGGACGGATAACTCGCCGTTCTTTCGCGTGTTCAACCCGTTAACGCAGGGCGAAAAGTTCGACGCGGCTGGCGCATATGTCCGGCGCTGGGTGCCTGAGCTAGCACGGTTGCCCAACGCGTTCCTGCACCAACCCTGGGCGGCAGATGCGATAACTTTGGCCGGGGCCGGCGTGGTGCTGGGTAAGACGTATCCGGCGCCGCTGGTGGACTTGCCGGCCGCCCGGCAGCGGGCGCTCGATGCATTCAAGACCATGCGCACCGCATGATCCCGGCGGGCGTACCATTACGGGTAATCGGTGACGTGCATGGCGATTTGCGCGCCTTCACGGCCGCCGTCGCGACCGACCGGTTTGTGGTGCAGTTGGGCGATCTGAGCGATCATGGCCCGGATAGTGCGGGCGTGTTACGGTGCATGTTCAAGTTGTTGGACAAGGGCCGGGGCGTATTCATCTTGGGCAACCATGACCGTAAGCTCGGCCGCGCCCTGGCCGGGCAAGCGGTGCGTTCGGATGCAGCGCTACAGGCGACGCTATCGCAGCTGGACGATCCTCTGCGGGAGCGTGCGCTGGCCGAAGTGACCAAAGCGCCCGCCTGGCTGGTTTCCGGCCCGATGGCCTTCGTCCATGGCGGCTTCCACCCGGCCATGCTGACCGAACCGCCGCCCCCGCCACTAGGCCGGGTCGATCCGCTGCTGTCCCGCGCATTGTTTGGCGAAACCACAGGCCGCATGCAGCCCGACGGCTATCCCGAGCGCGTCCTACGCTGGGTAGACCGCATCCCCGCGGGCCTTACGGTCTATTGCGGCCACGACCAACGCAGCACCGACGGGCGGCCGTACCGGCGTACGGGGGCGAGCGGCGGCACGGCGGTGTTCATGGACACGGGGGCTGGCAAGGGCGGGCATTTGAGCTGGATTGATTTGCCAACCGTCTAGCTGGCTGTTCCGAGGTTAAGTCCGTTCCAGGCCGTTGAGGTTCCGACGGCCGCGTTGAACAGAGCTGGCCCCGGGATTTCGGACACGGTGATAAGCTATTCCCGCTTGAGCGAGAGACGGGACGTTATGGGCAAGGTGACACGGAAGCGTTAT
Source organism: Rhodospirillales bacterium (assembly GCA_031420655.1). Lineage (GTDB taxonomy): Bacteria > Pseudomonadota > Alphaproteobacteria > Acetobacterales > Acetobacteraceae > JANPPS01. Next base: position 205 of record JANONC010000059.1, on the reverse strand, counting down.
GGGGCTGCGTTCAAGGCGAAGGTTGCGCTGGAGGCGATCAGGGGCGAGCTGACGCTTGCGGAGTTGTCCTCCAAACACGGTATTCACCAGACGATGATCGCGGCCTGGAAGCGGCAGGCGATCGAGGGGTTGGCTTCGACGTTTTCCGGTAAGGCGGAAGCGGCCGTGGCGACCGGGGAGGCGGAACTGACCCGGTTGCACGCCA
>JANONC010000058.1:0-14122 GCA_031420655.1 Rhodospirillales bacterium | reverse complement strand
TGACCACCGAGCCCGACCGTCTGTTGATCATCGCCCGCCCAACAGCGCTGGACGCCGCCTGCCCTGAGTGTGGCCGAAGGTCCAGCCAAGTCCATAGCCGCTATGACCGCGTCCTGATGGATCTCCCCTCGCTTGGCCGCGCCGTCTACCTGCGGGTCCACGTCCGGCGGTTCCGATGCGCCACCTTCACCTGCCCAAGGCGGATTTTCGGCGAACCACTTGCCGACAGCGTGGCACCTCGGGGCGCCAGGCGGACGGCAAGGCTGGAGGGCATCGTTCATCATCTTGGGATCGCATTGGGCGGCCGTCCGGCTGCGGCCCTGGCGCAACGCCTCATGCTGCCGGTAAGCCGAGACACGCTGCTGCGGGTGTTGCGGCGGCGGGCACAAGCCCCGGGTGGGCCCGTCCGCGTCCTTGGCATCGACGATTTCGCCTGGAAGCGGGGTCAGCGATACGGAACGGTGGTGTGCGATCTGGAGCGGCGCCGGATCATCGATCTGCTACCGGATCGAGAGCCCGCAACGGTGGAGGCGTGGCTGGCAGCCCATCGCGAGATCGCCGTGGTGTCCCGGGACCGCGGCGCCGAGTATAGCCGCGCTGCATCGCGAGGCGCTCCACAGGCGATCCAGGTCGCCGACCGCTGGCACCTGATGGAGAATGCCAGCGCCGCCTTTCTCGACGCCGTGCGTCAGTCGATGCGGGCCATCCGCCAAGTGCTCGGCTCCACCATCATCGACCCGGCGTTGCTGACGTCCGCTGAGCGCATCCAGTATGACGGTTTTCAGCGGCGGCAGGACGGCAGCCGGGCCATTAAGGCGTTGGCAGCGTCGGGGAAATCGATCAAAGAGATCACCCGCAGCACCGGGCGCAGCCGCAAGCTGGTTCGCAGCGTGCTGCGCGGCGGGGATGGCGACGTGTTCCGTTGTCGCAGCTGGATGCTGGAACCGCACACGCCAATGCTCCGGGCCGAGTGGGAGGCGGGCTGCCGCAACGGGGCCGAGCTATGGCGCCGCCTGTGCGCCAGCGGTTTCAGAGGTGGCCTACGCGTGGTGACGGAGTGGGCCACCCGGCAGCGTCGCAACGAGACGGCAGGGGTGGAGCTCTCGCGCACGCCGCCTGCACGCGTGCTGAGCCGCCTCATGACGACGCGGCGTGACGACCTCTCCAAAGCGGACGCGGTCACGGTGGCAGCGATCGAGACGGGTGTGCCGACACTTGCGACCGCACGCAATCTGATGGAGCGGTTCCATCGCATGTTCAGGGTCCGCGATACAGACGCGCTGGCCAGTTGGGTGACCGACGCCAGAGCCAGCCTGCTTGCCTCGTTCGGGAAAGGGATCGTCGCCGATCTCGCCGCAGTCAGGGCCGCCCTGACTGAACCATGGTCGAATGGGCAGACAGAGGGAAAGATCACCAAGCTCAAGCTGGTCAAGCGACAGATGTATGGCCGCGCTCGCCTCGACCTGCTTCGTGCCCGCCTTGTTGTAACAACGTGACCTGCCGGCAGCGAATCTGCACCGAGAGTGAGTCAGAGCCCCTTTTCCACGCCGAAACACAGGCCAAAGTCCATTGTCATAGCCAGGACGCGGCGTGGTAGTGCGGACAGGCACGCTGGTGGACGCGACCTGATCCCGTCGGCGAGCCCCAAGGATGACGAGGCGCGCTGGGCGGAGCGGTCAACGGTTCCGGCAGCATCGCTGCTGGAATGACTGCGGAGGGTGGGTATCGGCGCTGCAAGCCAGTGCACGGCTACAAAGCGCATGTCGCGACCGACCAGGAGGCCGGGCTCATCCGCGGCGTCGAGGTGACCACGGCAAACGCGCACGATGCGTCCGAACTCGGCGCCATTCTGCCGGAAGCGCCTGGCGACACGTTTGGCGACAGTGCCTATCAGGGCGATCGGCCTGAGGGGATCATCCGCGCCAGGGGTGGCAGGCCCCGCGTGGTTTACACGGGCGGATTTGGTAGGGCGGCGGCAGAGCGGCTGCGGGCCCATAACGCGGAGGTCCGCCGGGTCCGCTGCCGGATTGAGAAGGTGTTCGGCACTGCCAAGCGCTCCTACGGGATGCGTCGGATGCGCTGGATAAGGCTGGCGAAGGCCCGCCTACAGGTCCAACTAACCGCCATCGCCTACAATCTGCGGCGCAGCCTCGGTCTGCTCGCGGCCCTTGCCGCGTGATCCCATACCCAAAGACCACCCACCGTGCTTACGGCACTCGTCCAAATGAACGGGACAACGGCTGAGCGCTACGTTGAAGCCCGTACACCAGGGCAAGTCCTAACACTTCATGCTTATCAACCAACCCGCGCACAGGTCTCATCAGTACAGCACGCCGACAGCCGTGCCGGGTGAACAGAACGCTGTCCACCCGGCCAGGCCTTCAGCCGACCTTCGCTAGCTCCCGAAGCTGCCGCGCCGCGGCAACCAAGTTTTCGAGTGCAGGCCTTACTTCGTCCCATCCCCGGGTTTTCAGTCCGCAGTCGGGATTGACCCAGATTTGCCAGTCTTGAAGCCGCTGTCGCGCCAGCCCCAGCAACTGCACCATCTCCGTAGCATCGGGCACTCGCTGGCTGTGGATGTCCCACACGCCCGGCCCGATCTCGGCCGGATAACCACTGCTTCCATCCTGCCGCGGGGTAAACGCATCCAGCAACTCCATCCGGCTGCGCGTCGTCTCGACCGAGATCACATCAGCGTCCATGTCGCCGATGGCTTGGATGATGTCGTTAAACTCGGCGTAACACATGTGGGTGTGAATGCTGGTTTCATCCCGGACCGACGCCGTGGACAGCCGGAAGCACGCGACCGCCCAGCCAAGATAGGCGGCCCAATCCGCATGGCGCAGCGGCAGGCCTTCCCGGAACGCAGGCTCATCCACCTGAATGACGGGGATGCCGGCCGCCTCCAGATCGGCCACCTCGTCCCGGATGGCGAGCGCGAGCTGGCAGCAGACCTGGGCGCGGGGAATGTCGTCGCGGACAAACGACCACTGCAGCATAGTCACTGGCCCAGTCAGCATGCCCTTCATCGGCCGCGTTGTCTGGGATTGGGCATAGGCCGACCAGCGCACCGTCATCGGCGCCGGGCGGGACACATCCCCCCAGATTATCGGGGGTGCCACGCAACGGCTGCCATAGGACTGCACCCACCCGTGCTGTGTGAAGCCGTAGCCCTCCAACTGCTCGCCAAAGTACTTCACCATGTCGTTGCGCTCGAATTCGCCATGGACGAGCACGTCCAAGCCGATTTCTTCCTGCCAGCGCACGGCATCGCCAATCCAGCCCTCCACGGTCCGGTCATAAGTCTCGCCGGTTATTTCGTGACGGGCGAGCGCGGTGCGGTTTTGCCGGACCTGGCCTGTCTGCGGGAACGAACCGATGGTCGTTGTGGGGAACAGCGGTAGCTGAAGCTTGGCTTGCTGCGCCGCCCGACGTTCCTGATACGGCGTGGCCCGTCGCTCCATGGCGGGCGTAATAGCAGCCAGCCGCTCCGCTACGTCAGCCCGGTGTACGCGCGGGCTCGATCCACGTGAGCGTACGGCGTCGTCGCTTTTTGCCAGCTGCGGCGCGATGGCGTCATCACCCTCGTCCAAGCCGCGCGCCAGGACCGTGACTTCCTCGAGCTTTTGTACCGCAAAGGCCAGCCAGCCCCGCACGTCCGGGTCGAGCTTGGTTTCTAGCGTCACATCGATCGGCACGTGCAAAAGGCTGCAAGATGGTGCCACCATTATGCGGCGTTTACCGCGGGCCGATGCTACCTGACGCAGGGTAACAAGGGCAGACCGCAGATCGGTACGCCAAATATTACGGCCGTCCACAATGCCTAATGATAGCCAGCGGTCTTCGGGCATGGCTCGCAGCACGGCATCAAGCTCCCCGCCGCCACGGACCAAATCTACGTGCAGGCCCGCCACAGGTAGGCTGGCAGCCGTAGCCAAATTGTCGCCCAACGGCCCGAAATAGCTCGTGAGCAAGATTTCCGGTGCCGGCGTCGCGTTCAAAGCGCCGTAAACCTCCGTAAACGCCTGGCGGGTGCGCTCCGAAAGATCGAGGGCCAGCACCGGCTCATCGATCTGGACCCAGGCCGCCCCTGCCGCCTTTAGTGCGCCCAGGATCTTGCCGTAAATTGGAACCAGGCGATCGAGGAGGGCCAGCGGGTCGGAGCCATCGGTCATTTTGGCGAGTAACAGGAAGCTGATAGGGCCAAGGAGAACCGGACGGGTACGCAGGTTAATGGCTGACGCTTCTTCGAACTGCGCCAGGATCGGGTTTGATGTGAGAGAAAACTTTTGCCCGGCATCAAGGCGCGGCACGAGGTAGTGGTAATTCGTGTCGAACCACTTGGTCATTTCAAGGGCGGGCTGACCCGGCTTGATCCCTGCAGCGGCTTCCGCTTCAGTTCCGCGCGACCCGCGGGCGAGCGCAAACAACGTTGCGGTCCCAACAGGGCCGTCCGACCAGCCATACCCGTCCGGGATCGCCCCCAGCATACAGGCTGTCGCGAGCACATGGTCGTAGAGGCAGAAATCACCGGAGGGGATGTGATTGATACCGGCGCCGGCTTGCGTTTTCCAATGCCGCTCCCGTAACGCGCCAGCCACGTCATCAAGACCACGCTGATCGAGTTTACCCGCCCAGAACGCCTCCAGCGCCGTTTTTAGCTCGCGACGCTGGCCGATGCGCGGAAAGCCCAGATTGCTCGCGATCGTCATGAAAGGCCCCTGGCGACAGGGCTGTTATGGGAAGTAACAGGGCTGTTCTGGGACGTAACAAGGCGCGTTACGGCGCCCGTGCTGCGGCGTTGGCCGCGTACGGTTATCGGCATCGTCATACTCCAACCCCCGGTGCACCCCGCCCGGCGGCGATTGTCAGCGCGACAACGGCAGGTCTCCTGGCTCACGGCTCCGACGCCGCCGGCCCTGTCTTCCCGAACCGGTTGGTTCAGTGACCCGCTCCGCCCTGGTGGGTGGCGCGGACGGACCGGTTGCTCGCCGCTTACAGTTGCGGGGGCAGCCACCGACTTGTTCCCGGACCTCAGTCCAGCCGGAACGCACGGCATTCCCTATCTACCCGTTCGCACGGGACCGTTGACACATATATATAGCCTTATGTCTGCGCGAACGGCAAGCGCGTGCTGACGACGCATGTAATCCGCCCCAGGCCCGCGACGGCGCAACCAGCCGGTCATCGTGAGAACAGGCCGGAAGCTTTACCATCGGCGTTGGAAAGGTGGGGCACAGCGCATTGCCGCGGCAGAATACAAGCCGCGGTGAGCCAACTCTACTTGAGCAGGAGGCTGACGCCCCGGCCTACCGGGTCCGATGACTGTCGATGACCGTCCAGTGGCGTTGCCAGACGCCCGTCGCCGGGGCCGATGCGAAGGAGGTCGGGCCGGAACCGGTTTACCAATACCTGGCCGATCGGCTGGTCGTTGCAGACGAGGTCCAGCAGTGCCCGACGATCTGGGGTAAACGGATCCCGGGCCCAGCCGGCAAGGCAGATGCGGTCCGCACGGTCCACCCTGCCCCACCCCGCGTGCAGCCCGGCTCTTCCAATATGAAGAGCAAAGTTCCAAGCGCTTACCAAGCGCAGCCCTGTCGATTGCGCGGCGGACCTCGATCCGGTGTGCAGGGCGAACACGCCGGCGTGGCGCACGTCCGTACGATTGGGGGTCCGCGACGGTGGTGGCGACGGACATACCGTTGTCGAATACTTCCAGAAGGACCGGCCGGTCCGGGTCGGCCGCGCCTCAGGCCCAGCCGGGAGTGCCATGAGTAAAAGTCCTGAGCGTTTTGGAACATCTCGCGGCCGCCATCGTCCACGAACGTTTCGAAGGGCGTACCATCGGCGAGTATGGCGTCGTGGCCGTAAAGTTTAATATGAAAGTAGACAAATATGGGTGATCGTCAGATCCCTGACGGTCGGAATTCACGCAGACATGTTCAGTCTCTGGGCGGAGTGATGCCGCCGCGGCGTCCTTTCGGGCGATCATTGTTGTGAGTCCAGAGCCATTGTGTGGCGAATTCCAGCGCCTCGACGATGGTTTCAATGACGTGCTGATCCAGCCATTCGTGCCTAATTCCAAGTCTCGGTAACCGCGATTTTTGTGGCTTGCGAGACTTGGCTATACGCGCCCAGTTGGCGGGCGGCGGCGCGCCAAATATGGCTCTGGTACCAGGGGATGGCGCAGGCTGATCCTGGTGTCAGAGGCCGAATGGGTAGGTATCGTCCTCCCCCGCCCTGATTTGCGTAGAGATCGGCGTCACCGCCTGGGTCTCGTCGAACCAGACGAAGCCGTCGTATTGCTGGGGTAGGCAGGCATGGGTGTAATGGCTCATGCGCTCCGTATCCGGGCGGTAGATCACGCCGATGTAGCGTTCCAGCCGGGGTACGCGCAGGTCGTTTCGTAGTGCCTCGTTACGTCCCGGACGCAAGTCTACCATGAAACGGCCGATGCAGGTGTCATGACACAGCGCTTCGTAGCTGTCAGGCCGCGATGGCAGCACGGTTTTGACCTCTGCCGGCTCGTCCCAGTTTGTAGCCGCCATCACCGTCCCAGTATGAGTGCCGAAGCCGATCAGGGCAGCACTTCGGCCGAACCGCTCGCGGCAAAGCTGGCCGATATTCAATTCGCCATACTTGGCGCCCATGTCGGTATGACGGGCGTCGCCGATGTGAGAGTTGTGCGCCCAGACAACAGCTTTGGATGCTGGACCGCGTAATGTCAGGATGCGATCGAGGGTCTCGAACATGTGCCGGTCTCGTACGTTCCACGATTCGTGGCCGCCATAGTACATGGCGCGATAGTAATGCTCGGCATCGACCACCAGGCGCGCGTTCTGGGCCGCATCGAAGAAGGTCTCGCCGTCATGGGCGGCATAGTCGATAGCGTGACGCGCCAAGCCGACCAGGATGCTGAGCACCGGCCGCTCGCAGATGGCGTAACCTTCGCTGAGTGCCGCACGACCGTAGGCTGCGGGTTCGGCGTTCCAAGGCGTCAGGCAGGCATACCGCTCGCGCGCCTCGGCTGCGGCGGCGGGATCGACCCTGTCGAGGTATTCCAGAACTGCGGCCATCGAAGCGCGCATGTTAAACAGATCGAGGCCGTAAAACGCGGCGCGGCTTTGTGCGGGGCGAACGGCGTTGTGTTGCCGCATCCAGCCGACGAATGCGTCCACATCGGTGTTTCGCCACATCCAGGTCGGAAAGCGGCTGAATGGCGGGGTGGCCATCGCCTTGTGTGGCTTCAGCCGCACGTGGCGGTCGATTGTAGCTGCGTCGGGCCAGTCGGCTTCGACCGCGACGATTTCGAAGCCATGTTTCTCGATAAGACGCCGCGTGATCGCGGCCCGCGCGCGATAGAACTCGCTTGTACCGTGGCTGGCTTCGCCCAGCAGAACGACGCGCGCGTCGGAGTAGCGGTCGAAGGCGGTGGCGAAGGCCGGGTCATCGATGTCGGGTAGGGGCTCGGCCGCCGCGGCAAGACGGCTTGTGGGGGTCAGCGCCAGCGCCCGCGTCACGGAGGCCTGCGCTAGCGGGTCGGCAGTCACTGCGCCGTCCCAGGCTTGATGCAGGAGTGCCAGGGTCTCGTCATCGGTGAGCTGGTGAAAATCCTGGTAATAAGCACCGACGCTGGAGAAGGCGTGAGGTATTGTGAGACAGACGATGTCGTCGGCCTCGGACCTCATCTCCTCGAGCACGTTGGCCGGTGCGACCGCCACGGCGAGCACAATTCTTGTGGCACCTTGACGCCTCAGCGCGCGCAATGCCGCCTTCGCGGTGGCCCCGGTCGCGAGTCCATCGTCGACCACGATCGCGGTGTGGCCGGCCGGGCTGATGCGCCGCCGTCCACCGAGCCAGAGCCGGCGACGGCGCTCGATCTCGTCGAGCTCTCGGCGGCGGACCCTCTCGAGGTAAGCGCTGTCGCCGCCGGTCATCATAGCGACCTCTTCGTTGACGACTGTTTGGGCCTCTTCGCCGTCCACGACTGCCGCCATCGCAACCTCGGGATAGCCCGGCGCGCCGATCTTGCGCACGAGGACAAGATCGACGGGTGCCTTGAGTGCCCTGGCGACCTCCACCGCCAAGGGGACGCCTCCGCGCGGCAGAGCGTAGACAACGGGATTGGGAAGATCGAGCGCCTTGAGCCGCGAAGCGAGTTGTCGTCCGGCATCGGCGCGATTGATAAAGCTGGGCTGAGATCTGACCATGGCTGCCACGGTGGGCCGTGCTCGGCGGCACACATTGATCTACCGCAATGTCGCGACCACAACCACGATCGGGTCCCCGCTTTCGACGACGCACGCCTCGTCAGCGAGAGTTGGGCCCTTCCGGCCTGCTATGCCGACCTTTGCGCACGAGTGTAGAGACAAGGGCTGAAGCGACGCCCGTGCGCACGGGAAGACGGCCTGCTCCAGTTGGCGGCGCGGAACATCCCACACGAAAGCAACCACATTACCGCAGCATGATGGCGGCTGCCCGCGCGCCTAGGTAACTTTCAGCTAAAGAGCACGCACGCGGGCTGGAAATCCGTATCAGCCGCGGGCGATGCGAAACGGCCGTTGCCGGATGGATGGAGGAGCGAGTACGGAACCAGGACCGCCGAAGGCCCGGCCCGGATCGTGGCGGCGCGCACGAAACACGGACTGCATCTGGCCAAGACGGGGAGTTCCGGCGGTAGTGCGCGGAGGAGGTCGGGCGGCCCGGCCGCTAATTCTGGAGCACGACGCAAGTGTGTGAAAAAACGCTTGGAGGAGGACAGAACCATGCCCGACGAAACGAGATGTAAGCAGAGGACATTCTCGAATCGGCAGGACAATAGGCCCTGTCAGGGGCCTGCGCCGCCCCTGGTTAGCCGACCTTGGCGAGCGCAGGGGCGCTGGTGTTGAGCCGTTGCCGGGTCGCCTCCAGCAAGAACCCGTCGGTGACGCGGGGTGCGCAATAGACTGCGTCCGCTGCCGGCGTGTCAGGATACAGGGCTCGGTAACTCGCGGCGTTGTGGAACATGCCGCGGCTTTCGTCATCGACAAAGGTCTCGCTGGGCGCGCCCTCGGCCCAAATAACGGCGTGGTGTTCGAGTTCAACATGAAAGTAGTCGACGCGGTCGGCCGTGACCTGGTCGATGGTTACGCCGTTGAGCAGCAGCTCTGCTGCGATCAACACGCCATCAAGGAACATCGCGTGCTTGGGCGAGACCAGTAGGTCGCGGCGGGGTAAACCGTCGCCCAAGGAACCGGCGCGGAAGCGGATGGGTTGAAGATGGCTTCGCCCAGTCAGGAACCGACCCGAGTAGGACCGAGAGCCGATCCAGCGGATCGGCTGCAGGCCGCCGTCCAAGGTCCAGACCCGGTCCCCGATTGCGAGTTGCTCGACCGGCTTCTCACCCCCTTCGGCAAGGATCAGCGTTCCTGCGCAGTAGCATGCAGGCGTGTAGGAGACATTGCGATCCGTGGTTGCCACAACGGCCGTGTTGCCGACACCGGGCTGCTGCGCAGGGGTATTAGTCAAGTAAAACGTCCCAGAGAAGCCTGCGAAATTACCGTTCACCAAGAAATCAGTGGCATCCACCCCGCTTGTCGTACCCGAGAGCGCCTGCCCGTTGGCGAAGGTTGCAGGAGAGTTGCTGATTACGCCGGTGATCGTCTGCACACCGGAGGCATCCGGCGGACCAAGAGCCGTGATGGTGAACGAGGCATTCGGGCCGACCTTCGTCCCAAATACATTCTGATCGGAAAGCAGTCCGGTTTCGGTATACGTTACCGACGGTGAGCCACCAGTGACCGACCCGCGGCTGACCTGAGTGGCAAAAAAGCTGGTTCCGATAAGGCTGGTTGGAAGCGTCATCGATCCATGTCCCTCATAAAAAACTCAGGAGAGTTCAGCTAACGAAACAAAGGTACAGTGCCACCGCCCGGCGTACAATAGGGAACCGGAATGTTCCGACTAAAGAGGTTATTTTTCGAAAACGTAACCCGTGCCCACCGAAACACGGACGTACGCCCAGTGTGGCCCTGCTCCCAACGGAATCAGCGAGCTCTTTCAGTTGCTTCTGAGTAATTTTAAAAATAATCTGCCCCTGATAGTACGGGGTAACCAATCAAGCGCGAAGGTCGAGAGACGATGGCTGGGTCGTGCGCCCGCCGATGGCGGAGTGCCGGACCACGCCCGCCTGGCTGACCCGGCGGTCGTCTCCGATGCGCGGCGTCACCCCCGGCCGCACAGCTCAGCGATGAACGCCTGCGCGCCGCAACCCTCGTCGGCGCCAAGCGTAATGCGCTGCGTGGCCCCGAGCCGTCCCACCAGCGTCAACGCCGCGTCGCGCTCCGCCGTGCCGGTCGGATAAGTCAGGCATACCTGCGACGCCAGTCCGTTCCGGTTCTCCATCAGCACGTGCCCGGCATAGGCCGGGTCGCTCGCCTGCCCGTTCGACTTGCGGGCCAGCCGGGCATCAGGGCCAGTCATGCTGGCATGCATCTTGTTGACCCTCAACCGACAGAACGAGGGGTTGAGATAACCGCCAAGCTAGGGCCTTTCAGCAGCCTGCTAAAAAGCGGCCGTGATGGGCGTGAAGCGAGTCCGACAGGCTGGGCGGCACAAATTACACACTTATCGATGGCTTTCCTTCGCCGGGTAGAACTCCGGTCAGTGCCGGCAACCCGGCAGCCCGGCGCAGCCCAGCATCGACCAACGCCTCGCTGAACGTATCCGACACATAGGCTAACCCAGCCTGACGACAGGCGGCGAATAGCTCGGGATCTCGATGCAACCGAATGATAGCCGCAGCCAGCCCGGCGGCATCCGCCGCCACCAACGCTTGCAACGGAGGCGGTAGGTCGAAGCCTTCGGCACCGATCGGGGAGCAGACGCATGGCACACCCATGGCCAGGCTATCCGCCACCTTGCCTTTCAAACCCGCACCGTAAGCTAGCGGCGCCACCGTCAATCTCACCTGGCCCAGTAGATCCGATAAACAATCCACGTGGCCGACGGCCCGGATACGCGTGTCGTGCGGCTTGGTAAGCGTCCGAGGCATGTCGCTCCCTGCCAAAGTGCAAACGATCTCAGGCTCGGATTCCCAAACGAGCGGGAGCACCTCGTCTCGTAGCCACAGCGCTGCATCTAGGTTCGGGGCATGGGAATAGCTTCCAAAGAAGGCGATGCCGGCGCGCTCGCCGAAACTCGGCGAGGTCGGCCGCACTGGGATATGCCATGGCACCACCTCGACCATGCCGTGCGGCAACGCTTTGCGCAGAATCGCTGCCTCCACCGCCGAGTGCGTCACGACAGCGTGGCACCCGGCGGCCGCCGTAATCTCCGCCTGGTGCACGAATTGAGCATATGCCACCAAGTCGGACCTTTCCTCTATTTGTCCTTGGCGTGCCAGTCGCAGGCCGTGCAGATCGGCTACGGAGTAGATGCGGCGCGCCCTCGGCATATAGTTCCGAGCCATGGTGACATAGCGGACGGCGGGCTCGTACCGATGGATGTAGACTAGGTCAAACTCGCCACCCTCGCGACGCATAACCTCCTCTACGGAGGCGCACCAAGGCTCGGTTGCGCAAGCGATACCCATGTCACACAGCGCTTGCGTGCCTGGTCCGCCTCGCATGTCAGCGGGCGCGAACAGGATATCAAATCCGAGGCGGCGCAGGGATTCCATATGCGACAGAATGGCATGCGAGCCGGCATCGCGACCTTGGCACGGCATCGTGTGGTCGATCACCAGGGCACGGAGCGATACATGTGGTGGTTCAGGTCCATCCTCCGTTCGCCAGCGCCACTTGCGGGCGCGCTGGGCTGCACGCGCCGCGCGGTTGGAACGACCATCGGATAGGCGCTGGATCAGGCGGTCCGCCTGGTGGCCGGCGAACTCCGCACGCGCCCACAGCTCATCATCGCTCCCAGGGCTTGCGAATAATGCGGCGATGGCTATTGACTGTGGGCCATCCAAATCAAGTGACGCTTCGAGGCGCTGTGGCGAATAGGTCAGGGCTGCACCAGTCGCGTCATCCTGGACCGCAATCAGACAGGACCCGACAGGCAGCTTAAACTCGGTTGTTAAGTCAAACCCGTAACGTCCCGTACCGCAACCCGCTATTTCGACATCCGGCCGATGTTTGTTTGCAATTACGCGGGCTATAGCTTTGCCATCGGCACTTATCCGAACCGTGACATTTTCGAATGGCCGATCCGGATACCATGCCCAACCAGCTATCTTTTCAAAACTGACGACATCGAGGTAGCCTTGAAACCTGAGTTCTGCCGTCTTGCTGGCGGATACTTTGGGAGCTGGTGCGTCCTTCAACTCGGATTCCTAGAAACTGGCTCGTCGATCGTTCCGCGAGCTGGGTGGGTGATCATGCCCAAGGCGTAATGTGGGATAAACTTTGCCGGAAATCTCATATCGACGCTGCCAACCCACTCGCAGCATAGCCGCGCCGGCCTGCGCTATGGAAGCGACGTCACTGACGCTGAGTGGCTGATCTTGTTACCTTTCCTGCCACCGCCTTCTTCGTGCGGCTGTCCCCGTAAGCGGGAGATGCAGGAGATCGTCAATGCTGTCTCGCTGGTTCGCCTGGCTGCGCGACGACGGTACCTGAGAGACGATCAACCATCATCTGGTCATGCACGACCGTGAGCACGGCGGGCGTGAGGCCAGCCCGACGGCAGCTGTGCTCGACAACCAAACCGTCAAGAGGACCGAAAGCGGCGGCGTCCGGGGCTATGACGCCGGCGAAAAGATCAAAGGGCGCAAACGCCACGCCATAGTGGACACCGATGGCCGGGCCGTTGATGCGGGCCTCGCGGGCAAGCTGGCCCTTTGTGGCGCTAAGCTACGCCAAGATCGGCTACGCCGGGCCCCGCGTCGCAAACGCCCGTTCGATCCACATCGAGGTGGTGCGCAAGGCTGACCACCAGGTCGGCTTTGCCGTCATTGCCGCCGCGACCTGGACCAGGTTGATTATATGCCGGACATTTACCTGCGTCATGAACCGCAACCATACCAGCCTGGCGGCTCGCCTTTGGTGCACCACCGCAGCCAGCATGAGGTTGGCTCATCCGTTACGAAACCTCAGTTTTATATCAAACCAGCCTTGCCGTTGTGATCAGGGCTGTGGATGGTTGGCGGCATTCTCGCCTCTCCGGCCTATTCGCTGGGTTGGCAAGCCCGGCCCACTCCGGGGATCGACCTTGGAGCTCAAATAGCCGGTGTAACCACGTCCGTTTGGAGCAGATTCCAGAATTCTGCACGCTTGACGCATCTACAGGAGTATCTGTCACGTTACGTTAGGGATTGTTGCGGGATCATTGAAGAATGTCTGCCGCGATGGTCTTTTCCACATGAACGGAGGCCATCGTGATGCAACCTGTAACCAAGTCGACGGACAGCGGATCAAACCTCAACGGGAGTCCGGTCGCCCGCATGAGCGCCGTGTCGCTCGCATTCGGAGCCATGGCGGTGTGGTCCGGGACAGCCGAGGCTTCGGTTATCGCCACGACTGTCAACACAAGCTTCCTGAATGCACCGGCGAGCATCTCATTCGGCGGCGCACCGCAGTTCACGCTCTCGCGCATGACTGATCCAAAGTTCAATTTTGGTCCAAAGAACTTCATTACCACGCTTGGAAGCAATCTCTACGCGCAACAGAGCCTGGCCGGAAAGATTATTTCCAATCAACCTGACCCGGTGCCGGGTAACGTCAGCCTGAAATTCGCGCCTGCCACAATGGCCACCGACCTATTATCTGTGCCCCGCGATGTCGAGTTCTTCGTCCCGCTTGAAGTAGTGACTGCTTCAACGCGCAATTTCGGATATGCCGAGCTTGGAACGGCCAATAGTGGGGCGACGCTTATTGCCTATGCGTTCGAAAGTGCGCCCGGCCAGGCAATCATCGCCGGTGCCGGTCTCGGTAGCACCGGTGCAACGCTAGTCCCGGAGCCAACATCGTTGGCAATGCTGGCCCTAGGTGCCGTGAGCGTTGTGGCTGCCCGGCGCCGGCGATCAGCCTCCCCGACGTAAGCGCTCGAGACGGCGCGCGCTCACGATCGATCAGCCTGGTCAGGTGAGGGCGCGCCGGTATTCGGCATCAACGCGCGTAGGGCTGGCGCCAGCACGCCGTGC
>JANONC010000057.1:0-12285 GCA_031420655.1 Rhodospirillales bacterium | reverse complement strand
GCGCCGCCGAGCAGCATGACGGAGCGCCAGCCGTAGGCCGGAATTAAGAACGCCGCCGCGAATCCGATGGCTGCCGAACCCAGGTTGAACCCCGTGAACATGACGGTGATCATCAACGATCGCCGCCGTTGCGGTGCGTATTCCGAGAGCAGCGTCGTGGCGTTCGGCATTGCGGCACCCATGCCCATGCCCGCCACCAAGCGCAGAAAGGCCATCTCGCCTGGCGAGGATGCGTAGGCGGCCAGAAGCGTCAGCGTCCCGAACAGCAGGATTGACGCGATCAGGACGGGCTTGCGCCCAAACCGGTCCGAGGACGGCCCGGCGACCAGGGCGCCGATCACCAGACCGAACGGGGCGGCGCTCAGCACCAGGCCGAAGGCCGGGCGCGAGATGTCCCATTCCAGCAGGATGGAAGGGGTGATGAAGCCCATGATGGCGATATCCATGCCGTCGGCAGCGACGACCAGGAAGCACATTGCGACCAGGAACCACTGGAATGCCGAGATCGGCCGGGAGTCGATAAAAAGCTTGATGTCCACGGTCGCGGACGATCTTACGCCTAGTATGGCGGGCATTGAGCGGTTCCTCCATGCGATGGCCGTTGGTTCGGCATCTGCGTTGGTGACCTGTCTTACCCCCGCGCGACTTCGCCCGTCGTATCGCTTTCTTCGCCCTGGCTATCACCGCCGGCTATAGGTGCCGCGATGCCGCGGTCCGCGATCTCGACCACATAGCCGCGAAGGCAAGCCGCGAACGCCTGGCCCGCCCCTGACAGCGCACGCCCCCGCAACTGGATCAGCCCGGCCGGTCGGTCCGGCGCTGGAATGGGCAGTGGCACCACCCGCAACGTGCCCCTCAGCAGGTCCCCGACCATCATCAGGCGCGGCATGACGGAGAGCATATCGGTGCCGTGCAGCATCTCGCGGATAAAGCCATAGGAACTGGACCGCAGGGACGCGGCCGGGTCGATCCCGAGCAGGGACAGGAGGTGCTCGATCTCCTGCCCGACGCGCTGGGTGATAGTAGGCAGGGCCAGATCGTAGCAGCGCAGTGTGTCCACCGTCACCGTTTCGGAGAAGATCGGGTGCCCGGCCCGGGCCAGGATGGAGATCGGCTCGGTCCATAACGATTCGCGCTCATAACCGTCTGGCATGGCCGGTTCATATAGCCGCCCTACGATCAGCTCGATCTCGCCGGATGCAAGAAGCGGTTGCAGCTCTTCCAAGCGTCCCTGCTGCAGCCGCACCTTGATTCTCGGATGAGTGGCCTTGAGCCGTGTCAGTATTCCAGGGAGCACACCCGCGGCCGCCACGGGAAGCGCTCCAAGAGCCAAGGTTCCGCCCCCGAAGCTCGACATCTCGTCGAGCTCCTCGTCTAGCCGGCGTAATTCGGCGAGGATGCGCCGGGCCGAGCGCACGAACACCGAACCGGCTTCGGTCGGACGCACACCGCGCGGGTGCCGGTCGAATAACCGGAGCTGCAGTATGTCCTCGGCCTCGTGCAGGCTCTTGGTGAGGGATGGCTGGCTTACGCCGAGAGCAGCGGAGGCTTTCAGCAGGCTGCCATGCCTCTCCATGGCGTCAACGGCCCGCAGGTGCTGGAGGCGGAGCCTTCGGTCAAGGTAGCGCTTTGCCGTCACGCCGAGGCAATCCTGTTGGAATTAGTACAACGTGCTAACGCAAATTCAGCCATTCGGAAACGTGCTGCATCTGCGACCGGCCTGGCAATCTTAGCACTACCATTCAAGTGAGCGTCTACGTTTGTGGTGGAAGTTGTATGATCGCCGCGAGTGAGGTTAGGCCTGGAAATCGGCGTAGCCGGCTGGAAGGGCGAAACTCACCAGCAGAACAGGTTTGAGGTGGCAATCGGATCAGACGGCTATGGTGGAGTGGCAAGACTTCACCCACTTCGGCGATGGCGATATCGCCCGGCAGGTTCCGGATGGTCGCGGAGGTCCGCATCGATGCGGCACCGGTTAACCCAGTTCATAAGCAGCCGCAGCAGCGTGTTCCCGGGTACCCGCACCTAGGAAGCCGATCCCAGAGATGACGTACGAGATGATCTACGTTGCCCCCTCGGTCGCGAGCAGGCGCATGCCGAGGTCGGCGAATGCCGCTGTGCTTACCGCAACCAGCGCGTCGGTACGCAAACCGCCGAGCGTTGCCGCTACTGGCGTTCAAACCCGATCAACATGCCCCGCACGAACGAGGTTGCGTAGGCGATGACGGTATAGAGGTCGGCGCTTGCCACGAAGGACGCCCACCAGGCGGAGCGCAGGACAACCGTCACGTCAGGTAGCTGTGCACGATGTTGACGTTGGCGCTTCGATTATCTTTTCACGCAGGTGATCCTCGATCACCTCGGCGATAAACTCGTCCATGGCGCCTCGATACGCTGTCGCCTGCTGAAGCAGTTTGCTGCTTGGCGCGTCCTGTTCAACGATCGCACGCTGCAAGGCATCGATCTGACCGCGGATGTGGCTCAGTCGCTTCACGAGCTCGGCTTTTTTCTACATCGAACTTCGTTTATACGCTTGTGGTGATACCCGGAGGGGTATATCTGATGGTAGCGCTGGAAGCGAGGCTTCATGTTGACCTTTCAACGCAAAAACCGAGACGACCGCTACCGATAAGAATTGCAACCACACCAAGGATGCCATGAACCCGCGACCTAGCACCCAGTCCCCAGAGGGCGACAGTAGACGTTTTTTGTCTGCTTCTGCCGTTCTGATGGGCTGGACCCGTGCTCGGGAAGGCCATGTCTACACCGAGGTTTCTGCGATCCGTCGCTGATACTCAGGCAGCCATACCCTCCCGAGTTTGAGCAACCAGCTTGAGCAAAGGAGGCGCCCGATGGCCGCCCTTCTCCACATTGATAGTTTACGGCGGCACGCGTCGTCCTCAGCTGCTATCGCGGCTATGGACCGGAACTGTGCCCGCCCAGTCTTGCGGATCGAGGCCACGCGCCGTGCGGTGAAGCCACAACTGGTGGCGTCGTGGCACATTAGACCCGATGGTCACCTAACATGTGTCTGGGCGATGCAGCGGACCGGCGACTCACGCCCACCGCCCGACTGATCGCACCCGGCGCGGCATCCGTCGCGCCGGGTGAAATATCGCGCACCCCGCATGCGTTGGGGGGTCGTGCATGCCGATCCAGTCCCTTATCCGCCGAGGCCGCCATCATGAATGCTGTGTCCGATATCACGCGTATGACCCTGCCTGTTTCGCCGGCAGCCGCAATCAATCCATCGTCCGATGGTGAAATCGAGCGGCTTTATGCCGCGCTCGATCGAGTGAGTTGGGCGGCAAATCCGCGGACCGCAAAGTTGCTCGCCTCCGGTCTGCGCAAGAAGTCGCAGAAAATCGTCGAAGAAGCGGCCGAGGTGTCGCTCGAGGCTGTCCGGCACCGGACCGACGCAACGGTACGCGAGAGCGCCGACCTGCTCTACCACCTAGTTGTGCTCTGGCATGAATGCGGCATCCGGCCCGGACAGATTTGGGCAGAGATGGCCGAACGGGCAGGCCATTGCGGCATCGCTGAAAAGCTGCCGAAGCCGCCGGGCCGCACAGCCTCGACATCCTCGAAGAGCGAGTAATCGCCATGCCCGATACCCTGCGCCCCACACGTTACGGTGCCCTGGGCATCATCCACCAAATCGACACGAGAGGCCGTTCTACATGGAAAGCTCGTTTCGCCACATCGATGGCAATCGTTGGGCCCGGGCTGATCGTGATGATTGGCGGCAACGACGCCGGTGCATTCGGCACGGCACTGACGTGGACGCTCCCGCTGCTCGTCCCCGCGCTTTATGTGAAAAGGGGAATGATTATCCGTCTCGGCACAGTGACTGGAGTCGGCCATCCGCGGCTGATCCTGGAACGGTTCGGCAAGTTCTGGGGCGCACTCAGCGTCATCAATCTGGCGCTTAGCTATCCAGGCGTCCGCGAAGCTCGGGCATCGCGGTCGGGATCATCATCGTTGCGGCCGGCACGGGTAGTTTTCGGCGGTTCGAGCAGTTCTCTATTGGGCTATGTTTCTCCGGCCTGCTATTCGGGCCAGTGTTCCTGATGATGCATCCGGCGGATGCCACTCTTGGCCGAGCTCGCACCGCAGCAGCTCGGCCTCAGCGAGCGAATCTGGATAAGTGTGCTTCGCACGTACTTTCCTGTCGTTGTCGCCTTAGTGGCTGTGAACGTGTTCCAGATTGCGTCCGGTCAATAAGAGGGTTGGCGCGATGATCACGTTCCAAAGACTTTCAGCCGGACCCACAATCCCCGACCTCATTCGTCAGGTGGCTGACCGCCAAGCGTATCAAAGCCTCCAGATATTGCCGAAAGAGGTCTGGTGCCGCCGGGCAGCGATCGCGATAGTGTGGCATCATCGAAACAACATCATCCAGCACCCAAGCGCGCAGGCCGGTGCTGCACAAAGAAAGCCGTTATCGGCCTACTCAATGCATAAGTTCGTTGGCCAACGCATGGATCCCAGTTTAGCCCCGCACTGTTCCCTACAGGCGAGCTCGCGGGCGATCGTCCGCTCACAACGGGTGATGATGCAGGTAAGCCCTGCAGCCGAGACAATACACAGTTGGAGTAATCGGCAACTTGCAAAGGTGTTTTCACAACTGCCAGTGGCATTCTCGCAATTGCACAAGCGCGTACCTGGTACGGACGTCTTACGCCCCAAGGTATCGGGTCGGTTCTTATCTGGTCGGACCGCCTCACACGTGTCGGTATGTCGATCTGGCATTCTAGTCGACGACCTTTCTTTTAGACCGTTTCAAATACACTGCTTCCCTTGAGCAGTTAAACTACTCTGTAATCGTTATGAAATTTATCCAGGGGTGACTGACCATGATAAAATTCCCACTGAAAGCTAATAATTCGAAGGTGATTATTCGGCTGTTCTTGGCAGTCGGGTTGGTTGCCGTCGCGCTGCTCTTTGACGTGAGTTCGCCGGCTCTCGCCGGGTCCTCCGCCCCGACTCCTGAGGGTGGGCCACAAACGCCGGACCAGGGAACGTTGCCTCAATCGGATATCTCGACCGCTTCGACGGCCCCCGATAAGCCGCCGGTTTATGAGAACTGGGCCATCCACGGGCAATCCACCTTCACCCCGATCTATCAGCCCGCTTTCCGCTCGCCCTACCGCGGCCAGCAGAGTCTCGACCCGGGAAGCCGTGCCCGTGAAACTTGGGACGTGACCCTGTATGCCGGTTTTCGGCCATGGCGCGGTGCCGAGATTTGGGTGAACCCGGAAGTTGACCAGGGCTTCGGCCCAAGCAACACTTTCGGTGCGGCGGGCTACCCCTCGGCCGAGGCCTATAAGCTCGGTTCCTCCACGCCTTATGTGCGCGTGCCGCGACTCTTTTTCCGGCAGACCCTCGACCTCGGCGGGGAGGTGCAGGGCGTCTCTCCCGACCTCAACCAACTCGGCGGGACGCAGACCGCCAACCGGTTAATAGTCACGGTGGGAAAATTCTCGAGCTTCGACGTGTTCGACACAAATAAATATGCTCACGATCCTCGCAATGACTTTCTAAACTGGTCCCTTATTGACGCTGGCACTTTTGACCAGGCCGGCGACGCTTGGGGCTTTAGCTATGGTGCATCCGTCGAGTGGTATCAGGACTGGTGGACGATCCGCGGCGGTGTCTTCGACTTTCCGACCCGCCCCGCCTATAAATACCTCGACCCGCATTTGTTCCATCAGATCCAGTATATCGCCGAGGTAGAGGAGCGGCACACGCTCTTCGGCCAGGAAGGCAAAGTAAAGCTTTCGGGCTTCTATGGCCGGGGCCTTTTCGGTAGTTATGCCCAGGCTACTGCCCTCGGGCAGGCGACGGGCACCACTCCCGATATTCAGTCGGTCCGTCGTTATCGGGGTAAGGGTGGTGTCAGCGTCAATGTCGAGCAGGCTATCACCGAAGATCTCGGTTTCTTCTTTCGAGCGGGTTTGCAGGACGGAACGAGCTCAGTCACGTCCTACACCGACATCGACAACACCGTGTCGCTTGGCTTGTCCCTCGCCGGGAAGCGGTGGAACCGGCCGGATGACACGGTCGGGATTGGCTTCGCACGTAACGATATCACACGGCGCTTCAAGAACTACCTTAACGCCGGCGGCCTCGGCATCCTGGTTGGCGACGGGAAATTACCGAATTCTGGGCCTGAAAAAGTGATAGAGGCATTTTACAATCTCGCTGTCGTAAAAGGCGTCAATGTCACGGCAGACTACCAGCTCATCAGTAATCCCGCCTACAATAGGGACCGCGGCCCGGTAAGCTTCCTGGGAACTCGCCTCCATGCGCAGTTCTAAACCAAGTCATCGCAGGTGCGCACTGCTAAGGCCGGCCGTCACTGTTATCGCATTGCTGCTGCTACTTCTCCCAGGTTCGGCGTGGGCAAGCGGAAGCCATGGCAGCCCGACGCCAACCTGCCGCAAGGGCTGCAAGCCGTTGTCGCCCGAGCAGATCAAGCAATTGCGGCAGCATCCAAATGAACTCCCGCCACAAATCGGCGGAAGACCGGCGCGATGATTGGGACCGTCGCTTTCGTAGAGCGGGGCGTGTCCGTCATGCTGCTGCTCTGGGTTGCGCATGTAATCCGGAGCGGCGTCATGCGTGCATTTGGCGCCGATCGTCAAGGATTTCTGGGCACGGGAGCGGAGCGGCACCTTGGTCGTAAGCACCAGACCGCAAAAAACCCGTGTTGGGTAAAGACCCTAGGGCGCTTTCCGCCCAGGCCGCTCCGCCTGGGCGAAAGTCGTACTCGCCAAACTTCAAAAGGCAGAGCTCAAGCCGGCCCCGACTCGACTCTGGTAGCGTCCTCAACAGTTCTGACGCGATGCGCGCGTGCCTTCATCTCGATGGGGCCGTTGCCTGCAGGCATTCGGTTATACCGAGGGTCTTGTTTCATATGAGAGGCTTGTCGTGAACGAGATCAACAGGTCAGCGCTATCGGATAGCAAGGTGGACGATGGCATAGGAAGCGAGGTTACCGTTACCGAGGCAATCGGTGCAAAGCGGCCCGGAATACGCTTGGTGCCTGGTGTGCTGATCGGTATCGCAGGGGTAGCGATCGGCATGATTATCGCGCTCCTGGGATTGGTCACACCGCCTTCCACGGCCCCTGCGTCTTCTGTTCGCGCCGTGCCGGCTGCCAACGCGCCAGGAGTCGTGCGTTTGGACAGCCAAGTCACGATCCCCGACGGATCACCGTATCGGCAGCGTGTTGCGATCGCCACGGTGGAGCAGCGCAGCGTCGAACAGACCCGGGCGACGCCCGCAGTCGTGGAAGCTGATCCGTCGCGCGTTTTCAATGTGCTTCCCCCGCTAGGAGGCCGGGTGATCGCGCTTCGCGTCCGTCTCGGCGACCATGTTGCCAGCGGGCAACTGTTAGCCACCATTGATTCTGGCGATCTGGCTCAGGCCTACGCGGACGCCGACAAGGCCCGGGCACAGGTTGCTTTGACGCGGCGGGCCCTGGATCGTGCTCGCGGGCTCAACCAGGTGGGCGGCGGGGCCGTAAAGGACGTTGAGTCGGCCACCAACGATGCAGCTCAAGCCGAAGCCGAATTCAACCGAACCCAGGCCCGCCTAAAGGCGATCTCCGGTTCCCTTGGTGCGTCCAGCAATACACGCACACTGAGCGTCTCCGCCCCAGCTTCGGGCGCCATCACGGCGTTGGCGACCGCACCAGGCGCCTACATCAATGATGCCACCCAGTCGATGATGACTGTCACCAACCTCGACCACGTCTGGGTCACCGCAAACTTACCCGAGCGTGATATCGGCTTCGTCTCGAAGGGTCAGAACGTCGACGTGACTTTCGTGGCTTACCCTGGCGAAGTGTTCCACGGCACCGTGCTTTTCGTGAACGATCTCATGGAGCAGGACACCCGACGTACCAAGGTACGCATCGGCTTCGATAACCCTGACAGCCGCTTCAAACCCAACATGTTCGCGACCGTCAGCTTTCGCGCGCCCACCCGCCAGGCCCTGTTCGTGCCAGACTCGGCACTACTGATGAACAACGACGCGACCACGGTCCTTGTGGAGACAGCGCCCTGGACCTTTGTCCGACGGCCGATCAAGACCGGCTACTCCGAGGGAGGCAAGTCGGTGATCGAGGCCGGTCTAGAACCCGGCGAACGGATCGTTGTTCGTGGCGCGGTATTACTAAATGATTGATCGTTTGCTTGGCTTCTGTCTGCAGCGTCGGGCTTTGGTTGCCATCCTCGCCGTCTTGCTGCTCGGCTACGGCTGGTATTCTTGGAAGACCCTTACGCTCGAAGCCTACCCTGAGCTTGGCGGCGTCGAGGTCACGGTCACGACACAGGTGCCTGGCCTTGCCGCAGAAGAAGTCGAGCAGCAGATCACCATCCCGCTCGAGCGCCAGTTAAGCGGATCGCCTGGCCTCTCGGACTTGCGCTCCAGCAGCACTTTTGGCCTCTCTCTCATCACGCTGATATTTAATGACAAAGTCGACCTGTATTTCGCCCGGCAGCGCGTGACTGAACGGATCGCCGCCGCCAGCTTGCCGAGCGCCTATCAGCCCAGCCTCGATCCCGTCACAGGCCCTGCCGGGGAGGTGTATCGATACACGCTTGAATCCGACAGCAAGAACCTGATGGATATCTCCGAGCTACAACGGTGGGTTGTCATCCCCGCACTGCAGGCGGTCCCGGGTATCGCCGCGATCACCAATTTCGGCGGCTTCACAAAGCAGTTTCGCCTGGACCTCGATCCCGTCCAACTTCAGCGCTTTGGCGTCGCCTTAAACGACGTCGTAACGGCGATTAACAATAACACCTCAAATGCCGGCGGCTCCAGGCTCTCGCGCGGCGAACAGAGCTTCGTCGTCCGAGGTATCGGTCTGGTCCGCAACCTCGACGACCTCGGTAATATCGTCGTTGCCAACCGGAACGGCGTGCCCATCACCGTCAGTGACCTCGGCGCACTCAGCTTCAGCCATCAGGAACGGCAAGGCATCCTCGGCAAAGATAACAACCCGGACTCAATCGAAGGCATTGTCCAAGCGCTACGTGGGGAAAACCCGTCGCAGGTCCTCAAGCTGATCCATGCCAAGGTCGAAGAGCTCAACGAGAAGCTCGGTCAGCAGGATGTACAGATCGTGCCCTACATCGACCGGGACGAACTAGTGCAGTCGACGGTCGAGAAGGTGGCGCACACGGTGCTCGAGGGTGTGGGCCTCGTATTTATTGTCCTGATCCTGTTCCTCGGCAGCCCGCGCAGCGCTATGGTCGTGGCCGTCACGGTGCCGATGGCGCTGGTCGCAGTTTTTGCGCTGATGAACACCTTCCACATGCCCGCAAATCTGTTCTCCCTCGGCGCGATCGACTTCGGCATCATCGTCGATGGCGCCATCGTGGTGACGGAAGCGCTGCTCCGGTGGCGCGAGGATCACCCTGCCACGACGATGAACACCAGTGACGTCCGGCTCGTCACCGGCCAAGTCGCGCGGCCGATCTTTTTCGCGACTCTGATCATCGTAACCGCCTATGTGCCGTTGCTGTCGTTCGAGCACGCCGAGGCTAAGCTGTTTTCACCCATGGCTTATACCGTCGCCTTCGCCCTATTCGGCGCCCTGCTGTGCACGCTCACCCTGGTACCAGGCCTCGCCTACTTGGCCTTCCGCCGGCCAAAAAAGGCCTTCCACAACGTGCCGCTGGAATGGCTCCAGGCCCGCTATCAGGCAATCCTGCGCAGGTTCCTGCGTCTGCCTGCTCTGATCTACTTTACGTCAATCGCCACCCTGGTTGCCGTCGGTGTTTTAGGCTCCTCGATCGGCCGCGAATTCCTACCCGACATCGACGAGGGCGCCCTGTGGATGCAAGTCCAGCTGCCCACCGGCCTGTCGCTCGACAAGGCGAGCGAGATGGCCAGCGAGCTTCGCCGCACGGTGCGGGAGTTCCCGGAAGTATCCTACATTGTCACCCAGCTTGGCCGTAGCGACGAAGGGACCGACCCCTGGACGCCATCACACATCGAGGCGCCGGTGGGACTCAGGCCCTACTCGACTTGGCCTGAAGGTGAAACGAAAGTGGAGTTCGTCGAGCGGCTCAGCGCGCGGCTGAAACAGCTTCCCGGCTTCGACATCGGCATCAGCCAGCCCATCGCTGACAACGTCAACGACGAGGTCGGCGGCGCCCACAGCCCGCTTGCGATTCGTGTTTACGGCAATGACTTTATTGAGCTTCGGCGCATTGCCAAGGAGATCGTAACAACCCTGAATGGTATCCGTGGCACCGCGCAGGCCTCCATCTTCCAGGAACCGCCGATCCCACAAGTTGTCATTAAGGTCGATCGGGCTGCGGCGGCTCGGTACGGCATCAATGTTCAGGACGTGATGAACCTGATCCAGACCGGCATAGGCGGCGCGCCCGTCGCCCAGGTCTATGTCGCCGACCGTCAATACAATGTCACTGTTCGCTTTCCGGAGACCAGCCGGCACGACCCGGCCGCCATCGGTGCACTAGTCCTGAACTCGTCGACGGGCGCCCAGATCCCGCTGTTGCAGCTCGCTGACATCAGCCTCGCCAGTGGCGAAAGCTCCATCTCCCACCATAGCAGCGAGCGTAACCTTACTGTCCGTATCGACCTTCGCGATCGCGATCTCTCATCCTACCTGACTGAGGCGCAACAGAAGATTTCCGCCAGCGTCCGGTTCGACACAGCCAAATACCACCTCGATTATGCCGGGCAGTTCGAGAATCAGCGTCGCGCCCAGGCACACCTGGTCGTGATCCTGGGCATCGTGATGGCAGTCATGCTGGCGCTGCTGTTCTTCGGCCTGGGCAAGTTCCGCCAGGCCTTGCTGACCATCGGCATCGTGCCGCTCGCGACCCTGGGCGGCCTGGTCGCTCTGCACCTGCGCGGCTACACGCTGAATGTCGCCACTGCGGTGGGCTTCATCGCCCTATTCGGGGTGGCGGTGCAGAACGGGATCATCATGGTGTCGAACCTCAACCGTGTACGCGCGCAAGGTGTGCCCTTGTTTGAGGCGGTGCTGGAGGGAGCGGCCGAGCGCTTCCGGCCCGTGCTCATGACTGCGACCGTCGCCAGCCTCGGCATGCTTCCAGCAGCACTCGCAATCGGCGTTGGCAGCGACGTGCAGCGGGGGCTTGCTACCGTCGTCGTCGGCGGCCTTGCGATTGCCACCTTGCTCACCCTGTTCATTCTGCCGACTTTCTATTTCACCATCGAACGCTTTGTTGAACGGCACCAACAAAAGACAAATCTGGTCGAGCACCCGGGCGAATGATCATGCGACGTCAGCTGAGCCTTCTTGCTTTGCTCGTCCTGGCTGACTGCTCGGTCGGCCCGGACTTTCAGCGCCCGACGGCCCCGGCTGCCGCCGGCTATTCGCCGGAGCCACTGACGATCGGTACAACGTCCCATCCCGCTTCCGGCGCGCAGCGCTTCGTCTCGGGGCGAGACATTCCCGGCGACTGGTGGACCCTGTTCCACTCCCCCGCACTGAATGCGTTGGTACAGCGCGCCCTAGAGGCCAATCCCACGTTGGAGGCTGCCCAGGCATCGCTCCGCCAGGCGCAGGAGAACAAACTGGCGCAGGTCGGAGCTTTTTTCCCGACCGTGCAGGCCAGCTTCGGTGCACAGCGCAACAAGATCGCGACGGGTTCGCTGGCCTCGCCCTCGTCTAGGGCACTCGCCTACTACAACCTCTATACTGGCCAGGTCAGCGTGGGCTTCGCGCCCGACGTGTTCGGCCTTAACCGCCGGACCGTCGAATCGCTGGATGCGGTCGCTCAAAATCAGCGCTACCAGCTCGAAGCGGTTTACTTGACGCTCACCGCCAACGTCGCCGCCGCGGCGGTGCAGGAGGCGCTGCTGCGGGCGCAGATTGAGGCGACAAACAAGATCATCAGTTTCGAGCGGCAATCCGTGCAGTTGCTGCAGAAACAGTTCGGACTAGGCTCCGTCGCCCGACAGGATGTTCTGACCCAGCAGGCGGCGTTAACGGCCGCCGAGGCTACGCTACCCCCGCTGGAGAGATCCCTCGCGCAGCAGCGCGATTTACTGGCCGCCTTGGTCGGCCAACTTCCAAACGCGCCGCCTTCCGAAACCTTCGAGCTCGCCTCACTGCAACCGCCGTCCGAGCTGCCGGTCAGCCTGCCGTCCCGCCTGGTCGAACAGCGCCCTGACATCCTTGCTGCCGAGGAGACGCTGCGATCTGCTAACGCCAACATCGGGGTCGCCGTCGCGAATCGCCTGCCGCAGTTCAATCTGAGCGCCCTGATC
>JANONC010000056.1:0-6434 GCA_031420655.1 Rhodospirillales bacterium | reverse complement strand
AGCGCCGGGTTGGTGTAGGCGACATAAGTCACGGGCAGGCCTGCGCCGGCGGGCTTGCTGAGGCTTACAACACTTTCATAGGTGCCGATGGGATGGGGCCGCAGCCGGCGCATGAACCAATCCTTGCCGGGACTATCCGGGATCGGGAACGCCTCCGGTCCGGGTACAGGCAGCGCCACCCCACCTCCTTGCTCACGCGCAATTTTACGCCGCGACTCGGCCAGGCCGCCCGGTAGGATCGTGAATGCCGTTTCGCCGTTTTCGGGAATTAACGCGTCGAGATAAACAATGTGGCGGATACGATCTGTCAGCCGGTCTGCCACACCGGTTACGGCCATGCCGCCATACGAATGCCCCACCAGGATGATGTCTCGAAGCTCATCGGTTTCGATCACGGCAGCAACGTCCTGGATATGCGTGTCGACGGTAATCTGGCGCGACATCAGGTGCGCGCGCTCGCCAAGGCCCGTTTGGGTGGGTGTCCAGACTTGATGCCCAAGCTGCCGCAGGCCGTGCGCCACATCACGCCAAATCCAGCCGCCGCCATACGCGCCATGCACCAGCACGTAGGTTTTACCTCCGGCTGCGGCGGGTGCCACCGTCTGGGCTGCTGCTGTTTTGATGGCCAACGCCGCGGTGGTGGCGGTCAGCGCGCCAAGGATAAGCCGGCGATCCATGATATTCTCCAATATGGCCAAAGGTTACGGCAACACGGCAACAAGACCAGCCGAACCCCAATCTTACACCCAGCATCCGCCACGTCCGGACCGCCGCCAAACTTACTGACCGGCTTTGGATTGGTCAGGTACTTCGCCGTCCGGCGCCTCATATCTCCATACAGCATCCTGCCCGGCGGGAACGCCACTGTTTCGTGCCCACCCTACGCCGCGTCATGAAAGATGAGTCCTGCCGTGTGCCGTCGCCCGGACCGCAGCACGCTCACGCCATGGCGCAGCGTGACCCGGTAGGGGCCGCGGGCCCCCTGCACCGGGCGGTGATGCACGGCGAACACGGCAGCGTCACCCTGGCGCAGCGGCACAACGGCGGCGCGGGACTGCATGCGGGGGCGCTGCTCGGTCAGCACGAACTCGCCCCCCTCGAAATCCCGGCCGGGCTCGGATAGCAGCAGCACCACTTGCAACGGGAACACATGCGCGCCGTACAGGTCCTGGTGCAGGCAGTTATAGTCGCCGGGCCCGTATTGCAGCAGCAGCGGCGTGGGCCGGGTCTGGCCCGCCTCGTGGCAGCGCGCGAGGAACGCGCCGTGGCCGGCCGGGTAATGGGTATCGATGCCCAGCGTCGCATTCCAGCGGTTGGCGATCGGCGCCAGATGCGCGTATAGGACCGGGCGAAGGCTCGCGATCGGCTCCGGCAAGGGATAGGCGAAGTACTGGTACTCTCCCCGGCCAAACCCGTGCCGGGCCATGACGACCCGGCTCCGAAACCGCGCTTCCTCCGCATACATCCCCGCCAGCGCCGTGCACTCTGCCGGGGCGAGCATGCCCGGTAGGACCGCCCAGCCCTGCGCATCCAAATCCGCCCCGCACTGCGCCCAATCTTGGTCCATCGTTCCCTCCGTAAGGGCTCACAATTGCGCACCCGGTATGCGACGGCACTCCGGTTATTGCGGCGCAAGCGACGGAGTGTGACATTGGGGGAAATCGTCACGATGGCCCCACCCGGCGCGGCACTCGCCCCGCCCGGCCAGGAGACCGCGCCATGTTGGCCCAGCTTACAACCGAGGACGACACCCGCCTTACCGCCATCCGCGCCCGTGACCCTTCGGCCGATGGTTTGTTCTTCTACTCCGTCGCAAGCACCGGCGTGTACTGCTACCCCTCCTGCGCAGCCCGCCCGGCGCTGCGCCACAACATCGGCTTCCATGCGACGCGGGAGGCGGCGGAGCGGGCCGGGTTCCGCCCCTGCCTGCGTTGCCGCCCGGACCTGCCACCGCGCGCCGAACGGGAAGCGGCTCTGGTCGCCCATGCTTGCCGGTTCATCGATGCGGCAGAGGAGTTGCCGTCGCTGACCCAGCTTGCCGATGGGGTCGGGGTCAGCCCGCACCACTTCCACCGCCTGTTCCGGCGCATTGCAGGCGTGACACCCAAGGCTTATGCCGCGGCCCGGCGTCAAACCCGGGTACAGACCGGGCTGGCCAGCGGCGCACCCGTGACCGCGGCCATCTACGACGCCGGGTTCAACAGCTCCGGGCGGTTCTATGCGGCGGCTGACGCGATGCTGGGCATGACTGCCACACGCTACCGGGCGGGCGGCACGGGTGAGACGATCCGCTACGCCACAGGCGCTTGCTCGCTCGGTCAGGTGTTGGTGGCAGCCACGGCGCGGGGCGTTTGTGCGATCCAGCTGGGCGACGACGCGGCCACCCTCACCGCCGGGCTGCGGCGGCGGTTTGCGCAGGCGGTGCTGCAGCCCGGTGGTGCGGAATTTGCGGACTGGCTGGTGCAGGCGGTGGCACTGGTGGACCACGGCACGCCCTGCGCCCTGCCACTGGACATCCAGGGTACTGCGTTTCAGCGCCGGGTGTGGGAGGCGCTGCAGTCCATTCCGCCGGGCACTACGGAGTCGTATGCATCGCTGGCGGCCAAGCTCGGCAACCCGCGCGCCGTCCGCGCCGTGGCGGGGGCGTGCGCGGCCAACACGCTGGCGATCGTGATCCCCTGCCACCGTGTTGTGGCATCGAGCGGCGCGCTGGCGGGGTATCGCTGGGGTGTCGCGCGTAAACGGGCGCTGCTGAAGCGGGAGCGGGAGTAATCTGCTTCTAAGAACCGGAGAGTACGAGTAGGGCTGGGGCGCGAACGGCCCAAAGTGGCACCCGGGCCGCCCCCCTGCTATAGACTGGCAGATGCGCCGCACCTCGGGCGCAGCAGCGAAGGATACCCCGCCATGGCACGCCGCCGCCAATTGTACGAAGGCAAGGCCAAGGTGCTGTTCGAAGGGCCGGAGCCGGGCACGCTCGTCCAGTACTTCAAGGACGACGCGACGGCTGGCAACGGTGCCAAGAAGGGCATCATCACCGGCAAGGGCGTGCTGAACAACCGCATCAGCGAGTATCTGATGACGAAGCTGGGTGAGATCGGCGTGCCCACCCACTTCGTTCGCCGCCTGAACATGCGCGAGCAGCTGATCCGCGAGGTCGAGATCATCCCGCTCGAAATTGTGGTCCGCAACGTGTCGGCCGGCAGCCTCAGCACCCGGCTTGGCATCCCCGAAGGCACCCGCCTGCCGCGCAGCATCATCGAATACTATTACAAGAACGACGCGTTGAACGACCCGATGGTAGCCGAGGAACACATCACCGCCTTCGGCTGGGCCGCGACGCAGGACATGGACGACATCGTCAGCCTGACCCTGCGGATCAACGACTTTCTGAGCGGGCTATTTCTCGGCGTCGGCATCACGCTCGTGGATTTCAAGCTGGAGTTCGGGCGGCTGTGGGAAGAGGACGACATGCGCATCGTGCTGGCCGACGAGATCAGCCCCGACAATTGCCGCCTGTGGGACAGCAAGACCAACGAGAAGATGGACAAGGACCGCTTCCGCCGTGACCTGGGCAAGGTGGAGGAAGCGTACCAAGAGGTTGCGCGGCGCCTGGGTATCCTGCCCGAAGCGGGCAATAATGACATGAAGGGCTCGGAGCTGATGCAATGAGGGCAAAGGTGACGGTTATGCTGAAGGACGGCGTGCTGGACCCGCAGGGCCGCGCCATCGGTCACGCGCTGGGTACTCTGGGCTTCGCGGGCGTGGGCGACGTACGTGCAGGCAAGGTGTTCGAGATCGACCTGGCCGCCACGGACCCGGCGCAAGCCCGCGCCGAAGCCGAAGCCATGGGCGACCGGCTGCTGGCCAACACCGTCATCGAGTCGTTCACCGTGGAGATCGCTGCATGAAATACCTCCTGGCCCTCGCTGCCGTCGTGCTGGCCGGCACCGCGCAGGCCGAACGGTTCTCCGCCCTGAACGGCACCAAGCTGCTGCAGATATGCACGGCCGCGGACGCCACAGACTGCACCGCCTACATCGAAGGGGTGTCCGACACGCTGAGCTTCTATCAAAAGCTCCGCCCCGCCGATAAGCCCGGCAAGCTGCCAACCTACGTCTGCGTTCCCGCCCCGCTCACCGGCGTTCAGCTGCGGGAGACGGTCGTGGCCTATGCCCGCGCGCACACCGACATGCTGGACAAACAGGCGTCCGGCATCGTGCTGCGCGCGCTAGACGGAGCCTACCGCTGCAAATGAAGGCAGGAATAGTCGTCTTCCCCGGCACCAACCGGGAGCGGGACGTGGCCATCGCCCTTCGCCAGGCCGGGGCGCAGGTGCAGATGATCTGGCACCAGGACACGTCTGTAGCTGGGCTGGACTTGGTGGTGCTGCCCGGCGGGTTCAGCCATGGCGACTATTTACGCTGCGGGGCCATGGCCGCCCGCGCCCCGGTGATGGACGCGGTGCGTGGCTTTGCCGCGGGCGGCGGCCATGTGCTGGGCATCTGCAACGGTTTCCAAATCCTGACCGAAGCCGGATTGCTGCCGGGCGCGCTGCTGCGTAACGCTGGGCTGCGGTTCCTGTCCGGCGACTGCCATTTACGCGTCGAACGCAACGACACCGCCTACGCCCGCCACTACGCGCCCGGTGCCGTGTTCCGGGCACCCATGGCCCATGGCGACGGTAACTATACCGCCGACGCGGCCACGCTCGACCGGCTGGAGGGCGAGGGCCTGGTTGCCTTCCGCTACGCCACCCCGGACGGCGCGCTCACGGACGCGGCCAACCGTAACGGCTCCGCCCGACACATCGCCGGCATCTACAGCTCCAACCATCGCGTGCTGGGGCTGATGCCGCATCCGGAGGACCTGGTCGATCCGCTGATGGGCGGCATCGATGGCCGCCCGTTGTTCGAAAGCCTGGTCGCAGCATGACCGTCGACCAGGCGCTCGCTGCAACCTTCGGCCTCAGCGCCGAGGAATATGGCCGCGTGCTCGCCATCATGGGCCGCACGCCCAGCCTCACGGAACTCGGCGTGTTCAGCGTCATGTGGTCGGAGCATTGCAGCTACAAATCCAGCCGCGTCTGGTTGAAGCAACTGCCGACCACGGCGCCCTGGGTCATTCACGGACCGGGCGAGAACGCGGGCGTCGTCGATATCGGCGAAGGGCTGGCGGCTGTATTCAAAATGGAATCGCATAACCACCCGAGCTTCATCGAGCCCTACCAAGGCGCCGCGACGGGCGTGGGCGGCATCATGCGGGACGTGTTCACCATGGGTGCCCGGCCGATCGCCAACCTGAACGCGCTGCGGTTCGGCGATCCCCACGACCCCCGCACCAAGCGCATCGTGGATGGCGTCGTGCGCGGCATTGGCGGCTACGGCAACTGCGTGGGCGTGCCGACCGTGGGCGGCGAGGTCAATTTCCACCCGGCCTATAACGGTAATCCGCTCGTCAACGCCATGACGGTCGGCATCGCCCCGCGTGACCGAATTTTCCTGTCCGCGGCGGCGGGCGTCGGTAATCCGGTTGTGTATGTCGGCAGCAAGACCGGGCGGGACGGCATTCATGGTGCCACCATGGCCAGCGCCGAGTTCGACGCCGATAGCGCCAAGAAGCGCCCCACGGTGCAGGTCGGCGACCCATTCACGGAGAAGCTGCTGATCGAGGCGTGCCTGGAGCTGATGGCGACCGACGCGATCATCGCCATCCAGGACATGGGCGCTGCCGGCCTAACCAGCAGCAGCGTCGAGATGGCGGGCAAGGGCGGCGTCGGCATCGACCTCGACCTCGACCACGTACCGCAGCGCGAAACCGGCATGACGGCCTACGAGATGATGCTGTCCGAAAGCCAGGAACGCATGCTGATGGTTTTGCGCCCGGATCGGCAGGAACTGGCGCGGGCGGTGTTCGAGAAGTGGGAGCTCGACTTTGCCGTCATCGGCCATCTGACGGACACCGGTCGCATCGTCGTGCGCCACCGGGGCGCGATCGAGGCAGATATCCCGCTCGACCCGCTGGCGGAGCAGGCACCGCTCTACCACCGCCCGTACACGCTGCCGGCGTTACCTGCCATGCTGGGCCCGGTGCCAGACCCGGTCGGTTTGCGGCAGGCGTTGCTCAATTTGCTGGCCTGCCCTGATCTGTGCAGCCGCGCCTGGGTATGGGAGCAGTATGACAGCACGATCGGCGGCCAGACGGTTCGCCGCCCGGGTGGGGCCGACGCCGCTGTCGTGCGGATCGAGGGGCACGACCTGGCGCTGGCGCTGACCACAGACTGCACCCCCCGCTATTGCGCCGCCTACGCCGAAACCGGCGGACGGCAGGCGGTGGCGGAGGCATGGCGCAACCTGATTGCCGTGGGTGCCCGGCCGCTGGCCATCACGGACAACCTGAACTTCGGCAACCCTACAAAACCCGAGATCATGGGCCAG
>JANONC010000055.1:0-32420 GCA_031420655.1 Rhodospirillales bacterium | reverse complement strand
CTTCGCGATACCGGTGCAGGATGCCACTAATGACCCGCCTGTCGTCCACCCGCGGCTTGCCACCGAGATGCGGAAGCAGAGGCTCAATGACAGCCCATTGCGCGTCGCTCAACCAAAACTGCCTGGCCATGATGCACCCCCGCCATACTCTGAATCAGAGCCGCCGTGACCGGCGCAATGGGGACAGACCCTAGTCGGACGAAGAATGCGGGCTGACGCTCCGATATGGCTAGTTCGACATCAGCCTGCCCGGCGGGTGAAGTGAGCCGGGCTAAACCGCGTTAGTCGGGTAGGGCACTCACCATACGGCAACAGCCATATTACTCTTTTGCGATGAGGGGTGTTGCCGGAAATAACCTGAAAGAAGCCTGCAACAGCAACACCAGACATATCGCCTGGTGGTCACATAATGAATATTATGGAAACTCGAACACCAACCCATCTCGGGCAGCCTCCATTCCGGCTGGTAAACGTTGCTGTAGCCACGCCCAATCTAAGTCGTAACCCATATGTGTTAGCACCGTCCGCCGCGGCCTTAGCCTTTCGGCCCAGGCCATCACTTGGTCAATGCCAGCGTGCGTGCTGTGCGGGCGGCGCTGGAAGCAGTCTACCAGCCACGTGTCCACCCCCTCCAGCACGGCGAACCCTGTCTCGTCCAACCGCGCCACATCTGTTGAGTACCCGAAGGGGCCGATCCGGAGGCCAAGCGTCGTCATGTAGCCATGATCTTGCTCAAACGTACGGACATGTAGACCGGCGGTGGCGACCGGGTCACCCGGCTCGATGGTGTGCGGCACCAGCGCCGGACGAAAAAAGTGCGTGCCCGACCATGGCTTGAGCGCGTAGTCGAACCGCTGCTCCAGCTCACCCCGCGTCCGGGCGGTCATGAATGCGTCCAGCGGCCGGCCGATCAGCCTGTTCAAAATGCGCACGTCGTCGATGCCCAGCACGTGATCGGCATGGGCATGAGTGAACAGGATCGAATCCACCCGCGGCACCCCGCACGCAAGGAGCTGCGCCCGCAAATCAGGCGACGTATCCACCAGCAAGCGCTCGCCGGTGTCGCTCTGCACGACGATGCTGGACCGTGTGCGCCGGTTGCGCGGTTCGGCCGGATCGCACGCCCCCCAGTCGCCGTGGCCGTCCACCCCGCCCAGCTGCGGCACTCCGGCCGAGCCGCCACAGCCCAATACGGTGACTTTCACGCGGCCGCCCGGGTGAACAGACGCCGGAAGTTGGCGGTAGTCAGCTCGGCCAGTGCCGCCGGGGTCATGCCCCGCACCTCCGCCAGCACGGCCGCGGTATGGATGACATGCCTCGGTTCATTGCGCTTGCCGCGAAATGGTGCGGGCGCCAAATACGGCGCGTCCGTTTCCACCAGTAAACGTTCGGCCGGAACATCGCGGGCGATTGCACGGTTTTCCAACGATTTTGGAAATGTCAAGATACCCGAAAAACTAACGTAGGCACCCAGCGTCACCGCCGCCTCCATCAGTGCACGGCCCGAGCTGAAGCAATGCAAGACCATGCTAAAGGACCCGCCTCTATCCCATTCATTTTTCAAGATAGTGGCCACTTCGCTATCTGCATCGCGCGCATGGATCACCAAAGGTAGTCCCGTTTGCTGTGCTGCGCGGATGTGCGTGCGAAAGCTGGCCTGTTGTTGCGCGGCGGTCGTGGGTTCGTAGTGATTATCCAGCCCACTCTCGCCAATGCCTACCACGTGCGGCGCAGCAGTCAGCGCGACTAGGTCATGCATGGTCGCAAGCGGCTCGTGATGCACGTACAAAGGGTGCACGCCCACCGTGCACCATACTCCCAGCCCGGCGGCAGCCGAGACCAGGGCCGCCGATTGCGTGAGGCCAGTGCCGATCGTCACCAACTCACCCACCCCGGCCGCCCGCGCCCGGGCCACGAGCCCGGCTCGCTCCTCCGCCGGCCAGTGGTCCAGGTGGCAGTGGCTATCGACCAGCACTGTTATGCTGCGTCGGCCACGTACCGCGGAAATATGCCCTGCGGCGGCGGCAACGTTGTGCCCGGCGGCACCGGCACCGGCACGTCCGCCAGGGTTCGCTGTATCGCGCCCAGCTGATCCAGCATGCGCGCCATGCTGTCCGGCATAAACGGTTGCAACACGATCGCCACAACGCGGATCACGTCCGCCAGCTGCGCCAGCACCGCCGCCATGCGCGCCGGGTCCGTCTTGCGCAACGCCCAAGGGGCGGCGTGGTCGATATAGGCGTTAGCCGCACGAATGACGCGCCACACCGCCTCCAGTGCATCGTGGAACACCAGACGATCAAGCAGCGGGCGCATTAGGCCGGGTAGCGCCTGCGCCGCGTCATGCAAAACCTGGTCTTCCGGCGTACGGACACCCAAGCCGGGCAGTATGCCGCCGAGGTTCTTGGCGATTTGCGACAGGGTGCGCTGGGCCAGGTTACCAAGATCGTTTGCGAGCTCGACGTTCATCCGCCGGATAAGCGCCGCGTCGCTGTAATCACCGTCATTACCGAACGGCACTTCCCGCAACAAAAAGAACCGTACGGCGTCGAGCCCAAACGTATCGACCAGCCGGTCGGCGTCGACGGCATTACCGAGCGACTTGCTCATCTTTTCGCCAGACGCGACCCACCAGCCATGCGCGACCACGCTGGCCGGCACCGGTAGCCCGGCGGCCATCAGGAACGCGGGCCAATACACGGCATGGAAGCGTAGGATGTCCTTACCCACCACGTGGACATTGGCAGGCCAGAACGACCAACGGGCGGCCTCCTCATCCGGATAGCCGACGGCCGATAGATAGTTGGTCAGCGCGTCTAGCCACACGTACATGACATGCGCCGGATCGTCCGGGACCGGGACGCCCCAGCTGAAGCTCGTGCGGCTGACGGACAGATCGCGCAGGCCGCCCTGAACGAAGCTTGTCACCTCACGTTTACGACCGGGCGGCAGCACGCTGTCCGGCACCCCAGCGTACAAGGCTAGCAGCTGGTCCTGATAGGCGGACAGACGGAAGAAATAGGACGGCTCCACGACCCAGTCGACCGGAGCGCCGGTGGGGGCCGTACGTGTGCCGTCTGCGGCAGTGGTCAGCTCGCCCTCGTCGAAAAACGCTTCGTCGCGCACGGAATACCAGCCCTCGTACTGGCCTAGATAGATCGCACCCGCCTCGCGCAGCCGCCGCCACAGCGCCTGGCAAGCCGCGATATGCCGCGGCTCCGTCGTGCGAATAAAGTCGTCGTTTGTGAGATTCAGCCGGCCGGACATGGCTTGAAACTTGGCGGAAACCTCATCCGCGAACGCCTGAGGCGCCATACCGGCAGCCTGCGCGGCTTTTTCTACCTTCTGCCCATGCTCGTCCGTGCCTGTCAGGAAGAACACGTCGTACCCGTCCAGCCGCTTCCATCGCGCCAGCACGTCGGCGGCAATGCACGTATAGGCGTGGCCGATATGCGGGGCACCGTTCACGTAGAAGATCGGCGTAGTGACGTAATACCTGCTCATGGCCCATTCAGTCTGTCGATGGCCGAGACGATCGCCTGGCGGCGGTCCAGATGGAACCGTTCCGTCTCGTCCTGGATGCGGCCCAGCGTTTGCCACAAATCGACCCAGGCGGCGAGGGGCCGGTGCGCCGTCACTGCGCCGGTCTGCCCGGCCGCAGCGTCACGCACGGCATCTGCAATGCGCTGCCGTAGCAGGTCCATATATTCCCCATACCCATCTTCGGACCGGGCCAGCGCGTCGGCCACCGCCTGCGTTGTCTGCGTTGTCACCGGGTGCCGGGCCAGCGTGTCGTCCACCAGCGCCGCCACCGCCAGGCCCTGCCCGGCCAGCTCCAGCGCCCGGCCGGGCGCACCATGCGCCAGGGCGGCCAGCCCGGCATGGTCCTGGCCGGGCAGGATCTGCGTCAGCGCGGCCTCCATCGCGTCGGGTGCAAGCGGGGCCAGGCGCAGCAGCCGGCACCGGCTGCGGATTGTCGCAGGGAGGCGACCGGGCGCGTTGCAGGTCAGCAGCAAGACGGCGCGGGCCGGCGGCTCCTCCAGCACCTTGAGCAGCGCATTGGCGGCATTACGGTTCATCGCCTCCGCCCCGTCGATCACCACGACACGCCAGCCGCCTTCGGCTGAGGTCAGATGTAGGAATGACGGAGCAGTACGGACGGTATCGACCACGATCTCGGCCCGCAGGCGCTTGCGCTTGTCATCCCACTCCCGCTCGATCGTCAGCAGGTCCGCGTGGGAGCCCTCGGCCACCCGGCGGAACAGGGGCAGCGCCGGGTCATGCGCCGGGCGGCCGGGCCCGGCGAACAGGCGGCGAGCCAATCGGTAAGCGAGCGTCGCCTTGCCGATGCCGGGCGGGCCGGTCAGGAACCAGGCATGGTGCATGCGCCCGTCGGCCAGAGCAGCGTCGAAGGTCGCCTCTGCCGCGGCGTGGCCAAACAGGTATGGCGTCTCACGCGGGGTCATAGGCCGAGCGCAGAAAGTACCAGGGCGTGGGTCTCGGCTTGCGTGCCGCCAGCGTCGATCACGCGGCAACGGTCCGGATCGGCGGCGGCGATGGCGGCGAACCCGGCGCGAACCCGCTCGTGGAAGGCGGCGTCCTGCCGCTCATAGCGGTCCAACATTGCGCCCCGCTTGATCATGCGTGTCGCCATGCGGGCGGCGGCAATGCCCGGACTGGCGCTCAGGACCAGGGTGCGGTCCGGCTGCACCGGCAACAGCCGGGTTAGTGCTGCAATGAGCGCCCGGTCGCCACCCTGGCCGTAGCCCTGATAGGCCATAGTGCTGTCAGCATACCGGTCGCACACGACCCAAGCCCCAGCTGCACGCGCGGGCCGTATCGTCCGCTCCAGATGCTCGGCGCGCGCCGCAAAATGCAGGTAGGTTTCA
This sequence comes from Rhodospirillales bacterium, assembly GCA_031420655.1. Taxonomy (GTDB): domain Bacteria; phylum Pseudomonadota; class Alphaproteobacteria; order Acetobacterales; family Acetobacteraceae; genus JANPPS01. Next base: position 27,531 of record JANONC010000055.1, on the reverse strand, counting down.
GCGGCGGACGACCAGTCATGCGTACCGGCCAGCAGCAGCGTGCGCAGTAACTCGGCACCCGGCGCACCACCCGGCTCACGCGTCAGGCACGTCGCCTGTCCCCGCGCCCGCAGCGCGTCCGCCAGCAGCCGCGCCTGCGTGGACTTACCCGCGCCTTCGCCTCCTTCGAACGTGACGAACAGGTTACGAGCCGGTGACGAACCGGGACACGACAGCCATCGCGCGACCGGGCAACCCAAGCCGGGGGACGTCTAGCCCAGCGAGCAACGGCACCTCCGTCGGCGGCACGCCCTGGCCGCTCACGACCAGCTTGCCAAGCACGTCACCGCGCGAGATGGGTGCCGGTAGAGGCTCTGGAAAGACGGCCGAAATCTTTGCCGTCCGCCGCCAGGAGCGGGGCATGGTGATCAGCAGGTCCCGCTCCCCTACCAACGGCACTCTGGGCGAGGCACCGAGCCACACCCGTGCCGACTCCACCGTATCGCCCTTGCTGAATAGGTTGACGTTCTCGAACTCGCGGTAGCTCCACTCCAGCAAGCGCTCACTTTCTTCCGCGCGCTGGTGCATGGATGTCAGGCCGTTCACTACGACGATGACCCGCCGCCCGGCGCGGATGGAGCTGGCGACCAGGCCGAACCCACCCTCATCCGTATGGCCGGTCTTGAGCCCGTCGGCGATGCCTTTCTGCACCAGTGGATTGCGGTTCTGCTGTTCGATCCCGCCGTACCGGAAAGACTTCTCAGCATCGTATTTGTAGTATTCGGGGAAGTCGATGATCAGCCGCCGGGCCAGCGTCGCGATGTCGCGGCAGGTCATACGCTGCGCCGGATCGGGCCAGCCGGTGCTGTTGCGAAAGCTGGAGTTGTTAAGGCCGAGTTCCCGCGCCTTCACGTTCATCAGCTCCGCAAAACCCTCTTCGGACCCGGCAATCGCCTCCGCCAGGACGATGCATGCATCGTTGCCGGACTGAACGATCACGCCGCGGATCAGGTCCTCGACGCGCACGGAGCCGTTCAGCGGCACAAACATCTTGCTGCCCTGCATACGCCAGGCCCGCTCGCTAACCGGTAACTCCTGCATCAGCGACAGGCGCCCGGATTTCAGGTGGCCGTAGACGATGTAGGCCGTCATGAGCTTCGTCATGGAGGACGGCGGCATCGAGGTGTTGCCCTCCTTATCGAGCATCACGGCACCCGTATCGTGGTCCATGACGAGGGCGAAGCGTGCGAGCGAGTCCATGGGGCCGAGCGGCGTGACGGCGGGCGTGCCGGTCGGCACCGGATCCTTCTTGGCCGGACGGGCTCGCTTTTGCGCAACCGCGGGCGCTCCTGCAAGCAAGGCGGGGGCGATAAGTAAGGCGGGGGCGGCAAGCAAAGGGCGCCGGGTTAGGTTCATTGCATCACTCCACCACAATCCGTGCATCCGTTACCCCGGCCTGCCGCGCCAGGTCCAGCGCTGCGTCGGCACTGGCCATATCCGGGTATGGTCCGGCACGCACGGTGAATGTCTCGGCGCGTCCGGTTCCGTGGCGTTCGATATGCGGTGCAAGCGCAGCGACGCGGCCAGACTGCACCTGCGCGGGCCCACGCTGGCTGAACGTGCTCGCCCGGACATAGAGCAGACCCGGTGCCGGCAACCCGGCTTCGGGCGCGCTAGGGATGGGCAGTGCTGTGGCCTCGTCCGGCACAGCCGCTGGCTCTGGGCGTGGCACAGGTCCACCGGATAGCGACTCGCGCAGCACTGCCGTGCGTGGGGCGGCACTCATGCCGCCATGTACCGGACCGGCCAGTGCGTCGCGAAGCGCCTGGCTGCGCAGGCTGTCCACCACGACCCGCACCGGCACCGGCCGGCCGGCCATGTCCAGCATCGCGGCAGCGCGGGAGGACAATCCGAGGAGACGCCCGGCCTGTGGCGGCCCACGATCGATCACGCGCACGGTGATTGAGGTGCCGGTATCGAGGCGCGTGACCCGCACGACGCTCGGCAGTTGCAGCGTGGCGTGCGCCGCAAGGGGCATGGCTTCATCCCATAACTCGCCGTCGACCGCCGTGTGCTTGCCGGGCAGTTGTACGGCCAGACCGGTCTCTTCGCCGCTAAACCGCTCCTGCGGGTACACCCAGTCCAGGCCCTGCCGGTACGGCGCGCCAATCCAGTACACAGCCCGGGCCGCCGGTGCCTGCTCGCGGGGTGAACAGCCCGTCAACGCCAGCGCCGCGCTCAGCAGCCGCCAGAACATCCCGCCGCCGCATCCCCTAGCAGGCCCACGGCGAGGGCATAGAAGTCGGACGGATTGTAACGGCGGAGCGCGGTGAAGTTGGCATAGACCAGATAGCCCTCGCCCGGGTCCGCCCCGTCCGGCAGCACCAGCCCGGCGGCTACGTCCGTGCGTGAAAACGGCCGCCCGTCCTCACGTGCCACGCCCGCGCGCATCCACTCACCCAGCGGCCGCTTATCGTCCCGCCCGCCCGATGACAGGCCCGGCGGCACACGCACCGGCTGTCCCCACGGCTCACCCCGGCGCCAGCCGTTGCGGGCCAGGTAATTGCCCATGGAGCCGAACACGTCGGGCTTGCTGTCCCAAATATCGCGCCGTCCGTGGCCATCGAAGTCGACCGCGTATTGCAGGTACGAGCTCGGCATGAATTGCGGCTGGCCCATGGCCCCCGCATAGCCGCCGGTCAGCCGGGCGACACTCACGTCCCCCGCGTCCAGGATCTTGAGCGCGTTCAACAATTCTTTGCGAAAATACGCCGCGCGACGACCCTCCCACGCCAGGGTCGTCAGGGCCTCCGTCAGCCGGTAATTGCCTTTGTTGACACCGAACGCCGACTCGATGCCCCAGATACCGATCATGGTGCCGGCATCGACGCCGTAACGGGCTTCGACCCGGCTTAACAGCGCCCGCTCTGCGGTAAAGTGGCCGCGCGCGGCCTGCATGCGGCTAGCGGGCAGCACGCGCTCCCGGTATTGCGGCCAGGTCAGGTTGAATTCTGGCTGCTTGCGATCCAGCTCGATCACGCGCTGGTTCGGCACGACGCCGGCAAAGGCCTGGGTCAGTGTCGCTTCTCGGATACCCTGACGGCGCGCATCGGCTTTGACGCCCTGAACGAAGGCACCGAACGAATCCTGTGCCCACGCAGCGGGTGCTGCGGCAGTGGCAAGGGCGGCAAGGGTGGTGCGGCGTGTGATCATGCGCTGGTGTCGCATGACGGGGTGCAGGCCTGCAATCATCCGCTGAACTTACCCGATTTTGGAAAGCCGTTCGGCGGCATACGCCCGGCCTGTCCGCGTGCGCCGACCCACGGCCCCATGGGCTCCGTGCGGATCCGGTCGCCCAACTGCCAGGTTAGTCCCTGCTCAAAGGCAAACACGCGTGCATCGGCCAGCTTGCCGCCCGCATAGCGTTGCAACGTCACGCCGCCGCCCCGCCCGAGCGTGGGCACCTGATCGAGCGGGTAAACCAACAACTTGCGATTCGTACCGATCACCGCGACATGGTCGCCTACGGCCGGCACGCATACCAGCAGCGACGCGCCCGGCGGTACATTCATCACCTGCTTGCCGGTGCGCTTTTCCGCCAGCAAATCGGCCGCGGCGACCACGAAACCGCGCCCGGCGGTGCTGGCCAGCAGGTAGCGTACCCGCTCGTGCCAGACAAATAGGGTCGCGACGTCGTCATCATTGGCCAACTCCACCAATACGCGAATCGGTTGCCCATCGCCCCGGCCGCGCGGCAAATCGCCAGCCCGCAGCGTGAACGCCCGGCCGTTGCTGGCCAGCAGGCAGAGGCGGTCTGTGGTCTGGCACAGCACGCGGTCGCGCAGCGTGTCGCCGTCCTTAAACTTGAGGTCATCGGCGGCCACGTGACCCTTCACGGCGCGAATCCAGCCCTTGCTAGACAGCACGACCGTGATCGGCTCACGCTCCATCAGCTGATCCGGATCGGCTTCGATCATTGCGGGCACCGCCCCTATCACGGTCCGCCGCGCCCCCAGCGGCCCGGTGCCGAACCGGGCATGCACGTCGGTCAGTTCCGTCCCGATCTGTTCGCGTTGCTGGTCCTCATCGCCGATCAGCGCACGCAGCCCCTCCCCTTCTTGGGTCAGCGTTGCGTGCTCCCGCCGTAGCTCCATCTCCTCCAGGCGGCGCAGCGCACGCAAGCGCATGTTCAGCACCGCTTCGGCCTGCACGTCCGTCAACTCGAAACGGTCCATTAGCGACGGCTTCGGCTGATCCTCATCCCGGATGATGCGGATCACCTCATCGAGGTTGAGAAACACCTTGAGATAGCCGTCGAGCACCAGCAGCCGTCGCCCGATCGCCTCCAGCCGGTGTTGTGACCGGCGGCGGAGCACGATCAGCCGGTGGTCGATCCAAGCCTGCAACACGCCGCGCAGGCTCAGCACCATGGGAGTGCGGTCGGCCGTCAGTACGTTCATATTAAGCGGAAACCGTTGCTCCAGCGCCGTGGCACGGAACAGTGTCTCCATAAGCACCTCTGGCTCCACCGTGCGGGCGCGCGGCTCCAATACGACGCGGACGCGCTCATCGCTTTCGTCCCGCACGTCGGCCAAAAACGGTAGCTTCTTCTCTTCCAGCAAGGTCGCGATCTGCTCGATCAGGCGGTTCTTCTGCACCTGGTAGGGGATCTCTGTGACCACCACGACCCAAACGCCGTGCTTGCCGCGCTCCACCTCCCACTTGGCCCGGGTGCGAAAGCCGCCGCGCCCGGTCTCGTAGGCTTGCAGCAGGGCGGCCGGGTCCTCCACCAGCGTACCGCCTGTTGGGAAGTCCGGGCCAGGCATGTGCATCAACAGATCGGCCGTCGATGCGTCCGGATGCGCGATCAGGTGCAAAGCTGCCGCACAAACCTCCCCGGCATTGTGGGGCGGAATGCTGGTCGCCATGCCGACCGCAATGCCAGCCGCGCCGTTGGCGAGCAGGTTGGGAAAGCCGCCGGGCAGGACGACCGGCTCCTGCTCCTCCCCATCATAGGTCGGGCGAAAATCCACCGCGTCATCATCGATGCCGGCCAGCAGAAACTGACCCACCTCCGTCAGCCGCGCCTCCGTGTAGCGCATGGCGGCCGGGTTATCACCGTCGATGTTGCCGAAATTGCCCTGGCCCTCGATCAGCGGATAGCGGGCCGCAAACTCCTGCGCCAAACGCACCAGCGCGTCATAGACCGACGTGTCGCCATGCGGGTGATACTTGCCGATCACGTCGCCCACCACACGGGCGCATTTCTTGAACCCCGATGCCGGATCCAGCTTCAGCTGGTGCATCGCATAGATCAGCCGACGGTGCACCGGCTTTAGCCCATCCCGCACGTCCGGCAGGCTACGCGACATGATGGTGCTGAGCGCATATGCCAGGTACCGGTCACCCAGCGCCTCGGCGAGGTCGGTGTCGAGGATGGTGCCGGCGAGGTCGTCAGGCATACTTAGAACATATCATGAACGGTCGCCGGCACACAAGCGCGCAACCTGATCGGCAAGCAACGCACGGGCAGCCGGTAACGGGCGATGCTGGTGACCGAACGCATCGCGCATCAGAAAATGCCCTGTTAGCGCCAGACCCTGCCGCCACTCCTCCGGGCCCGCCTGATTGCCGCCAACCAGGAAGCCCGGCAATCGCAATAGCCGGTCCTGCCACACGCCTGCCGCGTCCCCCGCGACTGCCCTGCCGGTACGCGGCGAAACGAACGCCAACCCGGCCGTCGCGCCGGTCACGGCACAGGACGACAGATCCAGCCCATAACCGAGCTCTGTCAAAACCGTACACTCCCATCGCACCAGGTCGGACAGCGCCGCCTGCCCTTGCGCTAGCCCGGCGATCAGCTGCACCAATCCGCCAAACACCGCCGGATGCGGCTCGGCTTCCGGCAGCGCGCCTTCCGCCACAGCGCAGCTGGCGCTGAGCACGGCGAGGGCCAGCGGATCGTCCATCGCCAGCGCCGCGCCGGGGTGCACCAGTTCGGCCGACAGCGCGCCCAGTTGCTCCGCGAGCCGCGCGACCCAGCGCGCCTGCACCAGATTGCCCGGCTGCCACAGCGACGCTTGCACGCGGGACCCGCCGCCCCGAGCTAGGCCACGGCGTAGCCCTTCGGCTTCCGTCAGCACTGTCACCAGCGCGTCGCCCTCGCCATAGGCGCGTGCGGCAAGCACAACGGCGGGGGCCTGCCACTCCGGCACAGGTCAGACGGTGTCGTCCAGGCCGAGCGCGCGCAGGCGGGCGTTCTCCTCATCCCAGCCTGCGCGCTCCTTCACGTTCAGGAACAGGTGCACCGGCCGGTCCAGCAGCCCCGCCAGCTCATGCCGGGCACGGGCGCCGATCTGCTTGATGCGCGCCCCCGCGGCACCGATCAGGATTGCCTTGTGTCCTTCCCGCGACACAAAGATCGTCGCCTCGATCCGGACGGAGCCGTCGGGCTTTTCCTTCCAGTCCTCCGTCTCGACCGTCGTGCCGTAGGGGATTTCCTCCTGTATTTGTAGGAAAATCTGCTCCCGCACGATCTCCGCCGCCAGCAGCCGGTCTGGCAAATCGGTCAGGTCATCATCGGGATAGAGATGCGGGCCGAGCGGTAATCCCTCACCCAACGCGTCCAGCATGCGGTCTAGCCCGCCGCCCGTGGCCGCACTGACCATGAACGTCTGTTCGCACGGCAGCACCGCGGCGAGCTGAGCCGTGAGCGGCAGCAACGTGTGCGGCTGGATCAGGTCGATCTTGTTCAGCACCAACCACGTACGCCGGTTCTGCGCCGCTATCTGCCGCGCGATGGCCAGCACACCCTCCGTCGCGCCCTTTTGCGCATCCACCAGCAGCATGGTGATATCCGCATCGGCCGAGCCGCTCCACGCCGCCTTCACCATAGCCCGGTCTAGCTTACGCTTCGGCGCAAAGATACCGGGCGTGTCCACCAGCAAAATCTGCGCCGGACCGCGCATGAGGATGCCGAGCACCCGGAACCGCGTCGTCTGCGCCTTTGGGCTGACAATCGACAACTTGGCACCCGTGAGCCGGTTCAGCAGCGTGCTTTTACCCGCATTGGGTGAGCCCACGATCGCGACGAAGCCGCAACGCGAGGCGCTCGTGGCGTCAGAGGCGCTCATGACGTCAGTGCCTGCAAGAGGGCCGCCGCGGCATGTCGTTCCGCCAGGCGCTTGCTAGCCCCGGTGCCGGTTGCCGACTGCGCCCCGGCCGTCACGCGCACCACGAACTCAGGCGCGTGGCTAGGGCCGGAGCGAGCCTCTTCCGCATACGATGGTAGCGGCCGGCCCCGGGCCATCAGCCATTCTTGCAGCCCGGTCTTTGGGTCCTTTGGCGGTAGCACTTGCTCGTCCATAGCCGGCGCCCAGGCCCGGCGAACGAAGCGGCGGGCCGGGTCTAGCCCGCCATCGAGGTACAGCGCGCCGATTGCTGCCTCCACTGCGTCGGCCAGCACGTTGGCGCTGCTGCCGACACCGGCCCGTTTTTCGCCGGGCGCAATGTCTAGTGCGTCAACAAGCCCGGCGACCTCTGCCACCGTCGCCAGTATGGGACGCGCGACCAGATGCGCGTGCCGGGGTCCAAGGTCGCCTTCCTGCTCGTCCGGGAACCGTTCGATCAGCCATTCAGCCATCAACAAGCCCAACACCCGGTCGCCGATGAACTCCAGCCGCTCGTTCGAGCCGGCTCCCCGTCGTTGCCCCCGCACCTGCCTGCCATGGCTCGCCGACCGATGGGTCAGGGCCTCGGCCAGCAACTGGGGCTGCGTGAAATGGTGGCCTAAGATCGTCTCAGCAACGGTGGAACCGTTCATGAGACACCGTGGAACAGACGGTCCCAGCGAATCTCGAACGGCCATTGCCACACCTGCCACCACGGGTACCGGCCATCGACCGAGAAGAAGATGAACTCCGCCCGGCCGACTAGGTTCTCGAGCGGAATAAAGCCCACGCCGCCATTCGGATCACGGCTGTCAGACGACATGTCGCGGTTGTCACCCATGGCGAAGACGAAGTTGGGGGGGATCAGGTACTCTTGCGTGGTGTTCAGGCCTCCCTCTTCATAGAGCTTCAAGATCTCATGCTGCTTGCCGTTGGGCAGAGTCTCGGTGAATTCCTTAGCAACGGTGCGCTGGCCGTTATCTTCCGCCGTGAAGTCACCCACGAGCCGCCGCGGCAGCTGCGCGCCGTTGATGTAAAGCTGGCCGGACTTCATCTGAATTTTGTCACCCGGCAGACCCACAATGCGTTTGATGTAATCCGTGGAGTTGTCGCGCGGCCATTTGAACACAGCCACGTCGCCTCGCTCCGGTAAGCGGCCCAGGATACGGCCGCTGAACAGATTGGGTGAGAGTGGCATAGAAAACCGTGAGTAACCGTAGCTGTACTTACTTACGAACAGATAGTCGCCCACTAGCAAAGTTGGGATCATCGACCCGGATGGGATGTTGAAAGGCTCGAACGCGATGGTGCGGATGCCGATGGCAATCAGCCCGGCATAGACAATCGTCTTGACGTTTTCGAGCAAGCCGCCCGCATTCTGCTTAGCCATGGCGTGAGGTGATCCGGTCGGGAGAGTGAGCGCGGGTTGAAGCCGGTCCGTCCGCCCCCGTCAAGGAGAGGGGGTTGCGGTAATCAAGACCTGGGCGAAGGCGTAAGGGTACTCATCCGTAAGCGTCAGGGCCACGTGCGGCACGAAACCATCCGGCACCATGGCGTGCAACCGGGCCAGCGCACCGCCGGTCAGCACCATGGCGGGCTGGCCGCCGGGCAGGTTCTCGACCCCCATGTCCGAATGGAACACGCCCTGGCTGAAGCCAGTGCCGAGTGCCTTGGCGCAGGCTTCTTTTGCCGCGAACCGCTTGGCGTAGGTGCCCGCGTGCAAGGCCGGGGTGCGGCGGGCGGCGCGGGCCTGTTCGGTTGCGGTAAACACGCGGCGCACAAAGCGCGGGCCGAACCGCTCCAGCACACGTGCGACCCGGCGCACGTCGCACAGATCGGCACCCATTCCCACAACCATCATCCGCGCGCCCGCTCGACCTGCGTGACCCCGCTCGCCGCCCGCAACCCGGCGATGACAGTGCCGAGGTGGCGCAGGTCCCGCACCTCGACATCGAGCAGCACCTCGAAAAAGTCCGGCTGGCGGTTGGTGATTTTTAGGTTCGACACCGCCCCATCGTGCTTGGCCACGGCATTGGCGAGGTTAGCGAGCGTGCTGGGCATGTTGACCGCCACCGCGCTGATACGCCCGGTATGGGTAGCACCTGCCTTCTCGGCCTCCCAACCGACATCGATGAACCGTTCGGGCGTGGCGGCGAAGCTCTCCAGCGTCTGACAGTCGCGCGTGTGGATTGTGACGCCCTTACCGGTCGTGACAATGCCGACGATGCGGTCGCCGGGCAGCGGGTGGCAGCAACCGGCATAATGAACGGCCATGCCGGTCACCAAGCCGCTGATGGGCATGCCGTCCCGCGCCATTCGGCCAGCGCGAGGCGGCAGGCTGGGTGTCATGCGGGGCGCGCGCGGGGTGGCGCGCAACTCTGGATAGGCAGCATGCACCACGTCGCGCGCACCGGTATGACCGTTGCCAACCATGACGTACAAATCGTCAAGCGTTGCGGCTTTGAGTGTCTTCAGCGCTGCTTCTAGCACCTTCTCGCTGCCATCCACGCCTTCCTGCCGGAACGCCTTGCTGAGCGCACTGCGCCCGGAGTCGATCGTGTCCTGCCGCTGCTGCGCTGCCACATGACGGCGAATGCGGGCGCGGGCCTTGCCGGTGACGACGAACCGCTCCCACGCAGGTGAGGGCGTACCGCCGCGGGCGGTCATGATTTCGACCTGGTCACCATTCTGCAGCTCGTGCCGCAATGGCATCAGGCGGCCATTCACCTTGGCGCCGACGCATGTGTCGCCGACCTGACTGTGCACGGCGTACGCGAAGTCGATACTGGTAGCGCCGCGCGGCAACTCGATCAGCTGGCCCTTTGGCGTGAAGCAGAAAACCTGGTCCTGGTAGAGTTCAAGCTTGGTATTTTCCAAGAACTCGTCGGCCGCCTGGCTGTTGTCCAAGATTTCGAGCAAGTCCTGCACCCAGCGGAACTTTTGAAGCTCGCTCGATGTCGCGTCCTGCTGCTTGTACATCCAGTGCGCGGCCACGCCGTTTTCGGCCACGTCGTGCATGTCGGCCGTGCGAATTTGTACTTCGATCTTTTGGTTCCGCGGCTCCCGCAACGTCACGCCAGTATGCAGGCTGCGATAGCCGTTCGACTTGGGCGTGCTGATGTAATCCTTGAACCGGCCGGCGATGACCGGGAATGCTGCGTGCACCGACCCCAGCGCCACGTAGCACGCGTCACGCGACGGCATGACGACGCGGAAGGCCATGATGTCCGACAGTTGCTCGAAGGCAACATTACGGCGCTGCATCTTCTCCCAAATCGAGTAGGGCGACTTCTCCCGGCCTGTGATCTCGACCGGCTCCGCCCCGCCATCGGCACAAACGCGGAAGAGCTCATCCCGCACATCCTCGATCACGTCGGCACCCTGCCCGCGCAAAAAGTTGAGGCGCGCCTGGATGGTATCGAACGCCTCCGGCTCCAGCTGCGCAAAGGAGAGCGTCTGTAATTCGGTCTTCAGCGCGTCCATGCCGATGCGTTCGGCCAACGGCGCGTAGATCTCCATCGTCTCCCGCGCGATCCGCTGCCGTTTCTCGGGCCGGCCCACGTAATGGAGCGTGCGCATGTTGTGCAGCCGGTCTGCTAACTTCACTAACAGGACCCGGATGTCCTTGCTCATCGCCAGGACCAGCTTGCGGAAGTTCTCGGCCTGCTTGGTTCGGTCCGACTGCAATTCGAGCCGGGTAAGTTTTGTCACACCATCGACCAGCCCGCCGACGGCCGGTCCGAACTTCCGTTCGATTTCGGCCATCGAAACCGGCGTATCTTCGATCACGTCATGGAGCAGCGCGGTGACGATGCTGGCGGTATCGAGCCGGTAGCTGGCGAGGATAGCGGCCACCGCGACCGGATGGGTGATGTACGGGTCGCCGTTGTCACGCGTTTGCGTGCCGTGTGCTGCAGCGGCCATGGCGTAAGCCGCGTCGATGGCACCAAGGTCAGCTCGTGGGTCATACGCGTGAACGAGGGACCGAAGCGCTTCTAGCCCGGCCGGGCTCGTCAGCGCATCAGTCGCCCCGGCGGTACCGTCCGGAGCATAAAGAGGCTGCCGGATATTAGCGGCGCCGGCCACCCAGCTCCGCCTCGATCGCAGCCTCGATATCCTCGGGCGAGAGGTTGTCGACCGGCATCTGGTTCGCCTCCTCTTCGGCCGACACGTCTTGCAGGCCAAAGATGTTCTGATCGGTCGGGATCAGGTCGAGGACCTCTTCGTCCGCCGGCTCCGGCTCTGGCGCACGAGATAGGGACTTGATCAAATCCTGCTCCAGGCGCGGCAGTTCGATCGTCTCCTCGGCAATCTCACGCAGCGCCACGACCGGGTTTTTGTCGTTATCGCGGTCGAGTGTCAGCTCTTCTCCGCGGCTCAAGTTGCGGGCGCGCTGGGCAGCAAGCAGCACCAACTCGAACCGGTTTGGTACTTTCTGAACGCAATCCTCAACCGTTACGCGCGCCATGCGTCAACCCTTCTGTCTTTAACCAAGAAGTTGTATTTAATCCACAGCCTGGTCTTGTGCAAGAGAAACCCCGGTCTGGTCCACAGACGCGAGCAGTTCTGCAGCATTCTTCCCCAGCACCGGATGCCGCCACTCCGGTGCGACGTCGCACAAAGGTGCCAACACGAACGCGCGCTTCGACAACCGGGGATGGGGTACGATCAATCCAGGCGCATCCACCACAAGTGCGTCGACCGCCAGCAGATCGAGGTCCAGCACCCGCGCCGCATTTAACCCGGCCCGCACCCGCCCGGCGCGCGCCTCGATCGCATGCAGGGCGGTTAGGAAGATAAGCGGGTCACACGAGCCGTGCAGGCGTATCACTCCGTTGATGTAGTCCGGCTGGCCAGAGGGCGGCACAGGTGCGGTGCGGTACCAACGGGACATGCGCTCCACCGTTGCCAGCCCAGCCAATTGCGACAGGGCCCACACACACGTGTCCAGCGCCGGCCGTCCGGAGCAGTCCGGCAAGTTGGCCCCGATTGCTACCAAGATCATCCAGTAGTTCGATTAAGGGTTGTGTAGCGCATGGGGCAGTATAGGGGATGAATGATGATGGCCAACCCTGCCGACACCTACGCCGAGTCAACCGGCCCCACCGTTCCAGCTGAAGGCCCGCCACCCGACTGTCCGCTTTGCCCGCGCTTAGTCGCCTATCGCCAGGCCAACCGCGCCGCCGCGCCGGAATGGTTCAACAACCCGGTGCCAAGTTTTGGCCCGGCAGATATCCGCCTGCTGGTTGTGGGCATGGCACCGGGCGTGCGCGGTGCCAACCGCACCGGACGGCCGTTCACGGGCGACCACGCGGGCATCCTGCTGTACCGAACCCTGCTGGCCGTGGGGCTGGCGACCGGATCCTACGATGCGCGACCCGACGATGGCCTGACCTTGGTGGGCTGCCGCGTGACGAATGCGGTACGCTGCGTCCCACCGGCCAACCTGCCACAGCCGGTCGAGGTCCGCACCTGCAACCAATTCCTGACGGCCGAGTTACGCGGTCTACCTCAGTTGCGCGGCGTGCTGGCGCTGGGCGTGCTGTCCCACGCCGCCGTGTTGCAAGCCTGCGGCCTCAAGCCATCCCGCACCCGCTTCCAGCACGGCGCCATCCACGAATTACCTGATGGCCTGCTGCTGGCCGACAGCTATCACGTGTCCCGATACAACACGAACACCGGGCTGCTGACGGCTGAAATGTTCGAACTCGCCGTTCTGCGCATAATGGAGCGGATTGGACTACGCTAGCGGCTGATTGACCGCCGCTTCAATCGCGGACCGTAGGCGGCCGGAGTCCGGCGTGTCGTCCGAACTGAACGTACCAAGGATTTTCCCGTCACGGCCGATCAGGACCTTGTAAAAATTCCAGCGCGGCTCCCACTCCCGCTCATCCTTGACCCAGCGATAGAACGGCACCGCCGCTTTGCCCACCACGCGGCTGAGCCCCGCCATTGGGAACTCAACACCATAGGTCAGCTCACAAAATGCCTTCACCTCGGCGTTGCTGCCCTTCTCCTGGCCAAAATCTTGGCTCGGTATGCCGATCACCAATAAGCCGCGGGCCGCCATGTCGCGATGCAGCGCTTCAAGCTGCTTGTACTGGGGGGTGTACCCGCAATAGGACGCGGTATTGACCACCACCAGCACCTTGCCGCGATAATCAGCGAAGCGCAGCACGCCTTCGTCGATCGAAGGCATTTCAAACCGGTAAACGTCCTGCGGGACCGGGGCTAGAGCGGTGGTGGTTGCGGCCGCAGCCAGCAGAATACGCCGGGTCAAAACCATGCTCGCCTCCTTGTTTGAGCAGCACATGGCGGCGCAAACCGGAACCGGCAAGCCTTAGCCCTTGTTACGCATTAGCCGCGCCTTGTCGCGTGACCAGTCGCGGGCCGCGACGGCCTGGCGCTTGTCCTGCTTCTTGCGACCCTCGCCCACCCCCAGCAGCACTTTGGCGACGCCCCGTTCGTTAAAGTGAATTTGCAACGGCACGATCGTGAGACCATCGCGCGCGGTGGCACCGATCAGCTCGCCAATTTGCTTATGCTTGAGCAGCAACTTGCGCGGTGCGCGCGGCTCGAACCGGGACAGCACGCCAGCCTGATATTCGGGAATGTAGCAGTTGAACAGGAACAGCTCCCCTTCCCGCTCCCCAGCCCACGCCTCTGTCAGGGTGGCGCGGCCATGGCGGAGCGACTTCACCTCTGGCCCAATGAGCACCAATCCTGCTTCCACCGTCTGCTTGATCGTATAGTCGAACCGCGCCTTCCGGTTCTGGGCGGCGATGCCGTGGCTGATAAGGCCGGATTTTTTCTTCGACTTGGAATCGGCCATCAGTTGAGCAGCCCAGCCCCCTGCAGCGCCGCCCGCACCTGCGCCTGCACCGGCTCGCTCAGCGGCGCGATGGGCAGGCGGGCGAACGGGGACGCCCGGCCAAGCAAGTGCGCGGCGTACTTGACTGGCGCCGGGCTAGCCTCGGCAAAAAGTGCGTCGTGCAACGGCGCCAGCCGGTCCTGGATCGCCATTGCGTCCCGCACACGGCCGTCGCGCCAGGCGCGATGCATCTCACTGCACAGGCGCGGGGCCACGTTGGCCGTAACGCTGATGCAGCCATGTCCGCCCTGCGCCAGGAACGCGAGCACAGTGTGATCCTCACCGGAAAACTGCACGAAATCCGGCCCGCATGCAGCGCGGATCTGCAATGGCCGGCTGAGATTTGCCGTCGCGTCCTTCTGGCCCGCGATATTCCGGTGCTGTGCCAGCCGGGCCATGGTGGCCACACTCATGTCGACCGCGCTGCGGGGTGGGATATTGTAGATAAAGATGGGGAGGTCCGCCGCTTCGGCCACCGCATGAAAGTGCTGATAGAGCCCTTCCTGGGTCGGGCGATTATAGTAGGGGGTGACCGACAACGCCGCGTCGGCCCCGGCCTGCTTGGCAAACTGCGCGAGTGCCACCGCCTCCGCCGTTGCGTTGCTGCCTGCGCCCGCCATCACCTTCATGCGCCCGCCCGCGACGCGCACTGCGCATTCCACCACCAGCCGGTGTTCGTCATGCGTCAGCGTCGGGCTTTCGCCAGTGGTGCCAACGGGCACGACGCCGTCCGTACCCTCGGCCACATGCCACGCAACCAGCTTTTCGAACGCCGTCAGGTCCAGCGAACCGTCCGGGTGCATGGGGGTGATCAGTGCGACGTAGGAACCAGCGAACATGATGTAATTTCCGTGACCGGTCGCGAAACTAGGCACCGCGCCGCGACGCCGCAAGGTTAGGCGTGCGTGATCGTGCACGCCGTTGTAGGGTAATTGAATGTGGCGTGTCCTCATGCTCCTGTCGCTGGCCACCACCGCCCGGGCGCAGGATGGCTCGGCGCTGTTGGTTGCCATTCAGGCGCAGCGCTGGGCGGAGGCGGATACCATCGCCGCACAACTGGCCGACCCCATGGCGGCCAAGCTGACCCGCTATTACCGGCTGCTCACGCCCGGGGCCGCGGGGGCTGGGGAAATCGCAACATTCCTCGCCAATAATCCAAGTTGGCCCAGCACCGGCCTACTCTCGCGCCGCTGGAGTGAAGCGTTGGTGCTGGAACCAGACGACCGCACTGCCCAGGCACTTTGCTCCCAACGCCCACCCGATGCGCCCGCCACGCTACTCCGCTGCGCCACCGCCGGCCGTTCCGTTATTGTCGACCCCGCCGTGGCAGCGCGCGAGGCGTGGGTCCGCGGCATCGACGGCCCGGCCGAGGCCGCGTTCCTGAAGCAATGGGGCCGTGTGCTGACAGGGGCCGATCAATGGCGACGCTTCGATCGCCTGGCCTGGACCGACCCCGGCACACCCGGTAGTCCGGCCGCGCGGCAGGCCGTGCGCCTGGACCCCGCCGACCATGGTGCGGCCGAGGCCCGGCTGGCGCTCCGCCGTGACGACCCGGCCGCCCCCGCCCTGGCCCGCATCGCCCGTGCCGACCCGGCTTTACAATTCGAACTCGCCCGCTGGTACCGTCGTGGCGGCCTGGATCGTGATGCGGCGCAGGTCTGGACGACGCAGCCGGCGTTGTTCGCACAAACCCCGCTCGCCCGGCGCGGCACGTTGTGGGACGAACGCCACCGCCTGGCCCGGCGCCTGTTGCAGGTGAACGAGGTCGCGACGGCGCTGGCCGTACTGGACGATCCAGGTCTTGAGGGCGAGGCCGGGCTCGATCAGCTTTTTCTGACCGGTTGGCTGAACCTGCGGCTGGAACGCGCGGCGGACGCGCTGACCCAGTTTAGCAAGCTGGCCGCAGCGTCGCCGGCAGCGCTGACCCAAAGCCGGGCGCAGTATTGGCGTGGCCGGGCGCTGACGATGCTGAAGCAAGATCCGGAACCGGCATACCGGATAGCGGCGGCCTGGCCCACCACCTACTACGGGCAACTGGCGGCCGAGGCGCTGGGGGCCAGCCCAATTATACCGCCCGGTACAATGCAGGACCCGCCCTGGAGCATTGCCGACGCGCAAGGGTTGGTCGCGCATGAACTATCGCATGCCAGCGTGCTGCTGACCTCCTGGGGCCAGCCGCGGCGGGCCCGGCCGTTTCTCCTGCGGCTGGATGAACTAGCCCCCACGCCCGGGCGGCGCGCGATGCTGGCAACGCTGGCCAACGGGCTTGGCCTGCCGGACCTGGCCGTCGCCATCGCCCGCCGCGCGGGACGGGACGGCGCCATGCTACCCGAGGCCGGTTGGCCCGCGCCGTACACGCCGCCGGCCGGTATGGAGCCGGCAATCGTGCTGGCGCTCATGCGGCAGGAAAGTAGCTTTGACGAGCAGATCGTGAGCCCGGCGGGTGCCCGGGGCCTGATGCAGCTGATGCCCGCCACTGCCATCGCCGTCGCGCGTAAGCTGGGCGATACGCCCGAGCTGGCCGCACTGACCAGCAGCCCGGACACCAACATGCGGCTAGGAACGGCGTATCTGCGCAGCTTGCAGGACCAGTTCGGCGCCCTGCCGCTGGCGCTGGCTGCCTACAACGCCGGTCCACGCCGCGTGCAGGACTGGGTCACGGCCAATGGCGACCCGCGCACAGGCGACATCAGCATGGTCGATTGGATCGAGCTGATCCCGTTTAACGAAACCCGCAATTACGTGCAGCGCGTTCTGGAGAACGTCGCGATCTACCGCGCCCGCCTCCAACGCCAGACGGCCGCCAACCCATGAGATGGGTCGCAAGCTTTGCTGGCACCGGCTACCTGCCGCGGGCACCGGGCACCTGGGGATCGCTGGTCGCGCTGGCACTGGGCGTGGGGCTGATGGCTGGACCAGCCTGGCTATTGCCTGTGGCGGCATTGGGGGCTTGCGCGGCAGGGTTTGCAGCCATACCCGCTTGCGTGCCGGATCGGGACGCCGACCCGTCCTGGGTGGTGATCGACGAGGTCGCCGGCCAATGGATTGCCATGCTGGGCCTGGGTGGCGTGAGTGTCGTAGGCGTGTTGCTCGCGTTCGCCGGGTTCCGGCTGCTGGACATCGCCAAGCCTGGCCCCATCGGATGGGCGGACCGCCAGGGTGGCGCCTTTGGCATCATGGCCGATGACATCCTGGCTGGGGCCGGGGTTGCCCTGGCGCTGATCGCGGTCCGTTGGGCGGGCGCACCGCTGTGACGGATCTGGCCAGCGCGGTGCTCGACGCCTGCCGGGCGCGCGGCTGGCGGATCGCGACCGCTGAAAGCTGCACCGGTGGCCTGATTGCCAGCGCGCTTACCGCCATAGCGGGCAGTTCGGATGTGGTGGAGTGCGGCTACGTCACCTATTCCAATGCTGCCAAGGCCGCGATGCTGGGCGTCGATCCGGCGTTGATCGTAGCCCATGGTGCCGTGAGCCGGCCCGTCGCCGCCGCCATGGCCGCCGGAGCGCTAGCCCGGTCCGGCACGCAAATAGCCGTGTCGGTCACCGGTGTGGCCGGACCCGGCGGCGGCAGCGCGGACAAGCCGGTTGGCACTGTCTGGTTCGGGCTAGCGCTCGCAGGGTCGGTCACGACTGAGCGCGTGACCTTCCCGGGCGACCGCGATGCCGTGCGTGCCGCTACTGTCGCGCACGCCTTGCGATTGTTGCAGGCCGCCGCGCGCGCTGCGTAAACGCGGCCAGTCCAAGCATCGCCAGGGCCGCGGCAATCAGAGGCGCAGACCCAGGCTCTGGCACCGGCACGCCGGCGGGCGAAAATACCGCGATGCAGCCGTTGGGGCAGGTCGCGTTTCCGGCGCCGTAGGGCACGTACACCTCACCAGAGACCGGGTCGACCGCGACTGAGTGGTCGTTGGATGTGATTGCCAAACTCTGGCTAAAGAGGCCGGTAGCACCGTCGATGATACCCAGGATCGGCCCGCCCGGCTGATAGCGCGTCGCCTCGAAGAACACGTTACGCACCGGATCGTACGCAACCTGATCCCCACCGGCGATTTGCGTCACGGTCGTAATAGAGCCTTTGCCGGTCGGGTCCAAAACGACGGTCTGCTTTGGCAAAGTGCTTGCCGTCCCTGGGTCGCCGCAGGCCACGACCATCGAGGCCCCTGCCCCTTGGGCAATGCCGGTCGGCCCACAAATGCCGGTCAGACCGAGGGCGTTGAAGTCGTATGTATTGAGCAGGTTACCGGACGTCGCATCCAGCTCGATAACCCCGCCCGACCCGGCACCGTTCAGCACCGGCACGGCCACGAAGTACGTGCCGCGAACGGTGTTGAAGATCGTCGCCTCAACCCCGTCGCCGTTGACGTTCGGATACTTGGTCGTCCCGCTTGAGACTGTATTGCCGTCTAAGACAATGCTACGGCGGACAGCGCTGGTGGCGTTGTCGATCAGGGTCAGAAAGCCCGGGTTAGCGGCATTGTTAGCGGCCAGGATCGTGTTGGCCCCGGGTGCGAACGCCACGCCATCCACCCGGTTGGGCGGCACTGCCGTACCCGCAACCGCCGTGCTGATGGTCCGTGGCGCGCCGTTGACGGTAACGCCATCGGTGCCAAGGCTGAAAGCGATCAGGTTACTCGGACCATTGCCGGCAATTAGCAGCTTGCCTCCGCTGACGTTTGCGATCGTCAGGCCATTCGGCCCGGCATTGTCATTGCTCGGCGTCGATCCTGCAAATAACCCGGATCCAATACGTACCTGGAACGAATTGGTCTTGGCGGAGAAGACGTCCACGCCGTTGTTGGACCGGTCTGTCAAATAGAAGAGTTGCGTTGCCGGGTCGAAGGTACTGAGGTCATACCCGGTGAACTTCCCGGTCGTGTTGGACGTCGCCGTTGGAATAGCGATCGTGCTCGTCAGGCTGTAAATCGGTGCGGCATGAGCCGCCAACGGCCCAAGTGCCGCTAAGGCGACCGCTGCTGATAGGCCCGCGCTTGTCCAACTGCCTGGTACGAACATTTTTGTCCCCCCGCTTTTTATCGTTGGGATAAATTTCGAACGAAGTTCCAGGATTCACAAATCATTAAAGGGTGACTTTGTCGCCATACCCGTATTGCGAAGCCCCGAAGCCGAGCCTTACCGGGCGGCCTTGCGCGCGGCACGTTTGGCCCTGTTGTAGCTGCGGATATCATCGATCGTAACGAAACCTCGGTGGCTGGTGTCAATCAGATCGAAGTTCTTAGCCACCGCGGGCATGCCACTCGCCGCCTGCGCCTGCGTTAATTTGCCATCATGGGTGACGTTGGCGGCTTCAAACCTATTTTGCAGCGTCCGGGGTCCGTTGCGGGGAGCGGGCGTACGGGCTACCCGCGGGGTTTGCTCGGCGGGTTGTACCCCGGCCGGCAATCCCGTCGTTCCGCCCAGGGGTGAGATCTGCGCCTGAACCGGCAGGGCCAAGAGCAATCCGGCAACAATCCATGCGCGCATCGACATACCTTTACGTTGTTGTTGCGGTTCGAATCGCGGCCACCGCCTCGTCTAACATGGCCGTGTCCACATCCAAATGCGTGCACAATCGTACCCGGTGGCGGCCCATGACTGACACTAATATGCCAAGGTCACGCCCACGCCGGGCCACCTCTGCTGCGGTGAGCCCGGTGCCGGCGCAATCGACATACACCAGGTTCGTCTCGGGCGGCTCCACCACCAAGCCCGGCAGTTGCGCCAGGGCCCGCGCGAGATGCCGGGCGTTGTCATGGTCCTGCGCAAGGCGATCCACATGGTGATCGAGCGCGTAGAGGCATGCCGCGGCACACATACCCCCCTGCCGCAATGCTCCACCCAGCCGCTGCTTCCATCGCCATGCTGCGTCGATCGTCGCGGTATCGCCAGCCAGCACGGCCCCGAGCGGCGCACCCAGCCCCTTCGTAAAGTCGAGCCAAACCGTATCGTAGCCGGTCGCCATATCGGCCGCGGGCACCCCGGCGGCAACGACGGCGTTCAGCAGCCGCGCGCCATCCATGTGGGTGACCATTCCGTTGGCATGCGCCACGGCGGCGACGGTATCCAGGGCCGAAAGGGGCCAAACCGTCCCACCGCCCATGTTGGCCGTCTGCTCCACTAGTACCATGCGCTGTGGCGGGTCGTAGCGGTTGGGCGTGACAATCGCTCCCTCCAGCGTCTGGGCGCTGAACTGACCCCGCTCTCCATCGAGCGTGGTGACAGTCACGCCTGCGAGCGCCCAGGGTGCGCCCCCTTCGGCCGTGACGATGTGGGACGATCCGTGTGCCAGAATGGCGTCGCCCGGCCGGCATTGAGTGAGTATCGCGATCTCGTTGCACATCGTTCCGGTCGGCAGGAACATGGCTGCTTGCTTACCGAGCAGGTCGGCCACTCGGTCGCACAGCGCGTTGATCGTGGGGTCGGTGCCGGACTGCTCGTCGCCCACCTCGGCGTCCAGCATGGCTTCCCGCATGGCGCGAGTGGGTTTGGTTTGGGTGTCGCTGTAAAGGTTGATCCGCACGGGCGCGCCGGTGTCGCGGGGCGGAGCCATCATGCCGGGCGGGGCGCGGTCGCGGGCGGATGCACCACGACGGTCGCCGTCGGGCGGCCATACACATCGCGGGCCCGCTTGAGAAATCCGTTAACCATCCGGCGTACGGCCTCGTTAAACACAAGGCCGATCGCGGACTGCAGCAGGCGGCTGCGGAACTCGAAATCAACAAAGAAATTGACCTCACACCCGGCCGGATCCGGCTTGAACGTCCACTGGTTGTTCAAATACCGGAATGGCCCGTCCTCGTACTTGACCGTGGCGGTCCTTGGCCGGTCGAGCTGGACACGGCTGGTAAAACTCTCACGAAATGGCCCGAAGCCGATCGTGAGATCCGCCACCAGCTCAGTCTCGGTCCGTGAGCGAACTTTTGCTCCCGCGCACCACGGCAAAAACTCCGGGTACTTACCGACGTCGGCGACCAGATCGAACATCTGTTCGGGCGAATACGGCAGGCGCTTGCGTTCCGCGTGCGTCGGCATGGACTAGGCTGGGACCAGTGCCAGCCGTGCTGCACGGGCTGCCTGAAGCGCCGCGAAATCAGCGTCGGCGTGATAGGAACTGCGTGTGAGCGGTGTCGCACTAACCATCAGGAAGCCCTTGGACCGCGCCGTGGTTGCGTACGAGCCGAACTCATCCGGCGGCACGAAGCGCGCCACGGCGGCGTGCTTGACGGTCGGCTGCAAATACTGGCCAAGGGTCAGGAAATCTACATCGGCAATGCGCAAATCGTCCATGACCTGGCCGATCTCCGCCCACTCCTCGCCCAAGCCCAGCATCAACCCAGACTTGGTGAAGATCGTGGGATCGACCGCCTTGACGCGGTCGAGCAAGCGCAGGGACTGGTAGTAGCGGGCACCAGGCCGAATTGTGGGATACAGCCGCGGCACTGTTTCAAGGTTATGGTTGAACACATCCGGACGCGCGGCTGCGACGATTTCAACACCGCCGGGCTTACGGAGAAAGTCCGGTGTCAGCACCTCGATCGTCGTGCCTGGCGCTGCGGCGCGGATGGCATGGATCACGGCCGCGAAATGGGCAGCGCCGCCATCGGCCAGGTCATCCCGGTCGACCGAGGTGATCACAACGTGGCGCAGGCCAAGCTTCGCCACCGCATCCGCGACCCGGCTGGGTTCGGACGCGTCGAGCGGGCCGGGCATGCCGGTGCGGACGTTGCAGAAGCTGCAAGCCCGCGTGCAGGTGTCACCCATGATCATCATCGTGGCGTGGCGCTGAGACCAGCATTCACCGATATTGGGACACGCCGCTTCCTCACACACCGTGACCAGGCCATGGTCGCGCATCAGCGCCCGGGTTTCGTGGTAGACGGGATGGTTGGGCGCACGGACCCGGATCCAGTCCGGCTTGCGCTGGATGGGGTTATCCGGGCGATGCGCCTTTTCCGGATGACGGGCAGCCGGATTCAGGCGGTGGTCAACGACGACGCGGGTCATAACGTGCAAGTGGCCGGGCGCTGGGTTCCCGTCAAGCGTGTCAAAAGTGGATCGCCCGGCTGTAAGCGTCCAGCACCGCCTCATGCATCGTTTCACTGATCGTGGGGTGCGGGAAAACGGTGTGGATCAGCTCCTGCTCCGTCGTTTCTAGCGTGCGGGCGATGACGTAGCCCTGGATCATTTCAGTGACTTCCGCGCCGATCATGTGCGCCCCCAGCAGGGCCCCGGTCTTCTTGTCGAACACGACTTTGACCATGCCTTCCGGCTCACCCATCGCGATCGCCTTACCGTTACCGATGAACGGGAACCGTCCCACCCGGATCTCGTACCCGGCCGCCTTCGCCTTCGCCTCCGTCATGCCGACGGACGCGATTTGTGGGCGGGAGTACGTGCAGCCCGGGATGTTACTTACGTCCACTGGATGCACATCCGGCTGGTTAGCGATGGCTTCGACGCACACGACCCCTTCATGGCTGGCCTTGTGTGCAAGCCATGGTGCCCCGGTTACGTCGCCGATCGCGTAGATTCCGGGCTCACCGGTGCGGCCATAGCCGTCGATCACGATATGGTTGCGCTCGACCTGAACCTTGGTCCCCTCCAGCCCGATATCTTCCACGTTGCCGACGATGCCGACGGCCGAGATGATGCGGTCGACCGTCAAGTCCGTGTTGTTGTTACCCTGCAGGATCGTGGCGGTCACGCTATCCTCATGCTTGGTCGCCTGCGTGACCCGGGCGCCAGTCATGATCTTGATGCCCTGCTTTTCGAACGACTTACGGGCGAAGGTGCCGATCTCCTCATCCTCGGATTGCAGGATACGGTCGAGTACTTCGACGATCGTCACCTCGGCACCCATGTTGCGGTAGAAGCTCGCAAACTCGATCCCGATCGCGCCCGAGCCCACGACCAAAAGCGATTTCGGCATCGTCTTCGGTACCATCGCCTCCCGATATGACCAGATCAGGTTGCCGTCGCTCTCCAGGCCGGGCAGTTGACGCGCGCGGGCGCCAGTCGCCAGGATGATGTGCGGGGCGGTGAGCGTGGCCTCCTTACCGTCGATCGTCACAGCCAGCGTGTGCGCCCCAGCCAGCCGGCCCTGGCCCATGAACACTGGGATCTTATTTTTCTTCATCAGGTGACTGACGCCGGACGAGAGCTGCTTGGCAATCCCGCGCGACCGCTTGACGATCGCCGGCAGATCAAACCGGATATTATCCGCTGCAAAACCGTACTCTGGCAGATGGTGCAGCAGATGGTTGATCTCTGACGACCGCAGCAGCGCCTTGGTTGGAATGCAGCCCCAGTTGAGACAGATGCCGCCCAAGGTCTCCCGCTCCACCACGGCTGCTTTCATGCCGAGCTGCGCCGCGCGGATGGCCGCCACGTAACCGCCGGGTCCGCCGCCGAGGAGGATAATGTCGAATTGGGTGTCCATGCGCAGGCTCCTACAGCAGCAGACCGAGCGGGTCTTCGAGCAACGCCTTGAACGCCGCAATCCATTGCGCGCCCACGGCTCCGTCGGCGACCCGGTGATCGACGCTGAGTGTACATGTCATCACATTGGCCACTGCCAACTGCCCGGCCTTCACGACTGCGCGCTGCGTCCCAGCGCCGACCGCGATGATCGCCGCCTGGGGCGGGTTGATGATAGCCGTGAACGACTGCACGCCGAACATGCCAAGGTTGCTGATACTGAACCCGCCGCCCTGGAACTCCTCGGGCTTGAGCGTGCCCGCCTTTGCCCGGTTGGCCAGATCCTTCATCTCACCACTGATGGCAGCGAGGCCCTTGCGGTCGGCCCCGCGGATGATGGGGGTGATCAGCCCATCGGGGATACTGACCGCCACGCTGATGTCCACATCCGTGTAACGGGCAATCGCCGCCTCGGTAAACGTGGCGTTCAGCGCCGGCACCTGGCGCATGGTCTGTGCAGCGGCCTTGATGACGAAGTCATTGACCGACAGTTTGTACCCGCCCTCCTTCGGCGCGCGGGCGTTCAGCTGCGCGCGGAGTGCCATGAGCGCATCGAGCTCGATATCGCCCGTGACGTAGAAAGTCGGAATCGTCTGCCGGCTTTCGGTCAGGCGCTTGCCGATAATCTTGCGCATATTGCTGTTGGGAACGAGCGTGTGCGGGGCCGTGATAGCAGGCGCGGGTGCGGGTGTAGGTATTGGCGCGGGTACGGCCGGGGTGGCGGCAGCTATGGGTGCCGGTGCCGGCGGCTTGGCTTGGAACGCCTCGATATCGACCCGCACAATGCGGCCGTTCGGTCCGCTGCCCTTGACTGTTTTAAGCTCGATCCCGGCCTGCTGCGCCAAACGCCGGGCGAGGGGCGATGCAAACACCCGGCCCTGCGCCGGGGCGTGATGCTCGGCGATGGCCGCCAGCGGGGCCGTAACTGGGGCCGGCGTTGCAGGCGCGGCGGCCGCTGGCATTGTGGACGGTATTATGGCTGGGGAAGCAACAGCCTCACCACCATCGCCGTCCAGCACGCCGATCGTGGCGTTGACCGCCACCCCCGCCGTCCCGTCCGGCACGACGATGCGGGTGAGCACGCCCTCGTCGACCGCCTCTACCTCCATCGTCGCCTTATCTGTCTCGATCTCCGCCAGCACGTCGCCGGAGCGGATCGCGTCGCCCTCCTTTTTCAGCCAGCGCGCCAGCGTGCCCTCTGTCATGGTGGGCGACAGCGCGGGCATCAGGATGTTGGTCGCCATCAGACAATCTTCCGAACGGCGTCGACCACCCAAGCCGGCTGCGGCAAAGCGAGCTTTTCCAGGTTCGCCGCATACGGCAGCGGCACGTCCAGGCCTGTGACGCGCGTGGGCGGCGCGTCCAGCCAGTCAAAGCAATGTTCGATCACTTGCATCGCGACCTCCGCCCCGATGCCGGCATAGGGCCAGCCTTCTTCTACCGTCACCAGCCGGCTCGTCTTCTTCACGCTTTCGACCACGGTGCCGATATCCAGCGGGCGCAGGCTCCGCAGGTTGATGACCTCCGCCTCGATGCCCTGCTTCGCCAGCTCATCGGCGGCTTTCATCGCGACACCGACCATGATGGAATAGGCAACGATCGTGACCTTGGTGCCGGTGCGCTCAACTTTCGCCTTGCCGATCTCCAGGCAAAAGTCTTCCGCCGTCGGGCACTCGAACGTCTGGCCGTACATGATTTCGTTCTCGAGGAAAATGACCGGGTTCGGGTCGCGAATCGCAGCGCGCAACAGGCCCTTTGCGTCGGCGGCGGACCAGGGTGCGACCACCTTCAACCCCGGGCAATGCGCGTACCAGCTGGCATAATCCTGACTGTGCTGGGCCCCCACGCGCGACGCTGCCCCGTTCGGCCCGCGGAAGACGATCGGACAGCCCATCTGGCCGCCCGACATATACAGCGTTTTTGCAGCCGAGTTGATGATCTGATCGATCGCCTGCATGGCAAAGTTGAACGTCATGAACTCGACGATCGGGCGCAACCCGTCCATCGCGGCGCCTACCGCAATGCCGGTAAAGCCTTGCTCGGTAATCGGCGTGTCGATCACCCGGCGCGGCCCGAACTCGTCCAGCATGCCCTGGCTGATCTTATAGGCACCTTGGTACTGCGCGACCTCTTCGCCGATCAGGAACACGCGGTCATCGGCGCGCATTTCGGCGCTCATGGCGTCACGCAGCGCTTCGCGGACCGTAATGGGCGCGGTCGGGCCCCAATCCTTTTCCGGTGCAGCGGCGGCGGTTGCGGGCGTGGGTTGCGCCGCAGCGGCGGCGACCGGCTGCTGTTTCGTCTCTGTGGCCACTGCTGGAGCGGCCACTGCCGGGGCGGGTGAGGCCGGGGCGGGTGCTGCAGTGGCCGGGATGGCGCTTGCCCCTTCAGCCCCGTCCAGCATCGCAATCGGCGTGTTGACTGCCACGCCATCGGTCCCTTCGGGCACCAAAATGTGGGACAGCGTGCCCTCATCGACGGCTTCCACCTCCATCGTCGCCTTGTCTGTCTCGATCTCCGCAATCACGTCGCCGGAGCGCACCGCATCACCCACGGCTTTTAACCAACGCGCCAGCTTGCCCTCCGTCATGGTGGGCGACAGGGCTGGCATCAGGATTTGGGTGCCCACGCGATTAGCTCTCCACCAATATGTCAGTCCACAGCTCACGCTCATCGGGCTCGGGACTCGCCTGCGCGAACTCCGCCGCATCGGCCACGCGCGCCTTGATGTCGGTATCGAGCTGCTTGAACTGCTCGTCCGTGACACCCAGGCTGGCCAGCATCGCATGGGCCTGCTCGATACAATCGCGCTCCGCCCGCATCTTCGTCACTTCGTCCCGCGTGCGGTATTTGGCCGGGTCAGACATGGAGTGGCCGCGGTACCGGTACGTGTTCACTTCCATGAGGTACGGCCCGGCCCCGCTCCGGCAATGCGCCACCGCGACGGTCGCTGCCGCATGCACCGCCTGCACGTCCATCCCGTCCACCTTAACGCCGGGGATGCCCCAGGGCGCGCCGTTTTGAGACAGGTCGTGCGAGCCCGATGACCGCTCGACGCTCGTGCCCATGCCGTAGCGGTTGTTTTCGATGACAAAGATGCAGGGCAGCTTCATGAGCGCGGCCATGTTGAAGCTTTCGTACACCTGGCCCTGGTTACTTGCACCCTCACCGAAATAGGTCGCACTCACGCGGTCGTTGCCGCGGTACCAATTGGCAAAGGCGAGGCCAGCACCCAGGCTCACCTGCGCGCCCACGATGCCGTGCCCGCCGAAGAACCGCTTTTCCTTGATGAACATGTGCATGGAGCCGCCCTTCCCCTTGGAATAGCCGCCCGACCGCCCCGTAAGTTCTGCCATCACACCGCGCGGCTCCATGCCGCAGGCCAGCATGTGGCCGTGGTCGCGGTAGCTGGTGATGACCTGGTCGCCCTCACCCAGCGCGGCCTGGATACCGACCACGACCGCCTCCTGCCCAATGTATAAATGGCAGAACCCGCCAATGAGCCCCATGCCGTAGAGCTGCCCGGCCCGCTCCTCGAACCGGCGGATCAGCAGCATCTGGCCATACGCGTGCAGCAGCGCGTCGCGGTCCATGCTGGTGTTGGAGCCGTGGGTGGCTGTCGTGGCGTCCATACGGCTCGCTCCCTTGTAAACCCTTTGACACCTAGCCCCCGCCCGGGCAGCCGACAAGGCCAGGCCGCGCTTTGACCGCAAGAACTGGATGGCAGGCGACCAGCGCCCGGCTAGAACAGAAGCATGCTCCAGCGCCTGATCGCCTCCAACCTCGCCGCGCAATCAGCCGAACAGGTTGCACTTGCCGCCGTGCCGATCGTAGCGGTGCTGCTGTTGGGTGCCGACGCGTCGCAGACCGGGCTGCTCGGCGCGGCGCAGACGCTGCCGTTCCTGCTGCTGTCGGTGCCTGCCGGGCTACTGGCCGACCGCGTGGCCCGGCGGCGCTTGATGGTCGCGGCTGAGGTGCTGCGGGCGGTCGCGCTGTCCATGCTGCCGCTACTGGCCTGGGCCGGGGTGCTTAGCCTGGC
>JANONC010000054.1:0-3182 GCA_031420655.1 Rhodospirillales bacterium | reverse complement strand
TCGGCTGGTGGGCCTGGGTGCCAGCCCGCTGGCCGACGCGCAGGACGCCGACCGGCCTGACCTGGCAGACCCCAGCGTCGCCCGGCGCGTCGCGGCGCAACGCGCGGTGGACGCCCTGCGCGGACGGTTTGGCGAGGGCGTGATTGGCAAGGGGCGGGGGATCACGTAACCCGCCTGCGTGCGCTAAAGCTTATTCAGTCCCAATGCCGCAAGCTGGGTCATCGAGATAGCCAAGGCTCGATCCAACGTGGCAGTGGCGGTCCACACAGGCGCTCACAAGTAATGGAGTCGTTAAAGAGCGCGGGCATGTTTGAGCAGCCCCCGACCTATTATGAGTTTTCGCCGGCGGCGGCATGGCCCAGGCCGGGATTAGACGCCTACGGTCCAACCAACCCCAACCAACCCCGCCGAAACCGCCCACAGCCGTGCCGCCGCGGCCGGGTCCGCCGCCTGTGGCATGATGCGGGCGGGGGCAGGGGCGCCGCGGATTTCGCCGCGTCCGGATGGGCCCCAGTACGTACCGCCCTCGACACCCACCGCGAGGCCGGCATGCACGATCGGGCGCGCACCCGCGGCGGCGGATTGGCCGAACAGGCGGAAGGCGGCGTGCATCGCCTTCTCCCGCAGGCCAGGTGCGCCGCCACACTCACGATCGGCCAGCCTGCGGCCCGCGCCCGGCGGTCCAGCTCCAGCGCGAACATCAGCATTGCCAGCTTGCTCTGGCCGTATTGGGTCCACGGGCGGTAGCGGCGCTCACCCTGCAGGTCGTCAAAGTCAATCCGGGCGTGCCGATGCGCCAGACTGCTGACCTGCACCACACGGGCGCGGCCCTCGATCAGGCGCGGCAACAGCCGGGCTGTCAGGGTAAAATGCCCGAAATAATTGGTGCCCATCTGCAACTCGAACCCGTCCGGCGTCACCTGCCGGCGGTCTGGTGCCATCACGCCCGCATTATTTACCAGCAGCCCAACCGGACCGACCACGCCCGCGGCGAACGCGGCGACGGAGGCGAGGCTTGCCATGTCCAGCACCGCAAAGCTGACGCGCGCAGCGGGCCAGGCGGCGCGAATGCGGTGCAGCGCCAGGTCGCCCTTGGCTGGGTTGCGCGCGGTCAGCACCACCTCGTGCCCGGAACCCGCCAGCGCTAGCGCCGTCTCGTACCCCAGGCCGCCCGAGGCACCCGTAACAACAGCCCGCATCAGCAGTGCGGCACGGCCGGGGTGTAAGTCGTCATGCGGCCCTTCAGCACGAACTCCGAGAAGTCCATTACCAGGTCATCGGACACCCCGTTTTCGAAATAGCGCATACCGACCTCATAGTCGGGCGCGCCGGGTACTTTCTCGGACTTGTCGTCTCGCTCGCGGTCGTAGAATGCAATCCGCACCCGGCCGCTCTGCAATGCCAGCAGGGCCGGATTGGTGCCCGGCGGTGACTTGCCCCAGCTGGCGATGGCGATGCCGCTATCCTGCGCGCCCTTATCGCCGGTGCCGTCAAACGTCGGGACGGAGAGGTATTTCTTGCCCGCCTCTGCCGCCTGGATGATGGCCGCCGTATGCATCATCGGGAACAGCGTGCCCTCCGGCAATGCGATCGTGTGCGGGGTCTTACCCTCGTAACTCACGGTGCCCGGCCCGCCCACACGCTCCAGCGTGGCGTGGCCCTCCACCTCTTCCATCACGGCCGTATCGGTCGTCTGGCGCATGCGGAACTGCATCGACAGGCCATCCTTGCTTTCCAGCGTCGCATAATCGGATACGAGCTCGATCGTCTGCCCGTCGCGATTGGTCGTGTTGATGACCAGGCGCTGGCGGCTGGCCCATGCCTCGCAGGCGTCTGTAATTTCGTAGCTGAGGGTGCCCGAGGCCTCTGTCACATCGGTAGACGGCCGCCGCGTGCTATCCATCTGCAGGTCATAGATGGCCGTGTGGGCAATCAGCACAGGCTCTGCAGCCCAAACGGGCGACGCCGCAAGAACGGCCAACACAACAAGGCAACGGCGCATACGAACCACTCCAACCAACCCCCGCGACATAGGCCCGCCCGCCCGGTTGCACCAGTGTTAAGCGGGCTTCAACTTGGGCGGCAGGTCGAGTTTCAGGCTCAATTCGCGCAGCCGCTTGGCGTCGACCGGGGCCGGGGCGCCCATCATTAGGTCCTCGCCCTGCTGGTTGAGCGGGAAAAGGATCACCTCACGGATGTTCGGCTCGTCGGCCAGCAGCATCACCATGCGGTCGATACCGGGTGCCGAGCCACCATGCGGCGGCGCGCCATACCGGAACGCCGCCAGCATACCGCCAAACCGGGCCTCTACCTCTGACTCGGGATACCCGGCGATTTCGAACGCGCGGATCATGATGTCCGGGCGGTGGTTGCGAATGGCGCCAGAGCTGAGTTCGATCCCGTTGCAGACGATGTCGTATTGGAAGGCCTTGATCGTCAGCGGGTCCTGCGTGTTCAGCGCCTCCAGTCCACCTTGCGGCATGCTGAATGGATTGTGGCTGAAGTCGATGGCGCCAGTTTCTTCGTCTTTTTCGTACATCGGGAAATCCGTGATCCAGCAGAAGCGGAACACGTTGGGCTCGATCAACTCCAGCTCTTCGCCCAGGCGGGTGCGGACGCGGCCGGCAAATTTGGGCGCTTCGTCGCGGGCCCCCGCTGCAAAGAACAACGCGTCGTCCGGGCCCAGGCCGCAAGCGGCGCGGATTGCGTCGGTGCGGTCCGGCTCCAGGTTCTTGGCGATCGGGCCGCGCGCGGTGCCGCCCTCCCAGGCGATGTAGCCGAGGCCACCCGCCCCCTCCGCCCGCGCCCAGTCGTTCAGCTTGTCAAAGAAGCCGCGCGGCCGGGTGCCGGCGCCGGGGGCAGGAATGGCGCGTACGACGCCGCCCGCGGCCGCAATCTTGGCAAACAGGCCAAAACCCGAGCCCTCGAACTGCGCCGTCACGTCCGTCACGCGCAGCGGATTGCGCAGGTCCGGCTTGTCCGACCCGTAGTTTAGCATCGCTGTCTCATACGGGATGCGCGGGAACGGCGCCGGCGTCACTTCACGCCCGCCGAACTCCTGGAACACGCCGGCCATGACAGGCTCCAGCGTCGCGAACACATCTTCCTGCGTCACGAAGCTCATCTCGAAATCGAGCTGATAAAACTCGCCCGGGCTACGGTCGGCGCGGCTCGCTTCGTCG
>JANONC010000053.1:0-8217 GCA_031420655.1 Rhodospirillales bacterium | reverse complement strand
ATAGCCGATCTGGCATGACCGGAATTCCTCCAAATCGTCTGGCGTCGCCATGCCGCTAGCGTTGAAGAAATCCTCATATTGCCGGATGCGGTGGGTGCGGGCAGCGTCGCTCTCGCCGCGGGGCGCGATGCAGTAGATCGTCACCTCGGTCTTATCGACGGCGATCGGGCGGTAGGTGCGGATCTGGCTGCTGAACTGGTCCATCAAATAGACGTTCGGATAGACGCAGAGGTTGCGGCTGCGCCCGATCATCCAATCCGCGCGGGCCTGGCCAAACTTTGCGATGTATTCGTCTCGTTTGTCGAAGTTGGGGCGGTCTTCTGGGTTGGACCATTTGGTCCATAGCAGCAGATGCCCATGCTCGAACGAATAAAATCCACCGCCCTGCTTGGCCCAGCTACCTGCGTCCATGGCGCGGACTTGGTCTTCCACGGCCTGTGTCTTGCGGCGATTGGTAGTGGCGGCATAGTTCCAGTGCACGGAACTGACGTGATAGCCGTCCGCTCCATTTTCCGTCTGCAGCTTCCAGTTGCCATCATAGATGTAGCTGGACGTACCCTTCACGACCTCAAGCCCGTCCGGCGCTTGATCGACGATCATGTCGATGATCTTGGCAGCTTCACCCAGATGCTCGGCCAGCGGCAGCACATCTGCCTTTAGGCTGCCGAACAGGAAGCCGCGGTAGCTTTCGAACCGCGCCACGCGCGTCAGGTCATGGGAGCCGTTGGTGTTGAAGCTCTCGGGATATCCGGCGCCTTCCGAGTCTTTGACCTTCAGCAGCTTGCCGGAGTTGTTGAATGTCCAGCCGTGGAACGGGCACGTATAAGCGGCCTTGTTCCCCTTTTTATGCCGGCACAGCATGGCACCGCGATGGCTGCAGGCGTTGATGAACGCGTTCAGCTGACCCTGCTTATTGCGGGCGATGAAGATCGGCTGCCGACCCATGAAGGTGGTGAAGTAGTCGTTGATGTTCGGGATCTGGCTCTCATGCGCCAAATAGATCCAGTTGCCTTCGAAGATGTGCTGCATCTCGAGTTCGAACACGGCCGGGTCGGTGAAGATGCTGCGCTTACAGCGGAACAGCCCAGTGGCGGCGTCGTCTTCGACCGCCATGTCAAGCGTGGTCTGCACCGAATCAAGCATCGCCGTTCCTCCACCTGCCGGGTCATACTGCCCGCTTATGGATTGGTATTATGGTGTAGAGCTGGAAGAGTCCAAGACGCATTTGATCCGGCGTTATGCTGCCCCGGTATGAAACGGAGGCTAGCCCGATGGATAAAAGCACCGTCACGGCGCTTGCGGCTGTGGGCGCCTTGCTCGTGCCGAAGCCGGACTTGGCGTGCTGGTGGCGCGTATTACACTGCTAGCCGCGCCCGCGCTGCGCCGTATTCCTTTGCAAACTGCGCCACCAGCGCGGCAGTAGGCTGGACTTGATCGATCGCACCAATGCCCTGGCCACTGCCCCAGATATCCTTCCACGCCTTTGGCTTATCGCCGCCGAAGTTCATCGCAGACGGGTCGGACCGGGGCAGGTTGTCGGGGTCTAGGCCGGCATTGACCAAACTCGAACGCAGGTAATTGCCGTGCACGCCCGTAACGAGGTCCGTGTAGACGATGCTGCTGGCGTTGCCGTCCACGATGGCCTGCTTGTAGGCCGCCGCCGCATTAGCCTCGGCCGTCGCGATGAAGGCGGATCCGATATACGCAAGGTCTGCCCCCATCGCCTGCGCGGCCAGTATGCCGGACCCGGTGGCGATGCTGCCGGACAGGGCGACAGGCCCCTGGAACCAGGCGCGTATCTCTTGCATCAATGCAAACGGCGACAGCGTGCCCGCATGTCCGCCCGCGCCGGCCGCCACCGCCACCAGCCCGTCTGCCCCTTTTTCGATCGCCTTGTGCGCAAAGATGTCGTTGATGATGTCGTGCATGACGATGCCGCCATAACTGTGTACGGCCTGGTTCACCTCCGGCCGGGCACCGAGCGAGGTGATGACGATCGGCACCTTGTACTGCACGCACACCGCCAGATCGTGCTCTAGCCGGTTGTTGCTGCGATGGACGATTTGGTTGACCGCAAACGGTGCGGCCGGCCGGTCCGGGTGCGCGGCGTCATGCGCGGCAAGGGCGGCCTGGATCTGCTCGATCCACTCGGCCAAGGCACTTTCCGGCCGGGCGTTCAGCGCCGGGAAAGAGCCGACGATGCCCGCACAGCACTGCGCGATCACAAGCGCGGGATTGGAAATGATGAATAGCGGTGCGGCAATAACCGGCAAACGCAGATTTTGCAGGATCGGGGGCATGCTCATGCGCCGCATGGGGCACCGGGGCCCGGGTGCCGTCAAGACACAGAGGTTGACGCGTGCCGCCCGAACCAGAGACAGTAGGCGGAACGGCGCGCCTACAGCGCCGGCCGGAGGAAATACCACCATGCGCCTTTCGCTACGCGCCGCATTGCTTGCCTGCTCGCTGCTAAGCGCCCCGTTTGCGCGAGCCGAGGTAGTCAAGATCGCCTATATCGACCCGCTCAGCGGCTCCTTGGCCGCTACCGGGCAACTGGGCGAGCAGCACTTTCGCTTTGCAATCGACCGGGTGAACAAGTCGGGGGCAGCCGGGCCGGGCCGCACGCTGGAACTGGTGCCGTTCGATAACGAGGTGAGCCCCGAAAAGTCGCTAACGCTGCTGCGCAAGGCGATCGACGACGACATCCATTATGTGACGCAGGGTAACGGCAGCGCTGTCGCGTTTGCGCTGATCGATGCCATCAACAAGAACAACAAGCGCGCTCCGGCGCAGTCGGTGATGTTCCTGAACTACGCCGCGGTCGACCCCGCGCTCACGAACGACAAGTGCAGCTGGTGGCACTTCCGGTTCGACGCCGATGTGGACATGAAGATGAAAGCGCTGACAGATTACCTGGTCAGCCAGCAGGGCGTGAAGAAGGTCTATATCTTCAACCCGGACTACTCGTTTGGCGTTTCGGTTGAAAAAGCGGCGCAGGCGATGCTGGCCAACCGTCGTGCAGACCTGGAAGTGGTGGGGGCCGAGCGTGTGCCACTGGGCCGCACGAAGGATTTCACGCCGTACGTGCAGAAGTTCCAGGCCGCGGGCGCCGATGCGGTCGTGACCGGGAATTGGGGCCAGGATCTGGCGCTGCTGGTGAAGGCCGCGGCCGATGGTGGGTATAAGGGTAAGCTGTTTACGTACTATTTGGGCGGCAGCGACGTCATGCCTGCCGTGTCCGCCGCGGCCGAGGGCTATGCCCAGATCGCCGAGTACCACGCCAACATGGGCAAGCCCGAGTTGGAGAAGATGGCCGCCGAGTTCGAGGCGCAGTACAAAACGCCGTTCTACTATCTGCGCGTCGTGACCGAGATCGACATGCTGGCCGCCGCCATGAAGCAGGCCAACAGCAGCGACCCGGCCAAGGTGGGCGCCGTGCTGGCCACCATGAAAATGCAGACCCCGCTGGGTGATGTGACGATGCGCGAAGACAACCATCAGCTGCTGAATCCCATGTTTGTCAGCACGCTGGAGCCCGGGCAGAAATTCGTGTTCCCGGAAAGCAAGCTGGGTTTCAAGACCGTGAGCCGGATCGAGCCGGAGGCGCAGCGGATGGCGACCACCTGCAAGTTCACACCGCCGTCGTAGGTCAATGACCCGCACCTGCCTTCATTGCGAGCGAAGCGAGTGGCTCGCAATGACTGAGTCTTAGAGATGGAACAGGTAGTACTCATTGTTCTGAACGGGCTGGTATATGGGCTGTTGCTGTTCATGCTGTCGGTGGGGCTGACGCTCATTTTCGGCATGATGGGCGTGCTGAACCTGGCCCATGCCAGCTTCTACATGCTGGGCGCGTTCCTGGCCTACACGCTCAGCATCCGCATCGGCTTCTGGCCGGCGCTGGTGATCGTGCCCGTTATTGTGGGTGCGCTGGGAGCGGTCGTGGAGCGGTACGGGCTGCGCACGGTACACAGGCACGGGCATGTGGCGGAGCTGCTGTTTACGTTCGGGCTGGCGTTTGTAATTGGTGAGGTGGTGCCGCTGATCTGGGGCCGGGTGCCGGTGCCCTACCGGGTGCCGCCCTCGCTCGACTTCGCGCTGTTCAGCGTGGGCGGTAACGCCTACCCGGCCTACCGGCTGTTCATGAT
This sequence comes from Rhodospirillales bacterium, assembly GCA_031420655.1. Classification (GTDB taxonomy): domain Bacteria; phylum Pseudomonadota; class Alphaproteobacteria; order Acetobacterales; family Acetobacteraceae; genus JANPPS01. Next base: position 4,069 of record JANONC010000053.1, on the reverse strand, counting down.
GGCCGTCGCGGTCGCCATGTTCCTGGCGCTGTTTGCGGCGTTGGCCCGCACGCGGCTAGGCTTGGTGGTCCGCGCTGCGCTGACGCATCCGGAGATGGTGGGTATGCTGGGCCATGACGTGCCACGGGTGTTTACGCTGGTGTTCGGCGCCGGGTGTGCGCTGGCCGGGCTGGCCGGTGTTATGGCGGGTAACGCGTTCACGACGGAGCCGGGCATGGCGCGGGCGCTGGGGGCCGTCGTGTTTGCCGTCGTGGTGATGGGCGGATTGGGCTCCATCTGGGGCGCCTTGGTTGCGTCGCTACTCATTGGCTTTGTGCAGACGGCCAGCATCAGCCTGGACCTGAAGCTCGGCCTGGCGCTGCAACGGCTGGGTATTGCGATCGACCCGGCGGTGTGGGGCGATGTGTATGGGCTGACGATTGCGCGCATCGCTCCGGTGGTGCCGTATGTGTTGCTGGTGCTGGTGCTGGCAGTGCGCCCCCGCGGGTTGATGGGGACGCGGTCGGCATGAGTGAGGTGCTGCCGCGGGGGGACATTCGCCAGAGTGTGGTGCGGGACGCAGCCTTGCCCGGCTTAGACCCCCACCCCAGCCCCTTGCCCAAAGCGAGGCAGGGAGTCGTGCGCACTTTTCTGCCTTGGGTGGTCGCGGCGGCTCTGGCCGTGGTGTTGCCGTATCTGGTGCCGGGCGGGTTTGGCTTGAGTTTGCTGTGCCGGATGGGCATTTCGATCGTGTTTGCACTCAGCTTCAACATGCTGCTGGGCCAGGGCGGCATGTTGGACTTTGGCCATGCCGTCTTCTTGGGCCTAGGCGGATATTTGGCGATGCACGCCATGCGCCAGACCGGCTGGCCGTTGCCGCTGCCCTTGGTACCAATCATCGGCGGGGTGGGTGGGCTGGTTGCCGCGTTGCTCGCCGGGTGGGTTGCGACCCGGCGGTCCGGCACGGCCTTTGCCATGATCACCTTGGGCGTGGCGGAGTTGGCGGTTGCAACGGTGCATTTGTTCCCCCGCGTGTTTGGTGGCGAGGAAGGGGTCTCCGGCGACCGCTCTAACGGGCCCGCACTGTTCGGGCACGATTTCGGGTCGCAGATCGAGGCCTATTACCTAATTGCTGCGTTTGCGTGGCTGTGCGCGCTGCTGATGTGGGCCTACACCGCGACGCCGCTCGGGCGGCTGGCCAACGCGGTGCGCGACAATCCGGAGCGGGTCAGCTTTCTGGGGTATGACCCGGCCCGGATCCGCCGGGTGGTGTTTGCATTAAGCGGCCTATTTGCGGGTGTCGCAGGCGGGTTGGCCGCGTTAAACGACGAGATCGTGACCGCTTCCGGCATGGGAGCCGATGCGTCCGGCAACGTGCTGCTCATGACGTTCATTGGCGGCATTGGCACATTCTGGGGTCCGGTTGCGGGCGCGGTGCTGATCACTTTCTTGGCGGTGGCCCTGAGTACACTGACAGACGCATGGCAGTTGTATAGCGGGTTGCTGTTCGTTGCGATGGTTGTGTGGGCACCGGGCGGCATCTCCGGTGTTATCCTGGCGCACGCACCACTGGGCGGCCGCATCGCGTCGCTTGTGCCGCGCTACGCCGCCGTCGCACCCGGGCTGGTGCTGGCGCTCGCTGGCACAACCGGGCTGGCGGAGCTCGCATTCCGGCTACAGGCGGTGCGCAACGGGGCCACGCCGCGGCCATTGCTAGGTTTGGCCGCCAATCCAGAGACCGCCGGTCCGTGGCTGCTTGCCGCCGTGCTGTTCGTGGCGGGTGCCGTGCTGCTGCGCCTGACCTACCCCGCCGCACGGGACGCCTGGCGCGCTGCGGCGTCGGCATGACGGCGCTGACTGTTACAGGCCTGCACAAGGCATTCGGTGCGACGAAAGTGATCTGCGGCGTGGAGCTGCAGGTGGCAGAGGGTGAGCGCCACGCCGTGATCGGCCCCAATGGCGCGGGTAAGAGCACGCTGTTCCACCTTATCTCGGGCCGCCTGGCCGCGGATGCGGGCCAAGTCACGCTTGGCACGCAGGACATCACCGGCCTGAAACCGCATGAGATATTCAACCTAGGCCTCGCGCGCAGCTTTCAGGTGACCAGCCTGTTCCCGCAACTGAGCGTGTTCGAGAACCTACGCGCGGCCGCCATGCGGACCCATGGCTGCGGCCTGAACTTCGTGCGCCGGCTTAGCAGCTATGGCGCGCTGCGGGATCGGGCGGAGCAGTTGCTCGAGCAGATCGGCCTGCAGTCCCGCCGTCACGTGGCCGCCGGGCGGCTGGCGTATGCGGAGCAGCGGGCGCTCGAGATCGGCGTGACCATCGCCGGCGGTGCCCGCACGATACTGCTGGACGAGCCGACGGCGGGCATGAGCCGGGCGGAGACGGAGCGCGCGGTGGCGCTTATCCGCCGCATGAGCGAGGGGCGGACTCTGGTGATGATCGAGCATGACCTCGGCGTCGTGTTCGGCCTGGCCGACCGCATCAGCGTACTGGCGGAGGGGCGGGTGATCGCGTCCGGCCCGCCCGACACCATCCGCGGCGACCGGGCAGTGCGGGCGGCGTATCTAGGCGACGCGGCATGCTGACAATCGCCGATCTGCGCGCCTGGTACGGCAAGAGCCAGGTGTTGCATGGCGTGAACCTGCAGGTGGGCGCCGGTGAGATCGTGGCCCTGCTGGGCCGCAACGGCGCCGGGCGTAGCACGATGCTGAAGGCGGTCATGGGCGGCGTCGTCCGCACCGGCAGTGTGCGGTTTGGCGACACGGAAATCGTTCACCTGCCGCCGCACAAGGTCGCGCGCCTGGGCCTTGGGTATGTGGCGGAAGACCGCTCGATCTTTCCGGACCTGACCACCCAGCAAAACCTGATCCTTGGTGAAAAGCCCGGTCCTGCTTCAAAAAATGCGGGCGGGCCGTTTGCGATCTCGGACGCCTATGCCCTGTTTCCCCGCCTGCGCGAACGGGCGGGTGCCCCGGCGGGTGCGCTGTCGGGCGGGGAGCAGCAGATGCTCGCCATGTGCCGCACGCTCATGGGCAACCCGGCGCTGCTGATGGTCGATGAGCCGACGGAAGGGTTGGCCCCCATGATGGTGCAAGCCGTGCGCGAGCTGCTGCTGGCCGTTGCCGCCCGGGGGGTCACGATCCTGCTGGTGGAGCAGAAACTCGACATCGCACTGGCCATCAGCCACCGGCTGTATGTGATGGGCCATGGTGAGATCGTGTTCGAAGGCACGCCCGCGTCGCTCGCCGCCAACGCGCAGGTCCGGCGGGAATGGCTGGAAGTATGATGATCTCTGTCTGCCCCGCGCAACGGCACTATGCCGTTCGCCCTGAGCCTGTCGCAGGGCCAACCGGCAGGGGACTGTGTGCGCGGCAAGCGTCCCTCGGTTGGCTCAGACCAGGCAGAACTGTGCGTGCCGAGCCGGCCAAGTCGCGATGGACACTGAGCCTAGTTGAGGAAATACCAGCATGCTGAACATCACTACCCACGGCAGCGTCGCCGTCCTGGCCATGGACAACCCGCCCGTGAACGCGCTCGGTCTCGGGTTGCGCAAGGCGCTGATGGCGGCGCTCGACGACTTAAAGGTCAAGGCCGGGGATGGCCTGACGGCGGTGGTCATCACCGGCTCGCCCAAGGTGTTCAGCGCCGGGGCGGACATTACCGAGTTTGGATCACCAGCCCAGGAGCCGAGCCTGCGCGCGGTGATTGCCGCCATCGAGGCCATGCCCGTCCCGGTCGTGGCCGCCATCCAGGGTGTGGCGTTTGGCGGTGGGCTGGAGTTGGCCTTGGGCTGCGACGCGCGGGTGGGCTGGGCCGGGGCCAAGCTCGGCCTGCCAGAGGTGAAGCTCGGCCTGCTGCCCGGTGCCGGGGGCACCCAGCGCCTGCCGCGTGTTGTGGGGCTGGAACGTGCGCTGTCCATGATCGTGACCGGCAACCCGATTGGCGCGGCAGAGGCTCACGCGGCCGGCCTTCTCGACGCCGTACTGGATGGACCGTACCCGGACGCGGCGGTTGCCTACGCCATGACCGCCCAACGCCGCCCGGTGCGCGACCGGGACGAACACCTGGCCGCCGCGCGCCAGGA
>JANONC010000052.1:0-7984 GCA_031420655.1 Rhodospirillales bacterium | reverse complement strand
CACGCGTCCCGCACCGCCTGCAGTCCCTCACCCGCCAGGGTCAACGTGCCGTCCGATGTTACCGCCGCGGTAAACGGCGACGGCCGGGGGGTGCGTTGGTCCGCCGCGGTAAACAACGCGCGCTCCGCCGATGGACCGGCGACGCCGCCCGGCAGCAGCGTGAACGCACCCTCCTCTGGCACGCAGATCTTCTCGCACACCAGCCAGCTTGCCGTCGCATCGATCGCCGCGCCCTGCGCCACCGCAGCGACCGGCAGCAGCACGTCGCCGGTATAGCCGTATGTCATCACCGGCCCCTCCGGCTGCCGTGCGGGCGCGGGCCAGGCGATGGGGCCCACGGTCGCGCCCGTCACCGTCAGCTCCGGCGGCACGCCCGCGTCACCCGGGTTCTGCCAATACACATGCCAGCCGGGTGCCACCCGCAGCCGCAACCCGAGCCGGAATGCCTGCCCCGGCGCCACCCCGTCGGTGTCCGAAACCAGCGTCGCCACCACGCGCGACGACCGCACAGGCGCGCTCTCGGCCGCCATCGCGCCGGAAGTGAGTGCCAGGAACAACAGTAGCCAGCGCACCATGCAACTCCTCACGACCCTTCCGATATAGTCCCGTCTATGCCGCTTCCCAACCTGCCCATCACCGAACAGCTGCCCGCATTGCTTGCGGCGCTCGAAATCCACTCCAACGCCGTCCTGGTCGCCCCGCCCGGCGCGGGTAAGACGACGATCGTGCCGCTCGCCCTGCTCAGTGCGTCCTGGCGCGGCGACGGACGCATCGTCGTACTGGAACCCCGGCGCCTAGCCGCCCGCGCTGCGGCCACCCGCATGGCGTCGCTGATCCAGGAGCCGGTGGGCCAGACCGTCGGCTACCGCACCCGGATCGACGGTGCCACCAGCCCCGCCACCCGGATCGAGGTCGTGACCGAAGGCCTGCTCATCCGCCGCCTGCTGTCGGACCCGGCGCTCGACGGCGTCGCGGCCGTGCTGCTGGATGAAATCCACGAACGCTCGCTGGAGATCGACCTGGCGCTGGCCCTTCTGCTGGACTTGCAACGCGTGCTGCGGCCCGAACTACGGCTGCTGGCCATGTCCGCCACGCTGGACGGTGCGCGGCTGTCGGCGCTCATGGGCGGCCCGGTCATCGAGAGCGCCGGGCGCGCCTACCCGGTTACGGTGGAGCATGGGCGGGACCTGGCCCACGTGCGGGACCTGCCGGACGCCATGGCGCGCGCGGTGCGGGACGCGCTGGCCGCCCACTCTGGCGACATCTTGGCCTTCCTGCCCGGCATGGGCGAAATCCGCCGGACGGAGCGGGCGTTGGCCGGCGTGGCCGCGACGGTGCTACCGCTGCATGGCGACCTGCCGCTGGCCGAGCAGGACCGCGCCCTCACGCAGCAGCCCGGCCGGCGGGTGGTGCTGGCGACCAGCATCGCCGAGACGTCGCTCACCGTGCCCGGCGTCCGCATCGTGATCGACGGTGGCTTCCGCCGCTCACCCCGGCTGGACCGCGCCACGGGCCTCACGCGCCTGACCACGCTGCGCATCAGCCGCGCCGCCGCGGACCAGCGTGCCGGGCGAGCGGGTCGCGAGGGGCCGGGCGTCGCGATCCGGCTGTGGAGCACGGCGCAGCATCGCGGGCTGGTGCCGTTCGACCGCCCGGCGATCCTGGAGGCCGAGCTGTCCGGCCTGCTACTGGATTGCGCCGCGTGGGGCACGGCGCCCGCCGCGCTGTCGTTCCCCGATCCGCCGCCTGCCGGTGCACTGGCCGCTGCGGGCGCGCTGTTGGGCCAACTGGGTGCCATGCGGGATGGTGTCATCACGCCGCTGGGTCAGCGCATGGCCGCACTCGGTTCCCATCCCCGCCTGGCCGCCATGATGCTGGCCGCAACGCCGGCCGATCGGGGTACGGCCGCCGCCCTGGCCGCGCTGCTGGAGGAACGGGACCCGCTGCCGCGTGACGCCCCCGTCGATGTGCAGGCCCGGCTGGACGCGCTCGATGGACGTGATGGCAGCGCCGACCGGGGCGCCGTGGCCCGCATCCACCAGCAGGCGACCCGCTACCGGCAGCGCCTGTCTGCGCCCGCCACGCTCACTGCCAACACCGGCCCGCTGCTGGCCGCCGCCTTTCCGGACCGCATCGCGCAGCGCCGGGGAGAGCCGGGGGTGTTTCGCCTGTCGGGCGGCGGCGGTGCCCGCTTGTCGAAGGCCGATCCGCTCGCCAGCGCACGTCTGCTGGTGGTGGCCGCTGTCGACCTGAAGGACGCCGCCCACATCCGCATGGCCGCCCCGCTCGACCCCGATGACCTGCCGGCCGCACTGCTGGCGCAAGTCACTGAAACGTTGGAGAGCGGGTATGATCCCGCCACCGGCACCGTACTGGTGCGCCGCCGCCGCCGCCTGGGCGCGCTGGTACTGGACGACCGCACGACCCCTGCCAACCCGGAGGAAGCCACCGCCGCACTGACCCAGGCCGCCGCCAAGCGCCTGGCCACGCTGAATTGGACCCTGGCCGCCCGGCAATTCCAGGCGCGCGCCGCGCTGCTGTGCACGCTGGACCCCACCGTGCCCAACCTATCGGACGCGGCGCTGGAGGCCGACGCCGGCGCATGGCTGGCCCCCGCCATTGCAGGCCTGTCGCGCATGGCCGACGTCGTGTCGCTCGACCTCGTGCCGCTGTTACGCGGCTATTTGGGCTGGGCGCATGCGGCGCGGCTCGACCGGGACTTGCCGGCGCACGTGGCCCTGCGCGGCATGACGGCGCCGGTGGACTACACCGGGCCGGTGCCGGTCGTGAGCGCCCGGGCCCAGGCGTTCTATGGCCTAAATCCAGCCCCCGCGCTGGCGGGGGGGCAGGTGCCGTTGCAGATCGCACTCTTGTCCCCGGCCGGCCGGCCCATCGCCATCACGGCCGACCTGCCCGGCTTTTGGCGTGGCGCATGGGCCGACGCGCGGCGCGACATGCGCGGCCGTTACCCGCGCCATGACTGGCCCGAACACCCCGGGGCCGCGCCAAAATAGCCGCCCACGCGATTGTGGGGCATCTTTGCTCATCCCAAATACGTACAGTCTGTAGTGCCGGAGTTTCCACCCATGATCACCCCAACACGCGCCGCACTACTAGGCGCATTGCTGACTGTGTGTGGCTGCGCACTCCCTGCCCCGGGCGCGGCACAACCCGCCCCCCTCGCCTCATCCCGCGCCAGCTTTGCGCCCCTCGTGCGCCGGGTCAGCCCCTCGGTCGTGAACATTACCGTCACCGAGGGACAGGGTCCGGCCGAAGTGGTGCCGGTCCCGCCCGAGTTGCGCGGCACCCCGTTCGAGCGGCAGTTCCGCGACCGTTTCCGGGGGCGCCGGGAGCAAATCCAGGGCGCAGGATCGGGCTTCATTATCGACCCGTCCGGGCTGATCGTCACGAACAACCACGTCGTGGGCCGGGCCGAGAAAATTATCGTGGCCTTTGCCGACGGGACGGAGCTTCCGGCCAAGCTGGTTGGCGCGGACGACCTGACCGACATCGCGCTGATCCGCGTGCAGCCCACCAAGCCGCTGCAAGCCGTGCCCTGGGGCGACAGCGATGCGGTCGAGATCGGGGATTGGATCCTGGCCGCGGGCAACCCGTTCGGGCTCGGTAGCTCCGTCACGGCCGGCATCGTCTCGGCGCGCGGGCGGGACCTCAGCACCGGGCCGTTCGATGACTTTTTGCAGATCGACGCGCCCATCAACCCCGGCAACTCGGGCGGCCCCACCTTCAACATGGCAGGTGAGGTCATCGCCGTGAACACCGCCATCGTCTCACCCACTGGCGGCAGCGTGGGCATCGGCTTTGCGGTGCCGTCCGGCATCGCACAGCGTATCGTGGCCGAACTGCGCGACCGCGGCCGGATCGATCGCGGCTGGCTGGGCGTGTCGGTGCAGGATGCACCGCGGAGTACGGGCGCGGGCGTGGTAATCGCCGCCGTGGAGCGGGCCGGGCCTGGCGCACGCGCCGGGTTGCGCGCCTCCGACGTGGTCCTGTCCATCAATGGTGACCGGGTCGAAACGCCACGAGGCCTGATCCGCGCCGTCGCCGCCACCGCACCCGGCGGGGCCATCCGCCTGTCCGTGCGCCGCGGCGGTCAGGTCATCGAGCTACCCGTCACCGTCGGCCGCCGCCCGCCCGACCCGGTTAACTAACGCTTCACCCGGTTAACTAACGCTCCGCCCGAAAAGTCAGCACCAGTACGTCGCGGTGCGCGGGGTGCGCCGGGTCCAGCGGCTGCACGGGGGTCACGCCATGGAACACGCGGTGGTCGTCCACCAGCGCCGAGTCCATCGGCTCGGCCAGCGTGAAGTGGCCGAGGGGGCTGCGATCCAGCCCGTGAATGCTGGTCTCGCCCGAGGCGATGTTCACCCGGCCCACCATCAGCACCAGCACCCAGTCCACGCCATCCTGGTGCATGCCCTCCGGCGTTGGCTGCCCTAGCTGGCCGGGGTGGGCGGTGATGCGGAACTGGTGCGCCTCCACATGCCAGGACGGCGCAGGTGTCAGGCTGCTGAACAGGTCATGGCATGTGCGCAGGATGGATTGAAAGGCCGGGCCCTGGGCTACGTCGTCCAGCACCGGGTCGAACCAGCGGGCGACGCCACCATTCAACGCGTTGAAGTCACGGCTTTGGTAGTGCGGCTGGGCCGGTTTACGCGACACGCCGCCCGCGCTGATCGCAAACGCCGCATGCCGGCGCTTCCGGTAGCGCCCACCGTCGGCCATGTAAGTATCCAGCCCCAGATCGTCCCAGCTGCGGGCGAATGCATCCCACTGCGCCAGGCCATGCGCCGCCAGCACGGCCGCCATGTCCGGTGCCTGCGCAAACACGAATCCGCCCTCGCGCAGTGCCGTCCGCCAGCCGTCTATACTCATGCCGTCTCCTGTTGCGGCGCGGCTGGAGCGCCCGCCATGCTAAGAGCCTTATAGCTGGTCATCGGACTCTCGATCGCCAACTCATCGAACCGCACCTTCACCCGGCGGTTAAGCTCTCGCGCCACAGACCAGCGGCTGGCGGGCTGCGTTTTCATTCGCACGCGCAGCACGTAGGCCATGTCCACGAACCGCTCCACTCCCATCACCTCCAGCGCGTCGAGCACGATGGACGCCCAGCGCGGCTCGGCCCGCATCGCGGCCGCGACCTCTCGCACGATGACGGTGACGGCGTCCGGCTCCTCGCTCAGGCCGATGCTGAGGTCTACGACCGCATAGCCGTAATCGCGGGTCTGGTTGGTGACGGTCGTGACCGCGCTGAACGGTATGATGTGGACCGAACCATCGAGCGCCCGCAGCCGGATCGTGCGGATCGACAGCGCCTCCACCGTGCCGGACAGTCCGCCCAGCGTCACGACGTCGCCGACCTGCATCGCGTTTTCAAGCAACAGGAACAGTCCCGTGATCAGATCCTGCACCAGCTTTTGCGAGCCAAACCCGACCGCGATACCGACGACGCCAGCACCCGCCAGCAGCGGCGCGATGTTGATGCCAATCTCGCTCAGCACCATCAGCGCCACAATCACCAGCAGCACGACCAGCAGCGTCGTGCGCAACAGGGGCAACAACGTGCGCAACCGCCCGGCCCGGGCGAGCTGCCCGGCGGCAATCATCCGGTCCAGGTTGCGGACCGCCATGGCATTCACGGCCTCCCACGCTAGCACGGCCAGCAGCACCGTTATCGCTATCGTGAGGCCGGCGCCGGCAAAGCGTGCGCCAAGCCCGGTTGCCAGCAGCCACGCCCACGCGCCCGTGCCCCAGGCCTGCAACAGCACGACCGCGGCAGCGCCCGTGATGACGGCCGCGATAACGACACGCAGCACCGGGACATAGAACGCGACGCGGCCCGCACCGGCGTCTGCAGTCGTGTCCGGGCGCAGGCGGTCCAGCAACCCCAGCGCCAGCACCGCGAGCAGCCGCGCCACCGCAATCACGGCGCCCGTCACGACAAAAATATACAGCAGGCGCTGGTAGCCATCCCGCAACTCGATCACCCAGACGACCCAGAGGGCAACCAGATAGAGGATCGCAACGATGTGCCACGTCTGGGCCACCAGGGCGCGGATGGTGCTCGCCAGGCCGGGGTGGCCAGTGCCGCCGGACCGGATGCGGGCGCTGACGGGTTCGCGCGCCTGCAGCACCATGGCGACGGCACAGCCGTGTACGGCCAGCGCGAACAGCTTCAACAGCGCGTCATGCGCTGTCTGATACATGCCAAACACCAGCCCCGTTTCGGCCAGGACCCACCCGGTGCCAGCGATCAGCACAAGCCGCCACGCCCATCGCACCAGGAACCGCGCCGCCGCGTCGGGGATATCGAGCAACCGCAGGTGCCGGTCCGGTGCCGCGATGATCGCCACTAACGCCAGCACCACGCGACCCACGACGTAAGCCTCTGTCACGATGTACGCGACATGATACGCCGGGCCGGGCGTGGCGGGCTCGGTCAGCGGTGCCAGCCACTCACGCATCAGGACAAAGGCGACCAGGCCGAACCCGAGCGTGGGCAGCAAGTCCAGCAGCAGCCGCACCAGCACGTAGGGTGCCCGGCGCATCGCCCCCAACGCCCGGTTCAGGCTGCGGCGGCGGAAACTCGCCCGTGCGACGGGGCCGGGCGCAACATCGGCCTCGGTGTCCGGGACAGGTGACCATGCGCCGGCCCGGGCGCGCACGCCACGTAGCATCCACCGGCCTGCCCGCTCGGTACCAGCGGCAACGGCCAGCACCACGGCCACCCGCCACAGCGCATCGGCAATGCGGTCCCGCGCGTCCGCATCGGTCGCCTGCGCCGCCAGCCAGCGCCACAGCAGCGGCAGGTCGTTCACCGATTGCAGCGTTTTGCGTGCGCGGTGGCCGGCGTCGGCGACTGTCGCCGCGGCCTGGCTCAACAGCTGCATGGCTAGGCTGCTGGGTTCGAGGGCAGGCGCCGGGGCCGCGTTGTCCGGCAGGGCGCGGGCGATGGCGTCCAGCGTCGCCTCGAACGCCGCGCGCCGCGTGTCGTCCCGCAGCACGCTGAGGATATTCTGTGCCTCGGACGCGGTCAGGGAGAGTTCCGCCCGCGCCGGGGTCGAGGCAACAAGCGGGATCGCCAAAAACATCATCAACAGAAGCAGGCGCATGGCGCGGGTCCAACACCCGGTGCGCGCGGAAGTCAACGTGCCTTCCCTGGACAAGCCGCCCGTGTAACCCATTTCCAAGTCATGACAATTTTCGTAACAATCCTTGTCGTCTTGGCCATGATCGGCACGGTCGGCATGCTGATCGCGGGCCTCGTCAGCGTCGCCCGCGGATCGCCGGACCCGGCACGCTCCAACCGGCTGATGCGCTGGCGCGTCGTGCTACAAGGTGCGGCCGTGCTGATGTTCGTGCTGCTGCTTACCATCATGCGGCACTAGCAATCGTTGTTTGACTAAGCCTGCGGGTCGCCCCTAACTGACCATCTCCGCTCGGATGCCCAAACGATGAAGATACTCGTCCCTGTCAAGCGCGTCGTCGATTACAACGTAAAGGTGCGCGTCAAGACGGACGGCACGGGCGTCGAGACGCAGGGCGTCAAGATGAGCATGAACCCGTTCGATGAGATCGCGGTCGAGGAAGCGGTTCGCCTGAAGGAAAAGGGCCAGGTGACCGAGATCGTCGCCGTCAGTATGGGTGTGGCCGCCTGTGCCGAAACCATTCGCACCGCGTTGGCCATGGGGGCCGATCGCGGCATCCTGGTCGAAACCGATGCCGAGCTGCAGCCCCTCGCCGTGGCCAAGATGCTGAAGGCACTGGTCGTCAAGGAGCAGCCGGGCCTGATCATCATGGGCAAGCAGGCGATCGATGATGACATGAACGCGACCGGCCAGATGCTGGCCGCCCTGCTGGACTGGCCGCAGGGCACGTTCGCCAGCCGCATTACGATCGAGGGGCAGACCCTGACCGTCACGCGTGAGGTCGATGGCGGGCTGGAGACTTTGTCGCTCGACATGCC
>JANONC010000051.1:0-23278 GCA_031420655.1 Rhodospirillales bacterium | reverse complement strand
AGAATGGCGCAGGCCCCCATGTCGCAGCCGGCCAGGCCCACGCGGGTGAACAGGAAGGCCACGCGGGAGCGGGCGGTGCCCAGCCGCATGTCGCTCGCCATCGCCAGGATCGCTCCGGCCCCGGCGCACACGCCGTCGATGGCCGCCACCACCGGCTGCGGGCAGGCGCGCATGGCCAGCACCAGGTCGCCCGTCATGCGCGTAAACCGCAGCAGGCCGGGCGCGTCCATTGCCGTCAACGGCCCGATAATCTCATGCACGTCGCCGCCGCTGCAAAAGTTCTCGCCCGCCCCGGTCAGCACCACCGCGCGCGTGTCCGCGGCATGCCGGAGTGCCCCAAACCAGTCGCGCAGCGCGGCATAGCTTTCGAATGTCAGCGGGTTCTTGCGCGCCGGGCGGTCCAGGGTCACGACGGCAACACGCCCGTGCTGATCGATCCGGTATGTCATGCGGCCCGCACCGAGCGCTTCAGCCGGCCCAGCACCTCCATCAGCACCGCCCGGTCCGCCGGGGGCACGTCCGCAAATAGCGCGGCCACCCAGCCTTCGTGCGCGCGGGCCATGGTGGCAAAGCTGGCGCGCCCGGCCGACGTCAGGCGCACGGTGGTCGCCCGGCCATCGGTCGGGTGCGGCGCGCGCTCGACCTCGCCGGCCACGACTAGCCGTTCAACCAGGCCAGTGACATTGCCGTTGGTCACCATCAACCGGCGCGACAGCTCGCCCAACGTTAGCCCGGCGGGTATTTTTTGCAGCTGCGCCATCAGGTCGAACCGCGGCAGCGTGACGCCAAACTGCTCACGAAGGCGGCTGCGGATCGTGGTTTCGATCATGGTCGTGCACGTCAGCAAGCGCAGCCACAGGCGGAGCTCGTCCTTGTGCGCAACCTCTGCCAGCAAGGTTTCACGGTCGATGACGGCGTTCATGGCATGACCTCACCGCCTGCGACGGCCAGGGCCTGCCCGGTCATGGATGGCGCGCGACACAGGTACAGCACGGCGTCCGCCACCTCGTCCGGTTGCACCAGCCGCCCGGTGGGGCTGGTGCGGGCATAGCTGGCGCGGATGTCGTCCACGCTGCGGCCGGTGCGGGCAGCGACGGCGGCGGCGCTAGTGGTGACCAAATCCGTGTCGGTATAGCCCGGGCAAACGGCGTTTACCGTCACGCCGCTGCGCGCGGCCTCCAGCGCCAGCGCACGCGTCAGGCCCACCACGCCGTGCTTGGCGGCGCAATAGGCGCTGACATAGGGGTAGCCCACCAACCCGGCCGTACTCGCGATGCTGATCACCCGCCCGGTGCCGCGCACCATCATGCCGGGCAGCACGGCGTGGCAGGCGGTGTACACGGCCGTGAGATTGAGCGCGATCATCCGGTCCCACTGCAGTGGCCCCGTATCCGCCAGCTTGCCCGTCTCTGCGCCGCCCGCATTGTTGACCAGAATGTCCCACTCCGTGCCGTCCAGGATGGTCCGCAGCGCCGGGCCGTCGGTGACGTCCACCCCATGCGCCCACGCAGCGTCACCCGCCGCGACCGCCTCGTCCAGTGCCGCGCGGCCGCGGCCCAGGATCGTCACGGTCGCCCCGGCCTGCGTCAGCGCACGCGCGATGCTGCGCCCGATGCCCCGGCCGCCTCCCGTCACCACTGCCTGCCGGCCCTGTACCCACTCCATGGGCCACGTAATCATTGCAGCGGATTTGGTTCAAGATTAAACGACTTCGGTCAAACGGAGGCGTAGCCCGATGCGTGTGGCAATCCTTGGCGGCGGTCCGGCCGGGCTGTATTTCGCAATCCTGGCCAAGCGCGAATGGCCGGACCACGAGATCACGATCTACGAACGGAACCAGGCCGACGACACGTTCGGCTTCGGCGTGGTGTTCAGTGACCAGACACTGGAGACGTTCGAGCGCTACGACCCGATCAGCCACGCCAGCATCGTGCGCAACTTCGCCTACTGGCAAGATGTGGAGGTGCGGTTCAAGGGCGCCGTCCACCGCATCAGCGGCAACGGCTTTTGCGGCTGTGCCCGGCGCACGCTGCTGATGCTGCTGCAGGACCGCGCGCGCGCGCTGGGTGTGGCCATGGAGTTCCGGCGTGAGATTACCGACATCGGCCAGTTTGACGCTGACCTGATCATCGCCGCCGACGGCATCAACAGCATGGTGCGCGCGCAGTTCGCGGAGCATTTCCAGCCCACCGTCGACATGCGTCCCAACAAGTTCGCCTGGATGGGCAGCACGAAGGAATTGGACGCCTTCACCTTCAGCTTCCGCCAAACCGAATGGGGCATCTTCGTTGCCCACGCCTACCAATACGAACCGGGCCGCAGCACCTGGGTGATGGAAACGGACCCGGCCACCTGGGCCCGCGCCGGGCTGGACCGGATGGATGAGGCGGCGAGCGCCCGATTCCTCGAGGGCGTGTTCGCCGACGACCTCGATGGCCACGCGCTCATCACCAACCGCAGCACCTGGCGCAGCTTCCCTATGATCCGCACGGCGAAATACGCGATGGGCAACGTGGTGCTGCTGGGCGACGCGAAGGCCACGGCGCATTTCTCGATCGGCAGCGGCACGAAGCTCGCGATGGAAGACGCGATCGCGCTGTATGAGGCGTTCCGCGCCCATGCCGATGTGCCGGGCGCCCTGGCCGCGTTCGACACTAGCCGGCGGGAGGAGGTGGAGCGGACGCAGCACGCGGCTGACGTCAGCCTCGTGTGGTTCGAGCATCTGGAGCGGTTCGCGCACATGGACGCGACGCAGTTTGCGTTCGGCCTCATGACCCGGTCGCGCTCCATCACCTACGACAACCTCCGCCTGCGCGCGCCGGATTTTGTCGCTGAAACGGACCGCATGGTGCAGGACCAGGTGCGGGCGGCCGGGCTGGAGCCGGTGGATGGGCCGCCCATGTTTCAGCCAATCCGGCTGCGCGGCATGACGCTGACCAACCGGGTGGTGGTGTCGCCCATGTGCCTGTACTCGGCCGAGGAGGGCGTGCCGAACGACTGGCACCTGACGCATTACGGCGCACGCGCACTGGGCGGGGCGGGGTTGGTGTTCACCGAAATGACGGACGTGTCGCCAGACGCGCGCATCAGCCCCGGATGCGCCGGGTTGTGGAATGACGCGCAGGAGGCGGCGTGGGCGCGTATCGTGCGGTTCGTCCATGATCGCAGTGCGGCGCGGTTTGCGATCCAACTGGGCCACGCGGGCCGCAAGGGGGCCACGCGACTTATGTGGGACGGCATGGACCAGCCCTTGCCGGCTGGCGGATGGGACCTGATGGCGCCGTCGCCGTTGCCCTATTACCCGGACAGCGCCGTGCCGCGGGCGATGACCCGCGATGACATGGATCAGGTGCGGGACGACTTCGTGGCAGCGACCGTGCGCGCGGCCCGCGCCGGGTTCGACATGCTGGAGTTGCATGCTGCGCACGGCTATCTGCTGGCCACGTTCCTGTCACCGCTGACCAATCTGCGGGACGACGCGTATGGCGGCGTATTGGAAAACCGGCTGCGCTTCCCGCTCGAGGTGTATGCCGCCATTCGCGCGGTATGGCCCGAGGATCGCCCGACCAGCGTGCGGATCAGCGCGCATGACTGGGCGGAGGGGGGCATCACGCCGCACGACGCGGTGCAGATCGCGCGGGCGTTTGCAGCCGCTGGGTGCGACTTGATCGACGTGTCGTCTGGTCAGACGGTGGCCGACAGCCGCGCCGTGTATGGCCGCATGTTCCAGGTGCCGTTCAGCGACCAGATACGCAACGAGGCCGGGCTGGCCACGATGTGCGTGGGCAACATCGTAAGCGCGGACCAGGTCAACACGATCATTGCCGCCGGGCGCGCCGACTTGGTGGCGCTGGGCCGCCCGCATCTGGCCAACCCCAACATTACGTTGCAGGCCGCTGCGCGCTATGGCGTGAAGCTGCCCACCAACCCGCCGCAATACCGGCCTGGCGCGCAACAACTTTACACGTTGGAACACCGCGCGGCGGCGGAGCGGTACACGCTGCGGCGCAAGGCCGCCCCCAAAACCGTTGAGGTTCCGGCGCGGGCGGCGGCTGAGTAGCAGCTAAACCGACAGACGCCGCTGCACTTCCGCCACGTCCAACGTGTCCGGCGCGCCGGACAGAACGACGGTGCCGCGGTCCATGATGGCCATGGTCTGTGCGAGGTCGCGTGCGAAGGCGTAATATTGTTCTACCAGTACGATCGCCATCGTGCCGCGCGCCTGCAGCATGGCGATCACGCGGCCGATGTCCTTGATGATCGAGGGCTGGATCCCTTCCGTCGGTTCATCCAGCACCAGCAGCCGGGGCTTCATCACCAGCGCCCGTGCGATGGCGAGTTGCTGTTGTTGCCCGCCAGACAGGTCGCCACCCCGGCGGCGCAGCATGGTGGCCAGCACGGGAAACAGCTCGAACACCTCATCCGGCACCCGGCGCTCCCGCCGTCGCAGGACGGCGAACCCGGTCTCCAGATTCTCCCGCACCGTCAGCAACGGGAAGATGTCACGGCCCTGCGGTACCCAGGCGATACCACGCCGGGCGCGCTCGTGCATCGGCGCCCGGGTGATGTCGTGCCCGTCCCAGCGGATGGTTCCGGCCGACACGGGGTGCGCGCCGGTGATTGCCCGTAGCAGGCTGGTCTTACCCACGCCGTTGCGGCCCAGCACGGCGGTCACCGCCCCCGCCTCCGCCGTTATCGACACGTTGCGCAGCGCCAGGGCTGCCCCGTATTGCAAGCTTACCTGTTCGACACTGAGCATGACCGCATCGTTGCAAGGTCTGTGCCGCGAGGTTCGCCCAGTCGTGTGGGAAGATCTGCTCGAAATACTGCGCGGCTGCCGCACTTTCGATGACCAGCCCGGCATCCCGGTTGCGCAGCGTGCCGTCGGCGGACCCATCCTGGCTGCTGACCACCACGCGGACGCTGGTTGCACGCGGGCGTGCCGGCATTTTGAAGCTTTTCGATTTAGTCCGGCGTTTGGTAGGCGCTGGCGATAACCCGCACCTCCAACCCGCGCGGGATGAGCGTGGCCAGCGCCGCAATCGGCGCGTCATGCCCCACGATCGCCTGGCAGGCCACTCGGTTGGATAGACCACGGCTGCATGTAAAAGCGGCGCTGGATGCCCTGGATCAGCGCGAGGACGGGCCCCTGATACTCGAGTGGAATGAGCAGTGGCAGGACGGTTACGGGGCCGGGCAGCACGAGGGGTGGAGACTAAGGTGGACGTTGGCCGGGTCCGCCCGGGTCATGGCGGTCACCAGCGCGGTGCGGCTGACGCGTGCGATGCGGATCGGAATTATGATGTGTGGATGGGGTCGATCCAGGCGATACCCTCCGGCTTGTCCACTGGCTCGATATCGAGGTTCACCACCACCGCCTCCTGATCGCTGCGGACCAGCACGCATTCCAGCGTCTCGTCGCTGCTGGCATTGACCTCCTGGTGGGGGACGTAGGGCGGGATAAAGATGAAGTCGCCGGGCCCGGCCTCGGCTACGAACTCCAGCGCCGCACCCCAGCGCATGCGGGCACGGCCGCGCACGACGTAAATGACGCTTTCTAGCGCGCCATGGTGGTGGGCGCCGGTCTTGGCCCCGGCATGGATGTGCACCGTGCCGGCCCACAATTTTTGCGCCCCAGCCCGGGCAAAGTTGATGGCCGTCGCCCGGTTCATGCCCGGCGTTTGTGCCGTGTTCGGGTCCAGCCGGTCACCCGGGATGACTTGCACGCCGTCATGCTTCCAATCGGTCATGGCCTCGATACCTTTGGTAAGATCGGCTTAAATGTCCAAACGTCCGGCTTGGTATGCCTTATCGACGGTGCGCTCTGCCCGGGTCGCCTGTTGCGCCGGGATCACTCTCGCATCGCCGAGTATGCCAGCACAGTTCATTCGCGTTTCGCCGTACGACCGGCGCTCGCCGATCTCGTAAAATGTTAGCCCCTGGGTCATCGTACACCTGGCAGAGGAAGTTCTCGACGGTCATACAGGTAGGCACAATCTCGCCAGTCAGCGAGTCCATTGCAGCCGCCGGGCGTGCCGGGCAAACGTACGCCAATTCCGGAGACGCCGTATGCCCCCTACCGACACCACGGCACGCAACCAGAACACCGCCCGGGTCGTGCTCGGCCTGCTGCTTCTGGCTGCTGGCGTGTACACGCTGTTCAACTTCCTGCATGCGCTGGCCTGGGCCGGTATTCTGGCCATTGCCGTCTACCCACTCTACCAACGCGCGGAGCGGCGCTTCGGCACCGGGCACAAGCTGCTGCCGCTGGTGTTTACGCTGGGCGCAGTGCTGATGGTCATCGTGCCGCTGGCGCTCGTAGCGACGCAGGCCACGCACGAAGCCCGCACGGCGCTGCGCTTCGTCACCATCGCCCGGGCGGACGGCATGGCCCGGCCCGAGTGGCTCGCGGCCCTGCCGCTGGTTTCCACCCAGGCCACGGCCTGGTGGGACGCGAACCTCCTGCATCCGGAGGACGCGCGGCTACTGCTGGGCTCCGTCGAGCGCGCCGGGTTCATGAGCTTTTCGCGCGGCCTGGGCGGGCAGGTGGCGCACCAGGTGGTCATCGTGGCGTTCACGCTCGTCACCCTATTCTTCTTGTTCAAGGACGGCCCGGCGCTGGCGGACAAGGCGCTGTGGGCGACGGAGCGGTTGTGCGGGCCCGGTGGCGTGCGGGTGGCGCGACAGATGGTCGCGTCCATTCACGGCACGGTCGACGGCCTGGTGCTGGTGGGGTTGGGCGTGGGGGCATTGCTGGGCGTCGGGTATTGGGTCGCAGGCGTGCCGCATCCGGTGCTGCTGGGTGCGCTGACGGCGCTTGCCGCTATGATCCCGTTAGGCGCGCCAATCGTGCTTGGCGTCGCAGCCATCATCGCCGTGGCGCAGGGGCATACGCTGGCCGCTGCGGTGCTGTTCGGCGTTGGCATGGTCATCGTCTTTATCGCCGACCACGCGGTGCGCCCGGCGCTGATCGGCGGTGCGACCAAGCTGCCGTTCCTGTGGGTGCTGCTTGGTATCCTGGGCGGCGTTGAGACATTCGGCCTGCTTGGCCTCTTTCTTGGCCCTGCCATCATGGCCGCCCTCATTCTGCTCTGGCGGGAATGGACGGGTGATGCCACACGTGACGTTCAAGCCTAACGGAATTGGACCGATGGACACGCACGTCTCCCAGCCTGTCACGGCGTCTGACTTCCGTGGCCGGATCACGGCCAAACTGACCTATCAGGTCGGCAAGTCGGTCGACACAGCCAGCGAGCATGACTGGTTCATCGCCACCGCATTGGCCGTGCGCGACGCGGTGGTGGACCGCTGGTTCGAAACCACGC
This sequence comes from Rhodospirillales bacterium, assembly GCA_031420655.1. Taxonomy (GTDB): domain Bacteria; phylum Pseudomonadota; class Alphaproteobacteria; order Acetobacterales; family Acetobacteraceae; genus JANPPS01. The sequence goes on along the minus strand of JANONC010000051.1, from coordinate 15,953 downwards.
GCGCCGCGTACCGGACCGGGGCCAAACGGGTCTATTACCTGTCGCTCGAATTCCTGATCGGCCGCCTGCTGTTCGATACCATTGGCAATCTTGGCCTGATGGACACGGTGCGTGAGGCGCTGGCGGCCGAAGGCGTGGATATCGACCGCTTGCGTGGCGAAGAGCCAGATGCGGCGCTCGGCAATGGCGGGCTCGGCCGCCTGGCCGCCTGCTTCATGGAAAGTATGGCCACGCTCGGCATCCCAAGCTTCGGGTATGGCATCCGCTACGAACACGGGCTGTTCCGCCAGGTGCTGGAGCACGGCGTGCAGCAGGAATTGCCGGAGGACTGGCTGCAGCTGGGCAACCCGTGGGAGTTCGAGCGCGCCGACGTCAGCTACCCGATCGGCTTTGGCGGCACCGTGACCGCGCAGACCGAGCCCGATGGTTCCGTGCGCTACGCCTGGGTGCCGAGTGAGACGCTGTACGCTGTCGCATTCGATATGCCCGTTGTGGGCGGTGGCGCCCCGGGTCAGCAGGGGGCGAACACCCTGCGTCTCTGGTCTGCCGTCGCCGCCACACCGCTGCATCTGGATGATTTCAACCGCGGCGATCACGTCGGCGCCATGCGCGACCGGGTGCGGACCGAAAGCGTGAGCCGCATCCTCTACCCCGGCGACGAAAGCGACGCCGGGCAGGAACTGCGCCTGCGGCAGGAATTCTTCTTTGCCAGCGCCTCACTCCAGGACCTCACGCGCCGGCATATCAGCCAGTTCGGGTCCATCCGCACGCTGGCGGACAAGGTCGCGATCCAGCTGAACGACACTCACCCGGCCATTGGCGTGGCGGAGCTGATGCGCCTGCTGGTGGACGTGCATGGCGTGGCTTGGGACGAGGCGTGGCGCATCACTGTTGCCTGTTTCAGCTACACGAACCACACGCTTCTGCCCGAAGCGCTCGAGACCTGGGCCGTGCCGCTGATGGAGCGCCTGCTGCCGCGGCACATGCAGATCATCTATTTGCTGAACGGCCGTCATCTGGAGCACGTGCGCAGCTTGGGGCAGGGAGCGGATTGGCAACTGGCGTCCGCCTCGCTGATCGATGAACGGCATGGCCGCCGGGTGCGCATGGGGCATCTGGCGTTTCTGGGCAGTCACGCGATCAACGGCGTGTCGGCGCTGCATACGTCATTGATCCGGCGTACGCTGTTCGCTGATCTGGACGGCATCTATCCCGGGCGCATCCAGAACAAGACCAACGGCATTACTTTCCGCCGCTGGCTGTTCCGCGCCAATCCGGAGCTGACGCAGCTGATTCGCGACACGATCGGCGACGCAATGCTCACCGACCCGGCCGCGCTGTCGCAACTGGCCAACCATGCGCACGAGCCGGGGTTGCAGCGCGCCTTTGCCCGGCAACGCCTGCATGCCAAGGAACGGCTGGCGCGCACGGTCATGGAGCGAACCGGCGTCGCCGTGGATCCCACCGCGCTGTTCGACGTGCAGATCAAGCGCATCCACGAGTACAAGCGCCAGCTGCTGAACATCATTCAGGCCATCGCGCAATATGACGCCATCCGGGCGCAGCCGGGCCGGGACTGGGTGCCGCGGGTCAAGATTTTCGCCGGTAAGGCGGCGCCGGGCTATGTGGTGGCCAAGCAGGTCATCCGGCTGGCGTACGACGTGGCCCAGGTGATCAACACCGACCCGTCGGTCGCCGGGCGGCTCAAGATCGTGTTCCTGCCAAATTACAACGTAAGCCTGGCCGAAATCATCATCCCGGCCGCGGATTTGTCGGAACAGATCAGCACGGCCGGCATGGAGGCGAGCGGCACGGGCAACATGAAGCTCGCGCTGAACGGTGCCCTCACGATCGGCACGTTGGACGGCGCCAACGTCGAGATCCGCGATCACGTGGGTGCGGCCAACATCTTCATCTTCGGTCTGACGGCGGACCAGGTCCTGGCGCGCACGCAGCGGGGGCTGGGGGCACACGACGCGATCGCGGCAAGCCCCCCCTTGCAACAGGCGTTGCAATCGATCGGCTCGGGCGTGTTCTCACCGAGCGAGCCGGGGCGGTACGCAGGGTTGGTGGCGGCACTGGCGGAGCGGGACCCATTTATGATCGCGGCCGATTTTGACAGCTATGCCGGCCAGCAAGCGGCGGTGGACCGGTTATGGGCCGAACCCGCACAATGGTGGCAGGCGGCGATCAACAATACGGCGCATATCGGCTGGTTTTCATCCGACCGCACCATCGCCGAATACGCGGCCGATATCTGGCACGTGCCGACCGAAGCAAAGCGTTGAAAACGGAGCCGCTCGCCCGTAGCGCGATGGCCTATGTGCTCGCAGGCGGGCGCGGCAGCCGGTTGATGGAGCTGACGGACATTCGCGCCAAGCCGGCGGTCTATTTTGGCGGCAAGTCGCGCATCATCGATTTCGCGCTCAGCAATGCGCTCAACTCCGGCATCCGGCGCATTGGCGTGGCCACGCAGTACAAGGCGCACAGCCTGATCCGGCACCTTCAGCGCGGCTGGAACTTTTTCCGGCCCGAACGCAACGAGAGCTTCGATATCCTGCCCGCGAGCCAGCGCATGGCCGAGGGAATTGGCGGCTGGTACTCCGGCACGGCCGACGCGGTGTTCCAGAACATCGATATTATCGAGGGTTACGACCCGCGTTACATTGTCCTGCTGGCGGGCGATCACGTCTATAAAATGGATTACGAATACATGCTGCAACAGCATGTGGAGCAAGGGGCAGATGTGACCGTCGGCTGCCTGGAGGTGCCGCTCGAACAGGCTTCGGACTTCGGTGTCATGGGCGTGGATGCGCAGGACCGCATCGTCTCGTTCTTGGAGAAGCCCGCCCAACCGCCGCCCATTCCCGGTGACCCCACCCGGGCGCTCGCCAGCATGGGCATCTACGTATTTGAAACGAAGTTCCTGCTGGACCAGCTGCGCCGCGACGCCGCCGACCCCCGGTCCAGCCACGATTTCGGCAGGGACATCATTCCGTTCATCGTAGCGGGCGGCAAGGCCGTGGCGCATCGCTTCGCCCGTTCCTGCGTGCGGTCGTTTCAGGAGACGACACCCTATTGGCGCGACGTCGGCACGGTTGACGCCTATTGGGAAGCCAATGTCGACCTGACTGACTTCGTGCCCGGGCTCGACCTCTATGACCGCGACTGGCCGATCTGGACGTATGGCGAGATCGTACCGCCGGCCAAGTTCGTCCATGACGAGGATGAGCGGCGCGGCCAGGCTATCAGCTCGCTCGTTTCGGGCGGGTGCATCGTGTCGGGCGCGTCCGTCAAGCGGTCCCTGCTGTTCACGGGCGTGCACGTCCACTCCTTCGCTAAAATCGAGGGGGCGGTCGTGCTGCCTTATGCCGATGTGGGCCGGGGCGTCCGGTTGACCAACGCCGTCGTCGACCGCGGCGTGCGCATCCCGCCGGGCTTGGTGGTCGGCGAAGACCCGGTGCTGGACGCCGCCCGCTTCCGTCGCTCCGCCCGGGGCGTATGCCTCATCACCCAACCCATGATCGATCGCATGGTGTCGTGATCCGCGTCTTGGCGGTGACGTCCGAGCTTTATCCGCTCATCAAGACAGGTGGCCTGGCCGATGTGACGGGTGCGTTGCCCGGCGCCCTCGCCCAGCATGGCGTCGAGATGCGCACGCTATTGCCGGGCTACCCGGCGGTGATCGACGCACTGGAACGGGCGGTACCGGTGCTTGAAGAAGAAATCATGGGCGGCCCTGCCAAGCTGCTGCTGGCGCGCACAGCCGGGCACACGCTGTTTGTGCTGGATGCGCCGCACTTGTATGAGCGCATGGGCACACCCTATGCGGACCGCGGTGTGGATTGGCCCGACAATGCCCAGCGCTTCGCCGCACTGGCCCGCATGGGGGCACGGATCGGGCAGGGGCTGCTGGACGGATGGGTCCCGTCCGTCGTGCACAGCCATGACTGGCAGGCAGGACTCGTACCCGCTTACTTTACCGAAGGTCGCCGGCCCGGCACCGTATTTACCGTTCATAACATGGCCTTCCAGGGCCGTTTTCCGGCTGAGTTGCTGGCGGAGTTGCTGCTGCCGGAGGGTTTGTTCAACGTCGATGGCGTCGAGTATTACGGTGGTATTGGCATGTTGAAGGCGGGGCTACGCCTGTCCGATCGTATCACCACCGTTTCGCCCACCTACATGACCGAAATCCAAACCCCTGGCTTTGGTGCCGGGCTGGATGGGTTGTTGCGAAGCCGGGCGGGCGTGCTGTCCGGCATCCTGAACGGCATTGACCGGGTGCAGTGGGACCCGGCACGCGACAAGGCGATCGCCACCCGGTTTACCAACCCGCGTAAACGCGGCCGGAACAAAACGGCCCTGCAGGCGCGCATGGGGCTGCAGCCGGATGCGGCCAGTCTCGTTTTCGGCGTGGTCAGCCGGCTGACGGAGCAGAAGGGCATGGATGTCCTGCTGGACGCCGTGCCGGAACTGATTGCGGGCGGCGGGCAATTGGCAGTGCTGGGCACCGGCGACCCGGCAATCATGCAGCGGTTTACGGCCGCGGTGACAGAGCATCCGGGCCGGGTTGCTGTGATGCTGGGATTTGACGAGGCGGTTGCGCATCAAATGCAGGCCGGTGCGGACGCGCTGCTGGTGCCGTCCCGATTCGAGCCATGCGGCCTCACGCAGCTCTGCGCCCTCCGCTATGGCGCGGTGCCGGTGGTGGCGCGGGTGGGTGGCCTGGCGGATACCGTGATCGACGCCAACGACGCTGCCCTGGCCGCCGGGGTGGCCACTGGCGTGCAGTTCGCGCCCGTCGATGTGGAGGGTCTGACAGGTGCGCTGCGGCGAACCTTCCGCCTATGGTCCTATCCGGCGCAATGGCTGCGGCTGCAACAGAATGGCATGGCGGCCGATTTCGGCTGGGCTGCGCCGGCCCGGGCCTATGCCGCCCTGTATAAAGCCGTGGCGGCCTGATGCTGATCGGCGTTTTGGGCAAAACCGGACGAATGGGCCGGCTGCTGGCCGAGGAGATCGAGGGCAACGGCCATATCTTAGCCGCCGAAACCCTGCCCCTCGGTGCTACGGAAACGCCGGACCAGCGGTATGCCGGCCTGGCCGGACTGGCGAAGAACAGCGACGCGATCATGGATTTCACCCATGCCGATGCGCTGCTCGCGCACGCGGCCGCCCTGTGCGGCGGGCGTGCGGCGTGGATCCTGGGGACGTCAGGCCTCAGCCTCGCTGACGAGGCGCGGGTGAGAGAGGTGGCCCGATACATCCCAGTCGTGATGGCACCCAGTTTCGCGCCGGGCGTAACCCTAATGCTGGCACTGGCCGAACGCGCGGCGGCGTCGTTACCGGCCCGGCGATATGACGCCGAGATCATCGAGATGCACCACCGCGACAAGGTGGATGCACCGTCCGGCACCGCGATCGGGCTGGGCCGCGCGGTCGCCAAAGGCCGGGGCGTAGTGTTCGAAGATGTGGCAATTCGCGGCCGCGACGGCCATACCGGGCCACGGCCCACGGGGGGCATCGGCTTCGCCTCCATGCGCGGCGGGCAGGTGGTGGGGGAGCACAAGCTGGTCTTCGCCGGATTTGGCGAACACATCACGTTGCAGCACGAGGCGTTCGACCGCCGGGTGTTCGCCGGCGGCGCGGTGCGTGCAGCGGAGTGGGTACACGGCCGCACGCCCGGGCTTTACACGATGCGCGACGTGCTGGGGCTGCCTGAGGCCTAAGTATTCGCCCCCCCGACTGCTGCCACCACTGCCGCTGTCACGTCCTCCGTCCGCGCGGTGCCGCCCAAATCGGGCGTGTGGGTACGGGGGTTGGCCGTCACCTGTTCGATCGCGGTCATCAGCCGCTGGGCCGCGGCCGGTTCGCCCAAATGCTCCAGCAGCATGACCGCCGACCAGAACGTGCCGATGGGGTTGGCCACACCCTGGCCCATGATGTCGAAAGCCGAACCATGGATCGGCTCGAACATCGACGGGAACGTACGCTCCGGATTGATGTTGGCCGTGGGTGCGATACCGAGTGACCCGGCCAGCGCCGCCGCCAGATCGGACAGCACGTCGGCGTGCAGGTTGGTGGCGACGATGGTGTCGAGCGTCGCAGGCTTCATCACCATCCGCATCGTCATGGCGTCCACCAGCATCTTGTCCCACGTCACGTCTGGGAACTCGGTCGCGATTTCGGCCGCAATCTCGTCCCACATCACCATCGCGTGCCGCTGCGCGTTGGATTTGGTCACGACCGTGAGCAGCTTGCGTGGGCGGGACCGGGCGAGCGCGAAGGCGTAGCGCATGATCCGCTCGACCCCTGCCCGGGTCATGACAGAGACGTCGGTCGCAACTTCGATCGGCAAACCCTGGTGCACGCGCCCGCCAACGCCGGCATACTCGCCCTCGCTATTTTCGCGCACGATCACCCAATCCAGTTCGGGCCCGGTCACGCCGCGGAGGGGTGAGGTTATGCCGGGCAGGATGCGGGTAGGGCGGACGTTGGCGTACTGGTCGAACGGCTGGCAGATCGCCAACCGCAGGCCCCAGAGGGTGATGTGGTCCGCAATGTCCGGATGTCCGGCCGATCCGAACAAGATCGCGTCGTGGTGGCGGATCTGATCGCGGCCATCGGCGGGCATCATGCGGCCATGCTGCTTGTAGTAGTCGCCCCCCCAATCGAAATGATCGAAGTGGACCCTGAAATCGCCGGCGCGGCGGGCCAGCGCCTCCAGCACTGTGACGCCGGCCGCGATCACCTCGGTGCCGATGCCGTCGCCAGGGATGGCGGCGATGCGGTAGGTTTTCATCGTACGTCTCCAACCAAAATAGGGAGTGCTGGATGCATCAACACGCGCGACAGCACCACCGCAAGCAGGGCCGAGAACACCAGCAGCCCGGCCACGAGACAGAGCCTGCCGGCAAAGCTGCCGGTCCGGTCCTTGATCAACCCGATCATGGCCGGGCCCACGAAGCAACCCAGGTTGCCGATCGCGTTGATCGTGGCAATGCCGGTCGATGGAGGCGATGAAGTAGAGCAGCATGACGAACGGGATGATGCGCCGGGCAACCTTGCGCATGACTAGCGCCTTCAAACCCTCGTTCTTTCATCGCAAAATGCGGATGCCCTCGCAAGCCGCCCGGCCATCCCGGCGTGGCCGGACGCGGGACTGGCTAACACAGCCAGGTTCCGGCCCAAACGGTAGAGCCCGCTGAAAGGCGCTGACCGGGGCTGGTGGCCTGCGTGAAAATCCCCCATTGGGCCGCTCAGCATTGACCTGCCGGGCCGCCGTCAGCGCGTGATGTCTGGCTATCGGGTAAATCGACCGCGTTGCCCCCGACACTGGAGACAGTGCCAGCGCCGGTGACATATTCATCGCCGCCGTGTTCGGGCCGGGCCAACGCCCAACCCACTCCCTTGACCCCACCCGCCGCATCCTTCACACACCGCGGCACTCTGGCACCCGGCCAGCGCGGCCCTGTACCGGGCGCCGCTCACCCCCCTGCGACAAGAGGAGAAATCCATGCGCAGCAAAGGCGAATACCTGTTCACGTCCGAAAGCGTTTCGGAAGGCCACCCCGATAAGGTTGCGGACCGCATCAGCGACACCGTGCTGGACGCATTTCTGGCCGCCGACCCCTACTCCCGCGTGGGTTGCGAGACGCTGGTCACCACCAACCGGGTCGTGCTGGCCGGTGAGACACGCGGCCCCAACACCGTCACGCCAGAGCTGCTGACCCACCTGTCGCGCCTGGCGATCCACGACATCGGCTATGACCAGGCCGGGTTCAGCTGGCGCAACGCAAAGATCGAGTGCCATTTGCACGCACAAAGCGTGGACATCGCCGTCGGCGTCGATAGCGCCAACAACAAGGACGAGGGTGCCGGCGACCAGGGCATCATGTTCGGTTATGCCTGCACCGAAACGCCGGAACTCATGCCGGCCCCGCTGCATTACGCGCACCTTATTCTGCGGCGCATGAGCGAGATGCGTAAGAACGGTGACCCGACGGTGGCCGGACTGCAGCCCGACGCCAAAAGCCAGGTTACGCTGCGCTACGTCGATGGCCAGCCCGTCGGTGCCACCAGCATCGTCGTCAGCACGCAGCATGACGAGGGCATGGACCAGCGCGACATCAAGGCAATGCTGCACCCGCTGGTGGAAAGCAGCCTGCCGCCGGGCTGGATGCCGGCTGATGACGAGTTCTATGTGAACCCCACGGGCAAGTTCGTGATCGGCGGTCCCGATGGTGACGCGGGGCTCACGGGCCGCAAGATCATCGTCGACACCTATGGCGGCGCTTCGCCCCACGGTGGCGGCGCGTTCAGCGGCAAGGATCCGACCAAGGTCGATCGCAGCGCTGCCTATGCGTGCCGGTACCTGGCCAAGAACGTCGTGGCGGCAGGCCTGGCCGACAAATGCACGCTGCAAATCAGCTACGCGATCGGCGTCAGTCATCCGCTCAGCGTCTATGTCGACCTCGACGGCACCGGCCGCGATGTAGACGAGGCGAAGCTCGAGCGCGTGCTGCGTGAGTTGATGAACCTTAGCCCCCGCGGTATTCGCGAGCACCTGCGGATGAACCGCCCGATCTACGCCGTAACCAGCGCCTATGGCCATTTCGGCCGCACGCCGGACGAGGATCTGGGTACATTTACCTGGGAACGGACCGACCTGGTGCCAGCCTTGAAAAGCGCGTTCGGCCGATAGACCGGGACAGCGCGCATGGGGCCCGTGCGCCCGCCGGATGACCGGCTGCACGGCCGCATGGCCGGTCATAAGCTTAGGCCGCGGCAGCAGCATCTGCTCGACATGCTGTTGCCGCGGCTGCTTTATCCGCTCGGCACGGACCCGCGCGCTGCGTTTCCGCAGGTCCCGGCGCGGCTGGGGCTAGAGATCGGCTTTGGCGGCGGTGAGCACGCGCATGCTCTCGTCCAGGCCGACCCGGCCTTTGGCCTGATCGCGTGCGAGGTGTTCGAGCCCGGCCTCTGCTCCATGCTCTCCCGTATCGCAGCAGCGCATCCGGCTGACTTCGTGCCGCACAATCTCCTGCTGTGGGACGACGATGCACGAATACTCATGCGTGCGTTGCCGGATGGGTGTCTGGACTACGTTTTCCTGATGTTTCCTGACCCCTGGCCGAAGGGACGTCATGCTAAACGCCGCTTTGTCCATCCAGCGCAGGTGCCGCTCGTCGCCCGGCTGATGCGTCCGGGCGGACAGTGGCATGTGGCGACCGATGATCCCACCTATCAGGCGTGGGTGCAGGAGGTGATGGCAATGCAGGATCTATTCGTGGCCCCGTCGCCCGCACTCGAACGCCCCCCGGGATGGCCACCCACGCGCTATGAAGCCAAGGCGATCCAGGCCGGACGCACGCCAATGTATTGGGAGTTCACCCGCACCAGCGTGACTAGCGCGCCCCCGTGACCAGCCGGGCGTTGACAGGGTTGCGCGGTGTGGCGGCGCTGGTCATCGTGCTGCATCACGTCATGTTGCGACTGCCTGATGTGGCGGCTGGTCCGGCGCGGCAGGGATACCTTGCGGTTGACCTGTTTTTCGTGCTCAGCGGTTTTGTCATGGCGCTCGGCTATGGCACTTGGTTTGGGGCCAGGCAGTCACTGCATGAATACGGGCTGTTTATGGGCCGCCGCATCGCCCGCGTGTGGCCGCTGCATGCCGTGGTCGTCGTGCTCCTGGTGTCGGACGGCTTAGTGCGGCACACCGGCGAATACTGGCCGCGCATGGTGATCTTGAACGTATTGCTGATGCAATCCTGGGGGTTTAGCCAGACGGTGGATGCGCCCGCCTGGTCCGTCAGTACCGAAATGCTGGCCTATATCTTGTTTCCGCTGCTGTCTGGCTTGGCACTCCGGCGCCCCGCGCGCGTGGCCTGGCGTACGCTGGCCGTCGCCGTCGCCGTCCTGGTGGTCTGCGTCCTGGTCGCACCAGACCTTGGCTCGGCGCAGCGCGGCGCACTCGATCTGCACCAGAACTGGAGCTTGTTGCCGGCACTGCGCTGCGTGGCGGGATTCACGATCGGGTTATTGACCTGGCGCGTTCTGCAGACCCGGCGTGGCGCGCGGGTTGCAGCGCAGCCGGCTGTGGCGACGGGTGCTGGCCTGGCGATCGTGGGCCTGGTCTTGCTCGGCGCGCCGGACGGGCTGATCTACCTCTGCTTCCCCGTGCTGATTGCCGGGCTCTATGCCGGTGCCGGGCCACTCACGCGATGGCTGGCCAAACCGGCTGCGGTCTGGATGGGCACGCTTTCGTACGCCATCTATCTCGTGCATTTTCCCCTGCTGGATCGCGCCAACGCCTGGGCCCCGGCTGGGGTGGCGCCGTTCCTGGCCTTGTTCGTCGCTCTGCTGTGCCCCGTCGTCCTGGTCGCGCACTACGGCGTCGAGCGGCCAGCACAGGCCGGGCTGCGGCGCATGGGGCGCCGGCTGGTCGGCCTGGGGCGGGCCTTGCCGGCGGCGTGGCGGCTGGTTATATAGATATTATACATACCTATCCGACGTTGAACGGGGGTGGCCTTCACGGGCCGCCCTTTTTGTTTGGAACCATCCCATGTCCCGCCCGCCTGCCGCGGATGAACCGAACCACTCCGGCCTAGAAGCCCGCATTGCCGGCACCATCGCGCCGACGCTGCTGCACATGGGTTACGAGCTCGTGCGCGTGCTGGTGCTGGGGCGTGAGAAGCCGACCGTGCAGATAATGGCCGACCGGGTCGATGGCGCGCTGATCAACGTCGCCGATTGCGAGGCCATCACGCACCAGGTCAGCGCCATGCTGGACGTGGAGGACCCATTACCCGGCGCATGGACGCTCGAAGTCAGCAGCGCCGGCATCGACCGCCCGCTCACCCGGCTCAAAGACTGGGTGCGGTTCGCCGGACACCAGGCGCGGGTGGAGATGCTGATGCCCGTCGATGGCCGCCGTCGGTTCACCGGCACGATCCTGGGGGCGGACGAGCAGAGCGTGCGCCTGCGCGTCGAGGCCGGCGATGTTACGTTACCCATGGGCGACATCCGTCGTGCTAAGCTGATGCTAACCGACGAGCTGATCGCCGCCACTGCCAAACCTTCGCTCGATAGCTAAAGGACAAGTACATGGAAACCTCCGTCTCCCGCCCCGAGCTGCTGCTGGTTGCCGACGCTGTCGCCCGCGAAAAGTCGATCGAGCGGGACGAAGTGCTGGAGGCGATGGAGCAGGCTATCCAAAAAGCCGGCCGGGCTAAGTATGGTGCCGAGAAGGACATTCGCGCCACCATCGACAAAAAGACCGGCGACGTGCGCCTGTCTCGCTGGACGGAGGCGGTCGAGGTCGTGGAGAACGAAGAGACGCAAATCCCGCTGCATGTCGCGCGCAAGTTTCAGCCGGACATTCAGCTGGGCGGCCACTTGATCGATCCGCTGCCGCCGATTGATTTCGGCCGCATCGCGGCACAGACGGCCAAGCAGGTGATCGTGCAGCGTGTGCGCGAGTACGAGCGTAAAAAGCAGTACGACGAGTTCAAGGACCGCATCGGCGAGATCGTGAACGGCATCGTGAAGCGGACTGAGTACGGCAACATGATGGTAGAGCTGGGCAAGGCCGAAGCGCTGCTGCGCCGTGACGAGTTGATCCCGCGCGAAAGTTTTCGTAATGGCGATCGGGTGCGCGCCTACATCTACGACGTTCGGGACGAGGTGCGGGGGCCGCAAATATTCCTATCCCGTACTCACCCGGCATTCCTGGCCAAGTTGTTCGCGCAGGAAGTACCGGAGATTTACGACGGTATTATCGAAATTAAGGCCGTGGCGCGCGACCCGGGCAGCCGGGCCAAGATGGCGGTGATCAGCCGGGACCAGTCGATCGACCCGGTGGGTGCGTGCGTCGGTATGCGCGGCAGCCGCGTTCAGGCCGTCGTGCAGGAGCTGCAGGGCGAGAAGATCGACATTATCCCCTGGTCCAGCCAGCACGCGACCTTTGTCGTGAACGCGCTGGCGCCGGCGGAAGTGACCAAAGTGGTGATGGACGAAGAAGCCGGGCGGGTTGAGGTCGTGGTGCCGGATGAGCAGCTGAGCCTTGCCATCGGACGTCGCGGCCAGAACGTGCGACTGGCGAGCCAGTTGACGCGCTGGGACATCGACATCTTGACCGAGGCCGAGGAGAGCGAGCGCCGCCAGGAAGAGTTCCGCCGCAAGACGGGCCTGTTCGTGGAAGCGCTGGACGTGGACGACGTGATCGCCGGGCTGCTGGTGACGGAAGACTTCAGCTCGATCGAAGAGCTGGCCTATGTCGCACCGGAAGAATTAGCGGAGATCGAGGGCTTCGACGAGACCGTGGCCGAAGAGCTGATTCGCCGCGCGCAAGCCCATCTGGGTCGCCGCGATGAAGTGCTGAATGAGAAGCGCGTGACGCTGGGTGTGTCGGACGACATTGCCGGGATCGAGGTGATTACGCTCCAGATGCTGGTGCAGCTTGGTGAAAAGGGCGTGAAGACGCTGGACGATCTGGCGGATCTGGCGAGCGACGAGCTGGTCGAGATCGTGGGGGCCGGCGCAATGGATGAGGATACGGCCAACCAGGTAATCATGGCTGCACGGGCGCATTGGTTTGGGGAAGAGGGTCAGGCAGCAGTGCCAGAGCCAGAGCCAAAGCCAGAGCCGGCGGTTGATGACTGAGCTCTCTCCCAGCGAAGCCCCCCGTTCTGGCCTTCCCCCGGGGACGGGGGAGGGAGCAGCAAGCTCCTCCCCCGCTCAGGGGGAAGGGTTGGGTGGGGGTCTCCCGGCTTCGGCGCGTGAGGAAACAGACCAAGACGAGCCCGAAACCGGCCCCATGCGTCGTTGCGCCGTCACGCGGGAGCGGGATTACAAGACACGCCTGATCCGGTTCGTGGTCTCGCCTGACCGGGTCGTGACCCCTGACTTGCTTGCAAAGCTGCCCGGACGGGGAATCTGGTTGAGTGCACGGCGGGATGTGCTAGTAACCGCGTGTTCCAAGGGTGCTTTCGCCCGGGCTGCGCGTGGACAGGTGACTGTGCCGGCGGACCTGATGGAGGTCGTGCAGGCCGGCCTCGGCCGGCGAATAGGGGAGCTGCTGGGCCTCGCCCGGCGTGCCGGACAGGCCGTGGCGGGATTTCAGAAATCGCGCGAATGGCTGCAATCCCGGCGGGCCGGTCTGGTTATCCAGGCGTGGGATGGCAGCAGGGAGGAGCGGTCGCGGCTAATGAGCGGCGTGCGTGACGTGCCGGCAGTGGCCCCGTTATCGGCCGCGGCCCTGGGAGCGGTGTTTGGTCGTGACCATGTAGTGCATGTGGCGGTAGCGCAGGGCCGCTTGGCCGAAGCGCTAAGGATTGAGACGACGAGGCTGTCCGGCGTGGCCGGGCAGTTAGACACAGAACAGGCGGGTGCATGAGCGACGGCGGTAGCGATCAGGACACGGCAAAGGGACGGCTTTCGCTGCGCCCAGCCGGTCGCGGCGATGTAGGACGGACGGTCGACGGCGGGTCCGTGCGGCAGAGCTTTAGTCATGGCCGCTCCAAGGTCGTGCAGGTTGAAGTCAAGAAAAAGCGTTCGACGCTGGCCCCGCCTGCGCCCACCGGCCCGGCCCCGATTGTGACGACGATCGCCCCGGTGGTACCCGGCGCGCCGCCCAAGCCCATCGTAGCCGGCCGGCCACCCGCCGGCGCTGGACGCGCGCTCACGGCCACCGAAATCGCCGTGCGCCAGCGCGTGCTGGCCGAACAGGTCAAGGACCAGGCCCGGCGCGAGGCAGAGCGGCGTGAGCAGGAGAAGATCAACATCCTTTCCGCGGCGGAAGAAAATCGCCGTCGTGAAGACGAAGCGCGCAAGGCCGCCGAAGAAGCCAAGCGGCGTGAGATCGAAGATCAGGTCCGCGCCCGTGCGGAGGAAGCGGCTCGTGCCGCAGCCGAGGCTGCACCGGCACCGGTCCCTGTCGTGGCCCGCGCCCAGGGCGCCCCGGCCCCGCGCCCGGCCACGCCGGCCGGTCCGGTCGAGACGTTACGCCTAAAGCCCACCCGGCCCGAGGACGAAGAAGCGCCGCGCCGCCGCCCCGGTGGCCTGGTACTGCCTGGCAAGCGCCCAGTGCCCGTTGTCAAAAAAGTCGGCGAACCCGGCCGCCGCGCCGGACGGATCGACGTGCTGGCCGCCATCGAGGGTGACGACGACAAGTCCCGCAGCCTCGCCAGCGTGCGCCGCCTACGGGAGCGGGAACGCCGGCAACAGGAGTTGGCGGCGCTGCGTGCCGACCAGGTGAAGGTTGTGCGCGACGTGGTGCTGCCCGAGACCATCACGGTGCAGGAACTCGCCAACCGTATGGCCGCGCGCATTCCGGATGTGATCAAGGCGCTGATGCGCATGGGCGTCATGGCGACCGTGACCCAGGTACTAGACGCCGACACGGCCGAGCTGGTGGTAGAAGAGTTCGGCCACCGCAGCCGCCGCGTGAGCGAAAATGACGTGGAAATCGGTATCGACGGCGAGGCTGATATCGACACCGACATGCAGCCCCGCGCCCCGGTCGTGACCATCATGGGCCATGTGGACCACGGCAAGACCAGTTTGCTCGATGCGCTGCGCAGCACCGACGTCGTGTCGGGCGAGGCAGGCGGCATCACGCAGCACATCGGTGCGTATCAGGTCGAGATTGCCAACCACCAGCGCATTACCTTTATCGACACGCCGGGCCACGAGGCGTTTACGGCCATGCGTAGCCGTGGTGCGTCGGTGACGGACATTGTCATTCTGGTTGTGGCCGCCGATGACGGGGTGATGCCGCAGACGATCGAGGCCATCCGCCATGCCAAGGCGGCAAATGCGCCGATCATCGTGGCCATCAATAAGATGGACAAGTCCGACGCCAATCCGAACCGGGTGCGGCAAGAACTGCTGAGCTACGAGATCGTGGTAGAAGAAATGGGCGGCGACACGCAGGACGTGGAGATCAGCGCCACCAAACGCACTGGCCTTGACAAGCTGCAGGAAGCAATCCTGCTGCAGGCCGAAATCCTCGACCTACGCGCTAACCCGGACCGTTCGGCCGAGGGCTCGGTAATCGAAAGCCGGCTCGACCGCGGTCGCGGCCCGGTCGCGACCATGCTGGTGCAGAAAGGTACGTTGCGCCAGGGTGATATCGTGGTGGCGGGTGCAGAGTGGGGCCGGGTGCGGGCGCTGCTGGACGACAAGGGCAAGCAGATCAAGACCGCCGGCCCGTCGTCGCCAGTCGAAATCCTGGGCCTTTCGTCCGTGCCGACCGCGGGCGAGCCATTCGTGGTAGTGGACAACGAGGCGCGGGCGCGTGAGATCAGCGAGTTCCGCCAGCGCAAGCTGAAGGACCGCAGCAGCGCCGGCGTCACGGCCGCCCGCGGCACGCTGGAGGAAATGCTGGCCCGCGCTGTGGCGGGTGAGCTGAAGGAAGTCGCGATCGTCGTAAAGGCGGACGTGCAGGGCAGCGCCGAAGCTATCCAGGGCGCGGTGCTGAAGCTGGCGCATGAGGAAGTAAAGGTTCGCGTGCTGCTATCCGCCGTGGGCCAGATCACCGAGAGCGATATTCAGCTGGCGCGCGCGTCGGACGCGGTCGTGGTCGCCTTCAACGTGCGTGCAACGGCGCAGGCGCGGGAGCTGGCGACGCGGGACGGCGTCGACATCCGCTACTACTCGATCATCTACGACGTGGCCGATGACATCCAGACGATGGTTAAGGGCAAGGTTGCGCCCAAGGCCCGCGAGAACTTCCTGGGGTATGCCGAAATCCGCAAGGTGTTCGACATCACCAAGACCGGCAAGGTCGCTGGTTGCATGGTGACCGAGGGCGTGGTCAAGCGCGGCTGCGGCGTGCGGCTGCTGCGTGACGGTGTGGTGATCCATAGTGGTGAGCTCAGCCAGTTGAAGCGGTTCAAGGACGACGTGCGCGAAGTGGCCCGCGGCTATGAGTGCGGCCTGAGCTTCGCCGG
>JANONC010000050.1:0-3266 GCA_031420655.1 Rhodospirillales bacterium | reverse complement strand
TAGGTGCCAGCCGGCGGGATAGATCGCCCGGCGGACCGCGGCGGGGGCGGCGCTCCAAACGGGGCGCATGGCGTCGGGCGGGATCAGCGTATCGTGCTCGCCATAAAGTAGCAGCGTGTTTGGCGGCAGGCGAGGGGCGGCGTCCTGGGCGGCGTCCATGAGGTCCGTCAGGCCGCGGATCGCCTCGAACCGCGTGCGGCGGATGGTGAGCGGGTTGCGGGCCAGTGCCAGCAACGCCTCCCGGTTGTCGCTCGCGCGCACCCGCAACGGCACCTCGGCCCCCGTGACCGTGTAACCCGGGCCCAGCGTGGACAGTACGGACAGCCCTACCGCCAGCGCGGGGCCCTGTTGCGCCCGGCCCCACACCGCAGGGGACAGTAGGATCCAGCCATCGATGGCGGGCGCATCTGGCCGGGCGGCGAGCACCATCAGCACGGCGCCGCCCATGCTCTGCCCCATGGCAAACAGCGGCAAACCCGGGTGGCGGTGGCGCAGTTGGGCCAGCATGGCGGCCGCGTCGTCCGCCAGCACGTCACCGCCGGGCCACAGGCCGCGGCCGGTTGCGGCGCCGAAGCCGCGCTGGTCGGGCGCCACGACCAACAAGCCGTCCGCCGCCCAGGCCGGGCCCGGCAGTGCATAGGCGTCCCGGCTGTCGTTGAACCCATGCAGCGCCAGCACCACGGCGCGCGCGGGCCCCGCTGGGCGCCACACCCGCGCGGGCACAGGCACCCCGTCGCTTAGCATCAGGACATCGTCCGACTGCGCCAGCGCCGGCGTCAGCGGCCCGATCTGCGTCGGCGACGGCAGCGTGCACCCGGCCAGCAGGGCTGACAGAACGAGCGCCTTCAAAACCTGCCTCACACCCGGTATCATACCTCCACTCTACCCCAATAAGGACCAACATGGCATTCGGCGCCGACACGCCCAGCCCCGCCCCCGTCGAACCAGGAACGGCGGTGCACCCCGAAATCATCATGGTCGACAGCCGCACCGTGGCCTGTGACGGCGGTGACGGCGCGGCAGGCCACCCGCTCGTGTATTTGCGGATCGAGAAGGAGCAGACCTTCTGCCCCTGGTGCAGCCGCATATTCCGCCTGATGCCCGGCGCGGGGCACGAAGGTCATTAGCACCAACCCTATGAATAACGGGCACCTTATCCTGATCGACGGCTCGGGCTTCATCTTCCGCGCCTTCCACGCCCTGCCGCCCATGACGCGCAAGGACGGCACGCCCGTCAACGCCGTGTTCGGCTTCACCAACATGCTCGCCCGGCTGCTGCAGAACCATGAAGGCACCCACATCGCCGTCATTTTCGACGCAGGCCGGATCACGTTCCGCAACACCCTTTACCCGGACTACAAGGCGCACCGCCCGAGCCCGCCGGATGAGTTGATCCCGCAATTCGTCCTGGTGCGCGAAGCCACTGCCGCATTCGGTGTGCCGGCGATCGAGCTGGACGATTACGAAGCCGACGACCTCATCGCCAGCTACGCCACTTCCGCCGTCCAAGCCGGGATGCGGGTCACGATCGTCAGCTCCGACAAGGACCTTATGCAGCTGGTCAACGACCGCGTGGTGATGCAGGACCCGATCAAGCAAAAGCCGATTGGCCCCGCCGAGGTTATGGAAAAGTTCGGTGTGGAGCCGGCGCGTGTGATCGATGTGCAGGCGCTGATGGGCGACAGCGTGGACAACGTGCCGGGCGTGCCGGGGATTGGGCCCAAGAACGCGGCGCAGCTGATCCAGGAGTATGGCGACCTGGAAGGCGTGCTGGCCGCCGCCCCCACCATGAAGCCCAGCAAGCGGCGCGACATGCTGATCCAGCATGCGGAGGCCGCCCGCATCAGCCGCCGCTTGGTGGAGCTGTGCTGCGACGTGACCCTGCCGTTGCCGCTGGAGGCGCTGGTGGCGCGCGACGCGATCCGGCCGGAGCTGGTGGACTGGCTTCTGCAACAAGGTTTTCGCAGTACCGTGAACCGTCTGGGCCTGGACGGGCCTGCGCCTGCTACGCCGCAGCCGCCGCCTGCGGTTGGGACGGAGACGTTCGGCGCGTATGAGTGCGTGACGACGCTGGAGGCCCTGCAGGGCTGGATCGCGCAGGCTGTTGCAGGCGGCACGCTGGGCCTGCATGTGCAAGGGGACCGGGTGGATGCGCGCCGGGCGACGTTGCTGGGTATCGGCCTATGCGTGGCGCCTGGCCGCGCGTGCTATGTGCCGCTCGGCCACGCCGCGCCGGAGTTGCTGGGGGACCCGGCCGCTTTTGCGCAGGTTCCGGTGGCGGATGCGCTGGCGGCGCTCCGCCCCGTGTTGACGCACCCCGCCGTGCTGAAAATTGTGCACGATGCGAAGGCCGCGCTGCTAACGCTGGATCGCGCCGGGCTGTCGCTCGACCCGGTCGATGACGTCATGATGATGTCCTATGCGCAGGATGCCGGCGCGCACGGCCACACGCTAGCCGACCTGGCGACGTTGCACTTTGCCCACACCGTCACCTCGCTGGACGCCGTTACCGGCACCGGGCGCGCGCGCCTGGCCATGGCGCAGGTGGTGCCCGCGCGTGCGACGAGCCATGCGGCGGAGGCGGCGGATCTGGCCTTCCGCCTGGCCAGCCTGCTGCGCCCCCGGTTACGCGTTGCGCGCAGCCTGGCCGCCTATCAGCAAATCGACCGCCGCCTGGTGCCCGTGCTGATGCGCATGGAGCAGGCGGGCGTAAAGGTAGACGAGGCCGAACTGCGCCGCATGTCCGCCGACTTCGCCGCCCGCATGGTGGTGATGGAGGCCGAGATCTTTGCCATGGCCGGGCGCCCATTCAACCTGGGCAGCGCCAAGCAACTGGGCGAAGTGCTGTTCGACGATCAAAAGCTGCCGGGCGCCAAGCGCCTGCCGAGCGGCACCTGGTCCACTGACGCCAGCGTGCTGCAGGACCTGGCCGAACAGGGGTTTCCCCTGCCGGCCAAGGCTTTGGAATACCGGCAGATCGCCAAACTGCGCAGCACCTACACGGAGGCGCTGGTTGACGAGATCGACCGCGACACCGGCCGCGTCCACACCCGCTTCGCGCAGGCCATCGCCAGCACCGGGCGGCTGTCGAGCACCGAGCCTAATTTGCAAAACATCCCGATCCGTACCGAAGAAGGCGCACGCATTCGCAAAGCCTTCGTCGCCGAACCCGGCCACATGCTGGTGAGCTGCGACTACTCGCAGATCGAACTACGGCTGATGGCGCATGTGGCCGATATCCCGGCGCTGAAAGAGGCGTTCGCGAC
>JANONC010000049.1:0-8135 GCA_031420655.1 Rhodospirillales bacterium | reverse complement strand
ATCGCGTTCGCGACGTCGTACGAGTCGTTCCTGGTCTTCCGCCTCGCCATCGGCGCGATCGGCGCCAGCTTTGTCATTACGCAGTTCCACACCTCGGTCATGTTCGCGCCCAATGTGGTGGGTACGGCCAATGCGACGGTTGGCGGCTGGGGCAATGCGGGCGGTGGCGTCACACAAAGTGTCATGCCCTTAATTCTACTCGCCCTCGTCAGCCTGGGTGTCAGTCAATCGCTCGGCTGGCGGATGGCGATGTTTGTGCCCGGCGTCATGATGCTGATCGTGGCCGTCCTGTACTGGCGCTACACACAGGACACGCCGGAGGGGAACTTCAAGGACCTGCGCGCCGCCGGTGTGCAGATCGAGACGGGTAAGGCGGGCGGCATCGCAGTGCTCAAGCAGGCGATGGCCAACTACCGCGTCTGGATGCTTGCCATCGCCTACGGGGCCTGCTTTGGCGTCGAGATTTTCATCCACGCCGTGGCCGCCAGCTACTATGTGGACCGGTTCGGCTTGACCCTCACCTCGGCCGGCATGGCGGCGGGCAGCTTCGGCCTGCTGGCGCTGTTCGCCCGGGCGCTCGGCGGCATCGCGTCCGACAGGATCGCTGGGCGGTTCGGGCTAGAGGGGCGGACGTGGCTGCTGTTCGGGCTCATGGTCGGCGAAGGCGTGGGCCTGCTGGCATTTGCGACCATGGGCACGGTGACGCTGGCTGTCATTGCCATGCTGGTCTTTGGCCTGTTCACGCACATGGCCTGTGGCTCCACCTACGCGCTTGTGCCGTTCATCGACCGTAAATCGCTGGGTGGTGTGGCCGGCGTCATTGGCGCTGGCGGCAACGTGGGTGCGGTCGGCGCCGGGTTCTTGGTCAAGGCGACGGGCAACCTGCCGGATGCGCTGTACATCCTCGGCTGGGTCGTGCTGGGGGCTGCGTGCTGCGCGGCGGCGGTCCGGTTCTCGGTCAAGCACAAGCAGACCGAAAAGGCGCTGTACGACGCGGCAATGGCGCAACGCAGGGCCACGCAGCCCGCGACGGCGCTGGTCACCGCCTAATGCTAAAGCCCGCCCAGCCTCGAAGGTGGCTGGGCGGGTAACCCGCGGCACGCTAACACGGGCATATGCGCGGATCCTTCATCGAGCCCGGCGTGCGAATACGCCATCCCGGCAAGCCCGAATGGGGTGTGGGGCAGGTCCAGTCCGTCGTGGGCGATCGCATCACCGTCAACTTCGAACACGCTGGCAAAGTGTTGATCAACGCGGCTGTCATCGCGCTAGAATTGGACGAGTCTTGAACCTGGAGGCGGGACGACCGACACTGTGACCATGCCGCAGCCTCTCCCCCAGCCGCTGATCGACCCATTCGGCCGGGCCATCACCTATTTGCGGGTGAGCGTCACCGACCGCTGTGACCTGCGCTGCACGTATTGCATGGCCGAGGACATGAGTTTCCTGCCCAAGGCGGACGTGCTGTCGCTTGAAGAGCTCGAGCGGCTGGCGCTCGCCTTCGTGCGGCTGGGCACGCGCAAGCTGCGCCTGACGGGCGGGGAGCCGCTGGTGCGCCGGGATGTAATAAGATTGTTCCAGCGCCTGGGCACGCAACTGGGGCAGGGGCTGGATGAGCTGACGCTGACCACCAACGGCACGCAGCTGTCAAAGTACGCGCACGATCTGGCGGCGGCCGGAGTGCGCCGTGTGAACGTCAGCATGGACACGCTGGACCCCGGCGCATTTACCCGCATCACCCGCTGGGGCCGCCTGCCGCAGGTGCTGGACGGCATCGCCGCCGCCACCGCCGCCGGGCTGCACGTGAAGATCAACACGGTCGCACTCCGGGGTGAGAACGAGGATCAGCTGGGCGACATGCTCGCCTGGTGCGGCGACCACGGTCACGACCTGTGCCTGATCGAGACCATGCCGCTGGGCGACGTGGCTGGCGACCGGACCGACCATTACTTGCCACTCAGTCTGGTGCGCAGCCGGTTGCAACAGCGATTTACGCTTACGCCAAGCAGCTACGCGACCGGGGGGCCGGCCCGGTATTATGATGTGGCGGAGACAGGCGGGCGGATCGGGTTCATCACGCCGCTCACCCACAACTTTTGCGAAAGCTGCAACCGCGTGCGGCTGACGTGCACCGGCACGCTGTATTTGTGCCTGGGTCAGGAAGACCAAGCCGACCTGCGCCGGGTGCTGCGGTCTGGCGTGGACGATGCCGGGTTGGACGATGCAATCCGGGCGGCGATCGCCATTAAGCCGTTGGGCCATGATTTCGTTATCAACCGGCGTGGCGCGGCCCCGGCGGTCCAGCGCCACATGAGCCTGACCGGTGGATAAAATGGGCGGATGAACCCGGCCCAGCTAAACGCCGCCGCCCTCGCCAAAGCCTACGCCCGCCGCGACCTGAGCCCGGTTGAGGTGCTGCAGGCTGTGACTGAGCGAACGGCCCGCCATAACCCACGGATCAACGCATTCGCCGTGCTGGATCCCCGCGCCGTACAGCAGGCCAGGGAAAGTGAGCGGCGCTGGATGGCCGGGCGTCCACTCGGACCGCTGGATGGTGTGCCGGTCACGATCAAGGATCTGATCGACGTGGCGGGCTTGCCGACGCGCCGGGGTAGCCGCACAACTTCCACGACGCCGGCAGCCACGGATGCGCCGCTGGTGACGGGCTTGCGGCAGGGCGGTGCCGTGCTGTTGGGTAAGACGACCACGACGGAGTTCGGCTGGAAGTCGCCCGGTGATTGCCCGTTGCACGGCATTACGCGCAACCCGTGGGATACGGATACGAGCTCGGGCGGATCGAGCTCCGGCGCCGCAGCAGCCTGTGCGGCCGGGTTTGGCCCGGTGCATGTGGGGACCGATGCCGGCGGCAGCATTCGCATCCCCGCGGCCTGGTGCGGGGTGGTGGGCCTCAAGCCGAGTTTTGGCCGGGTGCCGCAATGGCCGTTGGGCGCATTCGGGCACGTGGCCGTTGCGGGGCCCATCACACGGACGGTGCGGGACGCTGCGCTGACGCTGGGCGTCATGGCCCGGTACGATGCGCGTGACCCATTCTGCCTGCCGGATGACGCGCGCGACTGGACGGCCGGGCTGAATGACGGAGTAGCGGGCCTGCGCGTGTGCGTGCTACGCCGCCCGGGCTTCGATGCACTCATCGACGCCGCCGGTGTCGCAGCGGTCGAGCACGCAGCGCAGGTGCTGGCCGATGCGGGTGCGACCATCCACGACGACGATCCCGGCCTGCCGGACATGGGGGCCACCTTTCGCCGCGTATGGCAGGCGGCATTGGCGACGCTGGTCGCGAGCTTGGACCCGGCGCAGCACGCCCTGCTTGACGCGGGATTGCGCGAAACAGCGTGCGGCGCCCTGGACGGCGCAGCGCTGATGGCTGCCGAGGCCGATCGTGTGCTGAGCGCACACCGGATGGCCATGCACCACCTGAAATACGACCTGATTCTATGCCCCACCGTTCCCTGCGGCCCGCCCCGTGTTGATGCGGTGCTGAAGGACGCGCCGGCGCTGCTGCTGACCGAGTGGGCACCGTGGACGTTCGCCTTCAACCTCACGCGGCAGCCTGCCATCACCGTGCCATTCGGGCTGGCGGACGGGCGGCCACGCAGCGTGCAGCTGGCTGCGGCGCTGTACCGGGACGACTTGGTGCTGCGGGCGGCGCAAGTGCTGGAACGGGCAGAGCCGCCGCTGACACCGCCCGGCTAATAGTAGCGACGCCAACCCCAGGCGGGCCGCACCACCACGACGGGTGGCGGCGCGCCATACCCCGGGTACACTGCTGCAAAGGGCCGGGCCGGATAAATGGCGCACCCCGTCAATGCGCCACACAAGATGAGGGCAGCAATCACGCCCGGGGCCAGTTTGATGAGGATCGTGCGGGCCATCGGATGCTCCTGAGTGTCAAGAACATTCCACATAGCAACCAAATCACACCAAGTGTGGCACCGTACCGCTTAGATACAGGCCGTTACGCTTTGCAAATCAGACGTAGGCCCCGTCCAGCAAACGACGTGCGACATGGCAAATCTCGTCGAGCGAATAAGGCTTGCTGACATAAACATCGTACGGTGACTGGGTGAGGCCGGGCGGCAGGCAGCCTGTCATGAACAGTACCGGCAGTGCTGGTTGCAGGTCGCGCGCGGCCCGGGCCAGAGCACTGCCGTCTAGCTCACCCGGCAACTGAATATCCGTGACGAGCAGATCGAACGACGGATCGGCCTGAAAGAGAGGCAAAGCCGCGTCGGCCGTCTCCGCCTCGGTCACGACAAAGCCCGCCTCGGCCAGTGCTTCGGACAGCGACAAGCGAATGAGAAACTCGTCTTCGACTACAAGCACCCGGCGTGACTTCATGAACCCATACTCGGAGTGTTTAAAGTTAGCGCAAGTGTGTTTTGTAAACTTTTCACGTTTCCGCGACGGAGTTAGCTGCCAAGCGAGGTTGAACGGTTCACTTCACATCTTAGGTGAAGTTAAGGCATAAGCAGGCCAGTTCATGCAACCGGAGGCCCGATGCGCCTTGCGCTAGTCCTGATGCTATTGCTGGCCGTCACGGCGCAGGCCGCGGAGCCGATCGCTATCGTCGTCAATTCGGGCGACGCGACGCTTAGCCTGCTCGATATGGCCGGTAACGAGCTGCGCCGCGTGCCGGTCCTGCGGGAGCCGCACCATTTGATGCTTAGCCCGGACCGGAGCGAGCTCCTGGTGGGCGATGCGGGCGGCAACGAGATGCTGTTCCTGGACCCGCGCACCGGGGCCGTGCGGCGGCGGATGCCAATCGCGGACCCTTATCAGCTTGGGTTCAGCCCGGACGCCAAATGGATGGTGGTCACCGGCCTCGCGCGCAATCAGGTCGATGTGTATGACGCGGCAAGCATGACGCTGGTGCACCGGTTTCCGGCACGCTCGATGCCGAGCCACCTGGCGTTCTCGCCCGACAGCAGCATCGTCTATGTCACGTTGCAGGGCGTCAATCAGCTCGCCGCATACGATCTGAAGCGTCAGACGGTGCTGTGGACGGCGGAAGTTGGGCAGACGCCGGCCGGTGTGATTTGGCTGAATGGGCGCCTGCTGGTGGCCAATATGGGCGCCGATTATTTCGCGGTGGTTGACCCGGCCGATGGTCGGGTGGAGCGCCGGGTGCGGACGGGCCGGGGATCGCACCAGTTATTCCTATCGCCCGACAAGCAGACTTTGTGGGTTAATAACCGGGTGGACGGAACGACCGTGGCGCTCGACCCCAAGACGTTCGACATTCGCCGCACCTACCGTGTGCCCGGCGGTCCCGATTGCATCGACTTCGCGCCAGACGGCACGCTGTGGATCACGCAACGCTTTATTCAAAAAGTTGGTGTGCTGGACCCGGTCAGCGGTGCGCTGCGCTCGTTCGCCGTTGGCCGCTCGCCCCACGGCGTATTCCTGACGGCGAACATGAAATGATGGACCCGTTCAGCACCGCTGCCGGCTGGTTGCAGGAGCATGTGCTGCTGCCCTTGCTGTACGGCGTAGGGTTAATGCAGTGGGAGGAGGTGGCATTCGGCTGGGCGTTGTTTGCCTGCTACGGCGCAGCGCAAGTGGTGCTGACATTTGCCGTATGCCTGCCACTGGAACGCTGGCGGCCGGTGGAGCATTGGCCTGACGCAAAGGCAGTGTGGGTCGACGTGCTCTATACCGTCATCTCCCGCGTGGGCCTGCTGCCGCTCGTGACGTTCGTGATGTTCTACCAATTGCAGGTGGGATTGACAGGCTGGCTTGCCGATTACGGCTATGTCGCGCCGACGCTGGAGCGGCTAGTGCCGGCGTTATTGGGCCATCATCTGCTGACGTTCTTCATCTACGCTGTTATCTTAGATTTTGCCGAGTATTGGCGTCACCGGCTGTCGCACCGGTTTGGCTGGTGGTGGGCGCTGCACTCGTTACACCACGCGCAGCGGCAAATGACGTTTTGGTCCGACGACCGCAACCATTTATTAGACGAGGTTATCGGCTTCGTGTGGTTTATGGCTATCGGGCTACTGATTGGCATTCCGCCGCTGCAGTTCCCGCTGCTTGTGTTGTTGCTGCGGTTTCTGGAAAGCCTGTCGCATGCCAATGCGCGCGTCAGTTTCGGCTGGCTGGGCGAGCGTTTGCTGATTTCGCCCCGATATCACCGCGCGCATCATGGCGTGCTAGCAGCTGGACAGCGGAGCGCCAATTACGGCGCGATCCTGCCCTGGTGGGACATGCTGTTCAGCACGGCTGATTTTGATCGTGCCTACGTGCAAACCGGCGACCCCTCGGCCGAGGAGGCACTGGCGACCGGCACCTACGTGCAGCAACAAGCGGCCGGCCTGCGGCGCATGGCGCGGATGGCGGGCTGGACAGCAGCGGCGCCGAAAGGCTGATTACGGCGGCAGGGCACGCCGTAGACGCAGGATCGTTGGGTCGATCGCATCGAGCGTGATTACAATCGTTTGCGTGCGGCCGAACACCTGACCGGTGCGCACATCGGTCACCTCGGCAGCTTGCCGTAACTCCACGGTCAAGGCCCGGTTGGCTTGGCCAGGCTGAGCGGATTGGATAGCGACCAGTTGCCCATCGGCCCCGTCCAGCAGTTGGACGACTAGACCCGTGGCCAATCCCTGTGCATCGGTTACCCGCACTACGGCGGCTGGGCCGGACAAAGCCGCCGTTTTGAAAGCAGGCGGCACGGCACGGCGGCGGCCATGACCGTCATAAAGTCCCGCCTCGGTACCGGCCACCACTACGCCGCCGCGGGCCTCGAACGTACGCAACGCCGAAAGTTCCGCATCCGACAGGGCCAGCGTGTGCGGCAGGACGACGACCTCAACAGCCTCGGGGATCACATCCGCCGTTGCTAGCCAAACCGGGTTTAGGCCCTGGCCAAACAGGGGCCCGGCCGCCTGTTCCCGCGCCGTGCGCCAGGCATTTGGCCCGCCCTCCCGCTCCGCGTCGCGCTCCCACCAGTGCCCGCCCTCAGGCTGCCGGTCCAACAGCCATCCGATGCGGAAGCTTTCCTGGCTCACTACGATCGCTACCGCGTCCCGATGCGGCACCGTGGCCCAGACAAGGGGGGCCAACGCCTGGAACTCACGTGTTTGCGCCGCCAGTGCCCGGGCACGGGCCGACGGCTGGCCATCCGCGCCCACGATGCTGCCGTCGTCATCCCATACGATAGTGCCCCGCACCCCGTGTAGAAACGCGCTCCACGCCGCATGACGCTCTGCCGCACTGTCCTCGAAACTGGTGCGCAGCGGGATCAGCGCCGGGTTGAACGCCCGCGCCAGCTCCAACGCTAGCCCGAAATCGTAAATCTCCATGACATCGACCGTGGGTGCGAGCCGGGCGTAGTCATACCCGCCCCAGCCGGGGATTTGCGCACCCTCAAGCGCCGCCAGCGCCGCTGGGTCACCGCGGTGGACGGCGTCGGTCCCCATCCGGAGCGCGCCTGCGAACGACGTATCCATGAACGCCTTGAAGTCCGACCAGGCCGAATAATTACCGTCGGTCCGGGCCAGTGCCGCGTCCGTCAGCTCCGGCTGCACTGCGTCCCAACTGGCATAGGCGGTGCCCCATTGCTGGTTCAGCGCGGCCAGGTTGCTGTACTCTGACGCCAGCCAGCCTCGGAACGCAGCGAGCGACTCCGGGGCGATATCCGCATCCCATGCGGCGGCCAGGTCGCCGATACCGGTTTCGTCACCCAGGGTGTAAAACAGCGGCGGGCCGGGCTCGTGCGCGGCTGCCACGGTCGTAAGGCGGAGGGCTACGCGCTCCCGCCAGGCCGGATCCTGCAGGCCCGGTACCCGCACAAACACGTCACGCCGCGCCGGGTCTGCCTGCAACAGGCTTTTTTGCGCGTCCCACAGCCAGGTCACGGTCCGGCCCGGCGTGTAGCGGTGATAGGGCGCGTAATAGTCCGTCGCGATGTTCTCGATGTAGAATTGCAGCCCGGACGCGCGATGCTTGGCCAGCGCGGCGGGATCGACACCGCCATTGCCGTTGAGCTTGGCCGCAGTAAAGCCCGCCTCTTTCAGCGCCGCCAGCCGTTCAGGCGTTTGGTCTTGCCAGATGATCAGTTCGTACCGGTCCCATCCGGCCCACGCGATGTGAGGTGCAACGCCGAGCCAGGC
>JANONC010000048.1:0-1883 GCA_031420655.1 Rhodospirillales bacterium | reverse complement strand
CGCAGGGCCAGGATACGCTCGAGAATGGCCTGCTTCACGCGCCCGTCCGGCCAAGTGCCGGCGACGTCGTCCGGCGCAGTACCGAGCGACCCGGCCCGGGTGGCGAAATCGACCGGGCGGCGATTGTCCGGATCGACGAGGGAGAAGTCCCATCGCTCCGTCCCCTGATAAAGGTCCGGCACGCCGGGCATGGTGAGACGCAGCACCATTTGGCTCAGACCGTTGATGGCACCGGCACCGGCGATGCGGGCGGCAAAAGCGGCGATTTCGGCTACGACCGGGCGCGCTGGGTCCAGGACGCCAGTCAGGAAGGCGCGCGCCGCCCCTTCATAATCCTCGTCCGGAGCGGCCCAGCCGGTGTGGCGCTTGGCTTCCCGCAACGCCTTTTCCAGCCACTGCGCGACGCGTTTTTCATAGTGGGCCATCGCGTCTGTGTCTGAGGGCTCGAGCCCAAGCGGCCAGGCGGCGACCAGGGTTTGATAGAGCATGATCTCGTCCGCCGGGTCAGGCGCCGGTCCGTTCAGGTCACGGCGGAGCGGGGCGTTGAGACGCATCCAGCGGTTGAGTGCGGTCTCCCACTCCGCCGGGGCTTCACTCAGCACGGCCAGGCGGGCACGCGTGTCCTCACCCCGTTTGTGGTCGTGCGTCGCGGTGGCCAGCAGTGCACGGGGCAGGCGCTTAGCGCGCTGGGCGTTGCCGGCGTGGAAGGCGGCGACGGACAGGGACCATTGCGACGGCTCGCTCCCCACTTCGTTGCGCGACAGCAGGCGGCCGTAGCGGTAGAACGTCGTGTCCTCGACCGATTTGGCGGCGGTGGGGGCGGAGAGTTGCTGGAATTTCACCATGGCCCGCGCCCATTCCTGCCGCCGCGCGCCGGCCGGGATTTGGCGCAGCCCTGCGCCGGCCAGCCAGCCTGCCACATGGTCCAGCAACGCCCGGTCCACGCTGCGCACCGTCCGCCGTGCGCCCGCCACGGCCCGGTCCAGCACCTGCTGGTCGGTCGCCGAGATGCCTGCCGGCCCGGCATAGATGCGGTAGGCGTGGAAGTGGACCAGCACCTCCGTCAGCACGTTGCGGACGGCCGACAGCGTATAGTCGCGCGTCAGCAGGTCTCGCCGGGCCACGCGATGCAGCGCCGTCGCGGTTTGGTACAGTTCGCTCGCCAGGTTTTCGCGCAGCACCTGGCGGCGGGCGGGCATGGCTTCGTCTTCGAACAGCGCCGGGCGGCCGGTGAGCGTGGTCCACAAGGTCGTGAGCGGGGCCTCGCCCGCCGGGTCATGCAACAGCGCGCCCAGCTCGTTCATGGCGTCATAGCCGGTCGTGCCGTCGGTCAGCCAGTCGGGTGCCAGTCGTTCGTAGGGCGCCAGGATTTTTTCGATCCACACGATAGCGGGCTCCCGCAGCTCCGGCGGGCGCTGGGCCGTGAGGGTCGTGAGGCGCCGGCGCAGCTTGCGACAATAATCGCGCGGATAGGCCAGGCCGTCGACGTGGTCGATGCGTACGCCGTCGATCAACCCTTCGGCATACAGGCGGAAGACGGTGCGGTGCGTAGCTTCGAACACCTCCGGCACCTCCGCCCTGACGCCCGCCAGGCCGTTTACGTCGAAAAAGCGGCGCCAGTTTATCTCGTCCGTCGCCGCGCGCCACCAGGCCAGGCGATAGGCTTGCCGCTCGAGCAGCCGGTGCAGCCGGTCGCGGCCGAGCTCGGTCGTGGGGGCGTAGGCTTGCAGCATGTCGTGCAACGCGGCCGCGTGCTGCGGCTCACGCAGGGCAGCGCGGGCGTCTTCGGCCTGTTGCCGGGCCGCCGCGCGGCCACCGGGGCCAATTTCGGCAAATAGCCGGGCGGGTTCTTCGAGCGTCCCGCCCTCGGTCAGCAGCACGGC
>JANONC010000047.1:0-2996 GCA_031420655.1 Rhodospirillales bacterium | reverse complement strand
GGCGGAGGGGATGTTTCTGCCCGACACCTATGTGTTCGAACGGGGAACGCTACGCTCCACCATCGTCCAGCGCGCCCGTTCGGCCATGGAGCGGACGCTGGACCGGGCCTGGCAGACCCGCGCCAAGAGCCTGCCACTTGGCACGCCCACGGAGATGCTGACCCTAGCAAGTATAATCGAACGAGAAACGGCGCGTGCCGATGAGCGGCCACACATTGCCGCCGTGTTCCACAACCGGCTCCGGTTGCGCATGAAGCTGCAATCGGACCCGACGACCATCTATGCCTTCAGCCGCACGGGCGTGCTGGACCATCCCCTGACCCGGGCGGAATTGGACCGGGATGACCCTTACAACACCTATCGTGCGCCAGCCCTGCCGCCGGGGCCCATCTGCATGCCGGGCGCATTGTCGCTGCTGGCCGCGGCCCGGCCGGATGAGGCGGCGGATCTCTATTTCGTCGCGGACGGCACAGGCGGGCACGCCTTTGCCGCAACCCAGGACGCCCACCTGAAAAACGTCGCCCGGTGGCGCGAGATCGAACGGAGCCGCCCACGATGATTTCGTCCATGACCGGCTTTGCGCGGGCCGAGGGCGTGGTGGACGGCCTCGCCTGGGCCTGGGAGGTGCGCAGCGTGAACGGCCGTGGCCTCGATCTGCGCCTACGCCTGCCGCCGTCCTTCGAGTCGCTGGAGGCCGGTATCCGGGCCGAAACGGCGCGGGTGCTGCGGCGCGGCAACGTGACGGCAACGCTGACCGCCAAGCGGGAGGAGCGGACCCGGCTGACCCTCGATCCGGTTTTGCTGGACGAGATGGTGACGCTCGTGCTGGCCGTGGCCGCGCGCCTGCCGAATGCGGCCGCTCCGTCGCCAGAGGCTGTGCTGGCCCTGCCCGGCGTTTTACGGCAGGCGAACGCCGAGGAGGCGGGAGTCTCGGCGGCGCAAACCGCGGCCGTACTGGCCGGCTTTACCCGGGCCGTAGCCGGGCTGGCCGCTGCCCGGGCGGAGGAGGGGTCACGCCTGTACACGCTGCTGGCCGGGCAATTGGATCAGGTCGCGGACCTGCATCGTGCGGCGACGGCGGATGCCGCGGCCCAGCCCGGCCTGCTACAGGCCCGGCTGCAGGCCAGCCTGGCCCCGCTTTTGGCCGACCGGTCGCTTACGCCCGATCGGCTGACACCGGAGCGTTTGGCGCACGAGGTGGCGTTGCTCGCGACCCGGGCGGACGTGCAGGAAGAACTGGACCGGCTCGGTAGCCACATCACCGCCGCCCGGGTGCTGCTCGGCGAGGGGCAAGCGATCGGACGCCGGTTCGACTTCCTCGTGCAGGAGTTCATGCGAGAGGCCAATACGCTGTGCAGCAAGTCCGCCAGCATCCCGCTCACCCGCTCCGGGCTCGCCATGAAGGCGTTGATCGAGCACATGCGGGAGCAGGTGCAGAATGTCGAATGACGTACCGGCGCCGCTCATGGCACGCCGGGGCGTGTGCCTCGTGATCGCCGCCCCGTCGGGCGCGGGTAAGAGCACGATCACGCGCCGGCTGCTGGCCGCCGAACCCGGCCTGTCGCTGTCTATCAGCGCCACGACACGCGCGCCGCGGCCTGGCGAGCAGGATGGGGTCCACTACCATTTCAAGGATGGGCCAAGCTTTCAGGCTCTGATCGATGCGGGTGCCATGCTGGAATGGGCGGAGGTGTTTGGCCGGCGCTATGGCACTCCGCGGGCACCCGTGGAGCAGGCGTTGGCGGCGGGACGGGACATCGTCTTCGATATCGATTGGCAGGGGCATGCCCAGCTTCGCCGCGCCATGCCGGACGATGTGGTGGGCGTGTTCGTCCTGCCGCCATCGCTGCCTGTGCTGGAACAGCGCCTGCGTGGCCGGGCGAGCGACGCGGAAGCCGAGATTGCGCGGCGCATGGACGCGGCCCGGTCGGAGCTGGCGCATTGGGCGGAGTTCGATCATGCCATTGTGAACCAGACGCTGGAGCACGCGGTGCGTGATATCCGCGCCGTGCTGCACGCCGCCCGCTCCACGGTGGGCCGGCAGACCGGGTTGGCGCAATTCATTGCCTCGTTTCACAAAGTCTGACGAAGGGGACTGGCCTAGCAGGCCGATACCTGCTTCCGTTCGTGTCAAAAGACGGAGGGATGCGATGCGGCTGACATGGCGGCACGTTCTGTTGGGTGGTGCGGCGGTGCTGGTGGGCTTGGCCCTCGGCAATATGGGCGGTGGTGCCGGCCGGGTTGAGCCGGTGCGGGCGCTCTATTCTGCCGGGCACTACGCCGTGGCGTGACCGGTACTGCGGGGCTCGGCCTTGCCGGGGTGGCTGGGATTGTCGCGCCCGTCTTTGCACTGATTATCCTCGGTGCATCAGCACGGTACTGGCGTGTGCTGGACGCGCCGGGCCAGCGCGGGCTGAACGACCTCACATTCTATTTGCTTATTCCTGCCCTGTTGTTTGGCTCGATTGCCGATGGCCCACCCTTACGGGGGCTAGACGCGGCGCTGTGGTATTTCGGCTGTTGCGTCGCCGTATTCTTCACCGGCGTAGTGATTGGCCGGCGGGTGCTGGGTAACGGGCTCGCGGCAGCGTCCGTGCTGGGGGTGAATTGCGCCTACGGCAACACGGTCATGCTGGGTGTACCGATCGTCACGGCGGCGTTCGGCCCGGCAGGCGTGCAGTTCCTGGTGCCGATTGTGGCGCTGCACACGCTGGTGCTGCTGCCGCTGGCGACCGTGCTGATCGAGGCTGATGGCGCGCCCACCGGCGTTTTGCAGAAGCTGCGTGGCATCGTGTCTGGCCTGCTGCGCAACCCGATCGTGACCGGGATTGTGGCTGGCGCGGCGTGGCGCGTGCTCGGCCTGCCGGTGCCGGACCCGATGCACCGGCTGCTGGCCATGCTGGGCAGTGCCGCGCCGACCCTGGCGCTGTTCAGCCTGGGCGCTAGCCTGCCGGATTTCGCGGCACGTGGGTCGTTGCGGGAGACGGGGGTCGCGC
>JANONC010000046.1:0-4685 GCA_031420655.1 Rhodospirillales bacterium | reverse complement strand
GACGACGAGCGCAAGCGGGTTGTGAACGAGCCCGTGAGCCTCACGCAGGACTTCCGCAACTTCGATTTCGTGTCGCCCTGGGAGGGCATGGTCACCCTACCCGGTGACGAAAAGGCCCATACGGACCGTCAAGCGGCGTTAGCTAAGGACACCCCAAATGCCTGATGGTATGACCACGGACGGGCGGCATCCGGTCGCCGATGAGAACACGCCTACGACGAAAGTGATCGAGGTGGACAACCACACGATCAACTTCGGCCCCCAGCACCCGGCTGCCCATGGCGTGCTGCGGCTCATCCTGGAAATGGATGGTGAAGTTGTGGAGCGGGCAGACCCGCACATCGGCCTACTACACCGCGGCACGGAAAAACTGATCGAAAACAAGACTTACCTGCAAGCACTGCCGTATTTTGACCGGCTCGATTACGTGAGCCCGATGTGTATGGAGCACACGTGGGTGCTAGCGCAGGAAAAGTTGCTGGGCATCGAGCCGCCGGTCCGCGCGCGCTGGATACGCACGATGTTCGCCGAGCTTACCCGCATCCTGAACCATCTGCTGAACGTCACGACTTATGCGTTGGACGTAGGGGCCATTACGCCCAGTTTGTGGGGCTTCGAAGAGCGTGAGAAGATCATGTACTTCTACGAAGCCGTTTCGGGCGCACGCTACCACTCCAACTATTTTCGGGCGGGCGGCGTGTCGAAGGATTTGCCGGCCGGTATGGAAGACCAAATCGCCGAGTGGGCGCACGGCTTCCCAAAATTCATCGATGAGCTGGAACAGTTGCTGACCGGCAACCGTATCTGGAAGCAGCGCACAGTCGATATCGGCATCATGTCGGCAGAAGATGCGCTGGCCTGGGGCTTTACCGGGCCGTGCCTGCGCGCGTCCGGCGTTGCGTGGGACCTGCGCAAGTCGCAGCCCTACGATATGTACGCATCCGTCGACTTCGACGTGCCGGTTGCCCGTAACGGCGACTGTTATGACCGCTATCTGGTTCGCATGGCCGAGATGCGTCAGAGCGTCTACATTGTTCAGCAATGCCTGGAGCACATGACGCCGGGCATTGTAAGAATCGACGACCGCAAGTTCACCGGACCAAAGCGGTCGGAGATGAAGCGCTCGATGGAAGCGCTCATCCATCACTTCAAGCTCTACACCGAGGGTTATCACATCCCGGTCGGCACGACTTACACGGCGACGGAGTCGCCCAAGGGTGAGTTTGGCGTCTACCTTGTCGCTGATGGAAGCAACCGGCCCTATCGCTGCAAGGTCAGGCCAACCGGCTTCTCGCATTTGCAAGCGATCGAGCACATGAGCAAGCGGCACATGCTGGCCGACGCGGTGGCGATCATTGGGTCGATCGACGTGGTCTTTGGGGAGATCGACCGGTGAGTGGCGCTTTCGTCAGCCAGACCGATGTGCCCGGCGTCACCAACGCAGACCGGCCGCCACCGTTCGTGTTCGACGCCGCCAGCGAAACGGAAATCGAGGCGATTTTGAAGAAATACCCGCCCAGCCGTGCGGCCAGCGCCGTCTTGCCGGTGCTGTACTTGGCGCAGGGACAGATGCTGCGGCAAACCGGCAGCGCCTGGGTCAGCCGCCCGGCCATGGACGTGATTGCGGCCCGGCTGAATATGCCGCCGATACGCGTGTACGAAGTCGCTACGTTCTATTTGATGTTCAACATGACGCCGATCGGGCGCTATCACCTGCAGCTATGCGGTACGACGCCGTGCTGGCTTCGCGGCTCGGACGACATTGCGCGTGCCTGCCGGGATGAGACGGGCGTGAGCGGCATGGGTGAGACTAGTACCGACCGGATGTTTCATCTGAGCGAGGTCGAGTGCCTGGGCGCTTGCGTGAACGCGCCTATATTGCAGGTGGATGACGATTACTACGAAGACCTCGATTACGACCGCACGCGCGCCTTGCTGCAAGCGTTGCGCCGGGGTGAGAAGCCACCGGCTGGCTCGACCATCGGGCGAATAACGTCGGCGCCCGAGGGTGGGCCTAATACTTTGACGATTGTGGAGTGATTTAGATGCTTGCCGACAAGGATCGCATCTTTACCAATTTGTACGGCCAGCATGACTGGAAGCTGGCAGGGGCCAAGTCCCGCGGCGATTGGGACGGCACGGCGGCGCTGATCGCGCGCGGGCGCGACGCTCTTATTGACGAAATGAAGGCGTCCGGATTGCGCGGGCGCGGCGGGGCTGGGTTCCCGACCGGTATGAAATGGTCGTTCATGCCCAAGCATGCCGCCCCGGACGGCCGCCCGAACTACCTGGTGGTGAATGCCGATGAGAGTGAGCCAGGCACATGCAAAGACCGCGATATCTTGCGCCACGATCCGCACAAGCTGATCGAGGGTTGCCTGATCGCCTCCTTCGCCATGGGTGCCGCGGTTTGCTACGTCTATGTGCGCGGCGAGTATTATAACGAAGCGCGTAACTTGCAGATCGCGGTTGACGAAGCGTATGAGGCCGGCCTGCTGGGTAAGAATGCAGCCGGGTCGGGCTTTGACTTCGACTTGTTCGTGCATCGCGGGGCGGGCGCGTACATTTGTGGCGAGGAAACCGCGCTGATCGAAAGCTTGGAGGGCAAGAAGGGCATGCCCCGGCTCAAGCCGCCCTTTCCAGCAGCCGTCGGCCTGTATGGTTGCCCGACGACGGTCAACAACGTGGAGACGATCGCCGTCGTTCCGACCATCCTGCGCCGGGGCGGCGCGTGGTTTGCCGGGCTCGGGCGGCCAAAGAATGCCGGGACCAAGATCTTCTGCATCAGCGGGCACGTGAACAAGCCCTGCAACGTGGAAGAAGAGCTGGGTATCCCGCTGCGAGAGCTGATCGAAACCTATGCCGGCGGCGTGCGTGGCGGCTGGGACAACTTGCTGGCCGTCATTCCCGGCGGGTCGAGCGTGCCGCTGCTGCCGAAGTCGATTTGCGACACAGTGCTAATGGATTTCGATAGCCTGCGTGATGTGAAGTCTGGTTTGGGCACCGCGGGCGTGATCGTCATGGATAAATCGACGGACATCATTCGCGCCATCGACCGGCTGGCTCAGTTCTACAAGCACGAATCCTGCGGCCAGTGCACGCCCTGCCGCGAGGGTACGGGCTGGATGATGCGCGTCATGCACCGCATGGTGCAGGGCCGGGCGGAGTTGGAGGAGATCGACACGCTGGAGCAAGTGACCCGGCAGATCGAGGGCCACACCATCTGTGCGCTGGGTGACGCCGCCGCCTGGCCGATCCAGGGCCTGATCCGGCACTTCCGGCCGGAGATGGAAGCGCGAATTACGGCCTACAAAGCCGCTCGTTTAGCGCCACCGCCCACAGCACTGCGCCCCTTGCCGATCGCGGCGGAGTAAATTCAATGGCTAAATTGACTGTCGATGGGATGGAAATCGACATCCCGAACGGCTCCAGCATACTGCAGGCGTGCGAGCAGGCGGGCGTCGAGATTCCGCGTTTTTGCTACCATGAGCGGCTGTCCGTCGCGGGTAACTGCCGTATGTGCCTGGTGGAGGTCGAAAAGGCACCCAAGCCGATCGCCAGCTGCGCCTACCCGGTCGCGGACGGCATGGTAGTCCGCACGGATACGGCCATGGTGCGCCAAGCGCGCCGGGGCGTGATGGAGTTCCTGCTCATCAACCATCCGCTCGATTGCCCGATCTGTGACCAGGGCGGCGAGTGCGACCTGCAGGACCAAGCCTATTCTTACGGCATGGATCACTCGCGTTATGCCGAGAACAAGCGTGCTGTGAAGGACAAGAACCTTGGCCCGCTGGTCAAGACCTTCATGACGCGCTGCATCCACTGTACCCGCTGCGTCCGGTTTAGCAGCGAAGTGGCGGGCGTGCCGGAGATGGGCGCCACGTCCCGCGGCGAGGGGATGGAGATCGGCACCTACATCGAAAAGGCCCTGACCACGGAGTTGTCCGGCAACCTGATCGATATCTGCCCAGTCGGCGCGCTGCTGAATAAGCCCTACAGCTTCGTGGCGCGCCCGTGGGAACTGAAAAAGACCGACACGATCGACGTGCATGATGCGCTCGGTAGCAATATCCGAGTCGATACCCGCGGTTCCGAAGTGCTGCGCGTGCTGCCGCGCACTAACGATGACGTGAACGAGGAATGGCTGGCAGACAAGGCGCGCTTTTCCCATGACGGGCTAAAGCGGCGGCGGTTGGACAAGCCGTGGCTGCGCGTGAATGGCAAGTTGCAGCCGGCGACATGGGCGCAGGCGTTCGGTGCCATCGCCAGCAAGCTGAGCGGCCTGCCTGGTGAGAAAATCGGTGCCATCGCGGGCGATTTATGCGACGCGGAAAGCATGGTGGCCCTGCGTGACCTGATGGTCAGTCTCGGTAGCACCAACCTCGACTGCCGGCAGGATGGCGCGGCACTCGATGCCAGCCGGCGGGAGTTGTACGTGTTCAACTCGACGGTCGCCGGGATCGAGGAAGCGGACGCGATCCTGCTGGTGGGTACTAACCCGCGCCGGGAAGCGCCGGTGCTGAACGCGCGCATTCGCAAGCGCATGAACTTGGGCGGCTGCCCGGTCGGCGTCATCGGTGCGGCCGCGGAGCTGACCTATCCGGTGCAGCACGTGGGTGACGGCCCGGATGCACTGGCGGCGCTGGCTGGCGCTGGGTTTGGCGACACGCTGCGTGCGGCCAAGC
>JANONC010000045.1:0-6923 GCA_031420655.1 Rhodospirillales bacterium | reverse complement strand
CGGTTGCGGCGCGGGAAGTGCCGGGCTTGCGGCGCGGTGCCGAACGGCGCTTCGGCCACAATCGCCCCACGCTCGGCAATGCGTCGCTGCAGCTTGTCGTTCTCGGGCGGATAGACGATGTCGATGCCCCCTGCGACCGCCGCGACGGTGCGGCCGGTATGGAGGGCGCCGGTATGCGCGCCGGTATCGATGCCACGGGCCAGGCCCGAGACGACGATCAGCCCGGCCGCGGCGAGTTCGGCGGAAAGGGCCTCTGCCATACGCTGACCGGGCGCACTGGCGTTGCGGGCCCCCACCAGCGCCACGGCCCGGCTTGCGAAGACCGTCACGTCGCCCAGAACCGTCAGCACCGGCGGCGCGATCGTCAGCATGGCCAGCAGCGGCGGATAATCCGGGCCGCCCAGCACCAGCATCCGGCCGCCGATCTTGGCGACCCGATCCATCTCGCGTGCCGTGTCGGATACGCTCGGGATGCGTGGTGGCGTGGCGCGCCCGGCACCGCGGGCGAGTGCCGGCAGCGCATCGATGGCCGCGGCAGCGCTCGGGTACTCACGCAGCAGGCGGCGGTAGGTGACAGGGCCAACGCCATCCGTGCGCGCCAGGCGGATGCGGTCGGCCAGGTCCGTCATAGGCCGACCCGCGGCTCGGTCCCGGCGCGCAACCGGGCGATGTTATCGCCATGGCGCGCGATCACGACGACGCTGACCAGCAGCACGATGCCGCCCGGCAGGAGCCCCACGAGCCAGCCCATCAGCACCGGGGCCGCCCCGAACGCGGCGAGTGCGCCGACGGAGGAGCGGCGGCTGACAGCCATCGCGCCCAGCCAGACCGCGCAGGCGAGCGCGCCAGGCAGCCAGGCCATGCCCACGATCATGCCCAGCCCGGTTGCTACGCCCTTGCCGCCGCGCCCGCCCATCCAGGGTGACGTGCAATGCCCCACGACAGCCGCGAGCCCGGCGAGCCATCCCAACTCGGGCCAGGCCCATGCTTGCACAAGCAGCACCGCCACAGCCCCTTTCGCCCCGTCCAGCAGCAAGGTCGCCGCTGCCACATCCTTGCGCCCCGTCCGCAATACGTTGGTGGCACCGATATTGCCGGAGCCGATGGCGCGGAGGTCGCCCAGGCCCGCCGCGCGGGTCAGCAGCCAGCCGAACGGGATCGATCCCAGCGCGTAGCCGAACACAAGTGCTCCCGCGACGATCAGCTCACCCATAGACGCGTCGCCCCGCCTTCCAGGTGCCCAGGACTTTCCCTTCCAGCGCCCGGCCGTCGAATGGCGTGTTCGGCGCCTTACCCGGCAACGTGCCCGCCACAACCTGCCAGGCGCGCTCCAACGCAAACAGGCACAGATCGGCCGGGGCCCCGCGCGTGAGGCCGGCCGTGGTGCCCAGGATATGGGCGGGCTGGCAGGTCATAAGCGCCAGGGCCCGCATGAGCGGCAGGCCGTTGTTGTGGACCTGCGCTAGCGTCACGCCCAGCAATGTCGCAAGTCCGGCGCCACCGGGGGTCGCAAGTGCGAAGGGCAAGCGCTTGTCGTCCGCATCGCGCGGTTGGTGGTCGGACGCGATCGCGTCGATCGTGCCGTCCGCCAGCGACGCACACACCGCCAGCCGGTCGGCTTCGGGCCGCAGGGGTGGTGAGAGCTTGGCGTAGGTCCGGTAGTTGCCGATCGCGGTCTCGTTCAGGTCGAAATAGGGCGGGGCGGTGTCGCACGTGACATTTAGGCCGCGGCGCTTGGCGGCGCGGATCAGGTCCAGCGCCTCGGCCGTCGACACATGGGCGATGTGCAGCGCGCCATTCGTCAGCTCCAGCAGGCGCAAATCGCGCGCAACCAGGATCGCCTCCGCAGCGACGGGAATGCCGGGCAGGCCGAGCCGCGTGGCAAGCTCGCCTTCGGTCGCGACGCCACCCTGAGCGAGCGCCGGGTCTTCCGGGTGTTGCACGATGCGGGCACCGAAACCGCTGGCGTAGCTGAGCGCCAGCCGCATCAGGCGGGTGTCGCCGATGGCGCGCTGCCCGTCGCTGAACAGCACCGCCCCGGCCTCCCGCAACAAGCCAATCTCCGCCATCTCCTCACCCAGGCAGCCGCGGGTCACGGCACCGTAGGGCAGGATGGTCAGGCTGCCGGTCTCTTCCCCGCGGGCACGCAGCAGGCGGACGATGGCCGGGTCGTCCACGGCGGGGCGGCTGTCGGGCAACACGGCCAGCGTCGTGATACCGGACGCGGCGGCAGCTTGTGCGGCGGAGGCGATCGTCTCGCGGTACTCGAACCCCGGTTCGCCCAGGGCAGCGCGCATGTCGACCAGGCCCGGGCACAGCACGGCCCCGTCGCCATCGATGGTGTGTGCGCCGTCTGGGCGGCCCAGGGTGGGGCCGAAATCGGCGATGATGCCGTCCCGGACCAGCAGCGTGCCCGGCTGGTCGAGGCCGGTGGCTGGGTCCATGAGGCGAACGTTCGTGAACAGCGTGTGGGTGAACAGCAACGGCTCAAGCATTGCGGCGTCCGCTGCGGGCCAGCGTGTCCAGCACGGCCATGCGGACGGCGACGCCCATCTCGACCTGCTCGCCGATCACGCTATGCGCCGGGTCGTCGGCTACGGCGCTGTCGATCTCGACGCCCCGGTTCATGGGGCCGGGGTGCATGACCAGCACGTCCTTGCGGGCACGGGCGAGCTTGGCGTGATCCAGGCCGAAGAAGCGGAAGTACTCACGGGCGCTGGGGACAAGGCCGCGGGCCGTACGCTCGCGCTGGAGGCGCAGCATCATAACGACATCAGCGCCGTCGAGGCCGGTTTCCATGGAGTGGTGCACCTCGACTCCCAACGCCGCCGCCTCTGCCGGGATCAGCGTGGGCGGGCCCACGACGCGCACGCGGGCCCCCATGGCGGAGAGCAGGTGGATGTTGCTGCGGGCGACTCGCGAGTGCAGCACGTCACCGCAAATGGCCACGTGCAGACCCTCCAGCCGGCCGCGTCGGCGGCGCAGCGTGAGCGCGTCGAGCAGCGCCTGCGTTGGATGCTCATGCGTGCCGTCGCCTGCGTTGATGACGGCGCTACTGACTTTTTGGGCCAGCAAATTGGGCGCGCCCGATTGGTCATGCCGCACCACCAGCAGGTCGCAGCGCATGGCGTTCAGCGTGGCGGCCGTGTCCAGCAGCGTTTCGCCCTTGTTCACGCTGCTGGTGCTGACGGACATGTTGATGACGTCGGCGCCAAGCCGCTTACCTGCCAGTTCGAAGCTCGTGCGGGTCCGGGTGCTGTCTTCGTAGAACAGGTTGATGAGAGTACGTCCGCGGAGCAGGTCGCGCTGGGTCTTGCCGGAGCGGTTGAGCAGCACGTAGCTGTCGGCCAGGTCCAGCAGCGCCTCGATTTCGG
The DNA here is from genome assembly GCA_031420655.1 of Rhodospirillales bacterium. Taxonomy (GTDB): domain Bacteria; phylum Pseudomonadota; class Alphaproteobacteria; order Acetobacterales; family Acetobacteraceae; genus JANPPS01. Next base: position 3,549 of record JANONC010000045.1, on the reverse strand, counting down.
GCGGATGCAGGCCCTCGATCGCGAGCAGGTGACGCTGGCGGTAGCTCATGGCGTGCTTGGGGCGGCGGCGTGGGCGATGCGGGCCAGCGCTTCGTCTCGGCCCAGGGCGGCGAGGGTTGCGTCGATACCGGGGCTGGTAGTGGCGCCCGTCAACGCCGCGCGCAGGGGCTGCGCCACCTGGCCGAGTTTCTGACCGGTGCGTTCGGCGTAGTGGCGCAGCGCAGCGTCCAGCGCGGGCGCAGTGAAGTCGGTTGCGGCCAAAGCGGGGGCGAGGGCATGCAGCGCGGCCTTCGCCTCGGGTGTTAGCAGGGCCAGCGCTTTCGGCTCGAACGGCAGCGGCAGGTCGCGTGCGAGGAAAGCGGCAGCAATGGTGAGGTCGACGATCGTCTTCGCCCGCTCCTTCAGGCCCGGCATCAGCACGCGGATACGCTCGATTTGCGCAGCGTTGGGCTGCAGCCCGTGATGGGCATGCAGGTTGGCGACGACCAGCGCCGTCAGCCGGCCGTCATCCGTCTGCCGTAGCCAAACGCCGTTCAGGTGCTGAAGGCGCGCGGCGTCCATCCGGCTTGCAGCCTGACCTACGCCGTCGAGGTCGAACAGGCGGATCGCCTCGTCACGCCCCAGTACCTCCAGATCGCCATGGCCCCAGCCGAGGCGGAGTAGGAAATTGCATAGCGCCTCCGGCAGCACGCCCTGGTCACGGTATTCCAGCACGCCGACGGCTCCATGGCGCTTGGACAGCTTGGCCCCATCCGCCCCATGGATCAGCGGCAAATGAGCAAAACGGGGCAGGGGCCAGCTGAGCGCGTTGTAAATCGCGATCTGGCGAAAGGTGTTGGTCAGATGGTCATCGCCGCGGATCACGTGAGTGATATTCATGTCGTGATCGTCCACCACCACCGCAAGCAGATAGGTGGGCACGCCGTCGCTACGCAGGATAATCAGGTCGTCCAGCTCGGCATTGGCAACCGTGACCGTGCCCTGCACCAGGTCGTCCAGTACCGTCTCACCGGTCTGGGGGGCACTCAGGCGGATCACGGGTGCGACGCCTGATGGTGCGTCGGCCAGGTTGCGGTTGCGCCAGGTGCCGTCATAGCGGGGCGGGCGGCCCGCGGCGGCGGCTTGTTCGCGCATGATGCGCAGCTCGTCCGGCGTGCAATAGCAGCGATAGGCATGGCCGGACTCGAGCAAGGCCTGCGCCATTTCCGTGTGCCGGGCTTGCCGGGTAGATTGGAATACGGGCGGCTCGTCACTGTCCAGGTCCAGCCAATGCAGTCCATCCAGAATGCCCTGGGTAAACGCGGCGGTGCTGCGTTCCTTATCGGTGTCCTCGATCCGCAGCAGGTACTGGCCGCCGTGGTGCCGGCTGAACAGGTAGTTAAACAGCGCCACACGTGCGCCGCCGATATGGAGGTGCCCTGTTGGGCTGGGGGCGAAGCGGGTGCGAACCATGAGCGTGCTTACCACGCGGACCGATGGCGTGAAGAGTGGCACCGGTGTTAGCCTTTTGCACACGGAGGGGTTGTGCAACGGGTTCTGACTGCACTCGAACTGGAATGGCGTACGCCATGGCCCGCGCTGCTTGCGTGGGTGGAGGCCGAGCGTGGCCGGTTCGTACCGTGGCTGGCGGTGTGCATGGGCGCCGGAGTGGCAGGCTATTTCGCCCGGACGACGGAGCCTGCCTGGTGGGCCGGGCTGCTGGCCTGTGGCATTGCGTTGGGCGCGGTCGTGCTGGCCCGGCACACGCTGGTCGCCCGCGGGGTGGCGTTGTGCGGGCTGGCCGCGGCGATGGGGTTTGCCTCTGCACAGGCCGGGACGGGGCGGGCGGCCGGGCCGGCCCCGCTGCCGATGCGGGCTGTGGTGCTGACCGCAACGGTGCGCGCGGTGGAGGCACTGCCGGAGGGGCGACGCGTCGTTCTACAGCAAGCGGTCTGGAATGACGCGGTACCGCTGGCGCGCACGCTGCGGGTCCGGCTGCGCACGAATGACCCGGTGCTGCCGGAAGCCGGCGATACGCTCCGCGTGCGGGCGTTGCTGCGGCCCCCGGCTCCTCCCGCCTATCCCGGCGGATGGGATCTACAGCGGGATGCTTATTTCGCTGGGCTTGCTGGGTACGGGACGGCGCTGGGTCCGGCGGAGATCGTGGCGCGGACCTCACCGGGAATAGCGGCATGGCTCAACGGCCTGCGGGACGGGGTGGCCGCGCGCGTCATGGCGGGCTTGCCGGGCGCGGCCGGCGCTGTGTCGGCCACGTTGCTGACGGGCGGCACGGCAGCCATTCCGGCGCCCGACCGGGCGGCGTTCCGCGACTCCGGACTGGCGCACCTGCTGGCAGTCGCCGGGTTGCATATCGGCATCGTCATGGGGTTGTTCGTGGGGCTCACCCGGTTTGGGCTCGCGTTGTGGGAGCGGGCGGCGCTGCACTGGCCGTGCAAGACGATCGCCGCACTGGCCGGCCTTGCGGGGGGTGGCGGGTACCTGCTGCTAACGGGTGGGCACCTGCCGATCCTGCGCAGCTTCATGATGGCGAGCCTAGTGACGCTTGGGCTGGTGCTGGGACGGCGCGCGCTGTCGGTGCGCGGGCTGGCGCTGGCGGCTTTTGGCCTGATGGTCGCGATGCCGCATGAGGTGATGGGCGTCGGCTTCCAGATGAGTTTTTCGGCGGTGCTGGCGCTGATTGCCGGGTACGAGGCGCTGCGGGAACGGCTGGCGCGGCTGTACCAGCGACGATTCGTGCATCATGTAACCAGCTTGGCATTGACGAGCCTGCTGGCCGGGTCGGCATCCGCTCCGTTTGCTGCGTACCATTTCGGGCACTTTCAGCTGTACTTCATCGTGGCTAACCTGCTGGCGGTACCGCTGACGGCGCTGTGGGTGCTGCCCGCCGGGCTGGTGGCGCTGGCGCTGATGCCGTTCGGGCTGGAGCGACTGGCCCTGATACCCATGGGCTGGGGGGTGGATGTCATTCTGGCCATTGCGCATGGGGTGTCGGACCTGCCCGCGGCGACGGTTGCGCTGCCGGCCATGCCGGGCTGGGGCCTGTGTGCGTTCGCGCTGGGGCTGGCGTGGCTGTCGCTGTGGCGCACCCGGCCACGCCTGCTGGGGCTCGTACCGATGCTGGCCGGCCTATTGTCGCCGCTGCTGACCGTACCGCCCGACCTGCTGATGTCACCCGATGCGAAGCTGATCGCGGTGCGGGAGAGTGGCTATTGGGCGCAGGGCCTAGGCGGCGGCTTTCTACGCTCTTCATGGGAGGATCATCTGGCGAGCGGGCCCATCCAGAGCATCGTGACCGGGCGGCCGGCCATTTGCACAGCGGACCGGTGCGATCTGCTGCGGGATGGGCAGTTGCTACGACTTGCGCGGGGTGCCGCGCGGCCGGGATGTGAAGGCGTAACCCTTTTTGTATCGGCAGAGCCGGCCCGCGATGTCTGCCCGCGCGGAGTATCCTACCTCGACCGGTTCAGTGTATGGCGGAACGGGGCGCACGCGGTCTGGGTAGGTCCCGGCGGGGTTACGATCGTAAGCGACCGCGCCTACCGGGGAGAC